>CANQWO010000031.1 GCA_947627565.1 uncultured Clostridia bacterium
ATGCCTTTGCCGCGTAGCGGGAAAGGCTCCCATGCGCAGCTTGCGCCGACGAGCGTCTGCCATTCCGCCACGTCCGCCTATGTACACAATTTGTCCGCCAACGTGCCGCTCATTGCCCCGCGACGCGTTGGACTTTTATTCTTTCAGGGCTCCCGCAAAAGTTCCGCGAAGTTTTGCGGGAAGAGGAGGCGCAGCGGAGCTACCATGCCTTTGCCGCGTAGCGGGAAAGGCTCCCATGCGCAGCTTGCGCCGACGAGCGTCTGCCATTCCGCCACGTCCGCAAAATAAAACGAAAACCCCACATATTGACTCTCACACGGGCTTTGCCCGCTTTTCAATCAATATACAGGGCTTTGTGGTGGGAACGACAGAACTCGAATCTGTGACCTCTTGCATGTCAAGCAAGCGCTCTAACCAACTGAGCTACGCCCCCGTACAACATTGTTATCATACCACAAGACGAGAGGGCTTGTCAAGCATTCTTCATGGGAATGTCGATATTTTTTACGAAATCACGACAAAATTTTCTCTTCCGCTTCCGCTTGCACGGAGGACTTTTCGATCAGCGCCATATAACGATCATAGGCGCGATCCACGATCTCGTCCCACGTCTTATAGATATCGCGCTGCGCGTTCTCCCCGACTTCCCTGAGCGCCTCCCGGTCGGAAATGACCTGCCGGACCCCGTCTGCAAACGCCGTCTTGTCGTTGGGGAAGGCATAGCCGTTGACCCCGTGCGTGACCGTATAGGAGGTGACGCTGTCCTTGATGAACGCAGTCGGCGTCCTGCGGGAGGCCGCTTCGATCTGTACCAAGCTCGAGGCGTCGTATAGGCTGGGGAAGAGGAACAGGTCGGCCGCCGCATAGGCCTCGCCAAGAACGGCGCGGTCGGAGATCCGACCCGTAAAGACCGTGTCCTCCATGACGTCTTCCTCTATAAATTTCTTTTCGATCTTCTTTCTGTCGGGGCCGTCCCCCACCACGATCATGCGGAACGCCACGCCGCTTCTCTTCAATTCGCCCAAAACTTCCGCGATGAAGAGCAAATTCTTTTCCGTAACAAGCCGCCCCACGAACAGGAACACGATCTTATCTCCCGTCTCAAAACGCTCCCTGCCCCGCGCGCGCTCGGCCTCATAGTCCTCCGGGAGCGCCATGGTGGTGGCGTTGGGCAGATAGTGGATGCCCCCCTCGTAGCCGTATCCGCGCAACACGTCGCCGACGGCCTTGTTCATCGTCCAGACCTCGTCGCTGGCATTGAACGTTTCGAGAATAAACTTCACGAGCCCGTCCGCAATGAAATTGTCCCCGACGATCTTGACGAAATTCTGCCGGAATTGGGTATGGAAGGTCATGACGAGCGGGATCCCCCGCTTTTTGGCGAGATGCATCGTATACCACCCCACGAAGAAGGGCGTGTGGCAGTGGATGATGTCGATCCGCAGTTTTTCCAGCAGTTTGCTGCACTGCTTGTCGAGATCGGGCAGGGCGACCTGATAATTCAGCTTCTTGGAAAACAGACTGACCACGCCGATCACGGGATAGCTGCGGACATACGCGAGGCCCTTGCAGGTCGGCGCCATCACCAGCACGTTCATCTTCTCGGAGAGGCGCGTCGCATAATTTTCGAGGACGTTGATGACGCCGTCGAATACGGGATAGAACGAGTCGCTCGCAAGCAAAATGGTCTTTTTGCCGTTGGAATTGTATTCCTCGATGACCTGCTCGAGGAATTGCGTATAGGCCTTTTCCTTCCGCTTGGGCGTGGAATTTAAGATCTCGCCGGGCTCCTCTTCGGGGAGCTCCTTGGTGCGCTTCGGCTTTTCGCCGCTTGCCCGTTTCTTCTTTTCGGCCGCGCGCTGCTTTTCCGCGCTCTCGGCAACGCTCCGCAACGGCTTTTCCTTAACCGGCTTTTCCTTAACCGGCTTTTCCTTAACCGGCTTTTCCTTGACCGGTTTCTCCTTGACCGGCTTTTCCTTAACGGGCTTCTCTTTGACCGGCTTTTCCTTGACCGGCTTTTCCTTGACCGGCTTTTCCTTAACCGGCTTTTCCTTAACCGGCTTTTCCTTAACCGGCTTTTCCTTGACCGGCTTTTCCTTGACCGGCTTTTCCTTGACCGGCTTCTTTTTCTTCTGTTCGGTTTCAAACGCCGCGGCGCCGAAGCTGTTCTCCGTCGTGATTTCGGAAACTTCTCTTTCTTCCATTGATTCCCCTCCCCGCGTTCGCCGAAGCGTCCGCGCCGTTCGATCGTAAGCAAAATCTGAATAACGGGGCCGAGAGGCCGCGCCATCCGCATGTATTGTAATGCATCCCGAAGATTTTGTCAAGACATTGGCCTATTTTTTGAGCGGAAGGACCTTCCGCAGCTCCGCGATCTCCTCGGGCGTCAGCTTGCGCTTATCGACTGCAAAGCAAGATGTGGCCGTGTTGTATAGCAGAAACAATTCCTTGGTCTCGCGCACCGTCATCAGGTCCGCATAGTAGAGCTTGAGGGTGGAGACCGCCTCGCCCTGCCGCTCCGTTTCGATGAACACATAGCCGCGATAGAAGCGGTAGACGTTGCGATAGGCCGTCTTCATATTTTTTACGGAGGCGCGCGCCCCGAGGAACACGACGAGACCGATGACAAAGAGGACGGCGCCGCCCCACAGCGCGACTTGGAGCAGGGTATTGAACCACGGCTCGACGGAAAACCTCCCCTCTTCCGCGAGCATCTCGAATACGGTCGAACAGACGATGTAGGCAAGGAGCAGGACTGTGCCGACGATGACGCCGAGAAGGCCGCATACGCGCAACTTCTTCCCGAGGCGCGCCTGCAATGCACCATCCACCGTGACCGACGTCTCAACAAGCGGTTTCGAAGCCGCATCCTCGGACATGGGTGCCACGTTTTCTGTCATTTCCGTATTCATTTCTTCCATATCTTTCTCCTTATCGTAAAATTCGGAAGCGCCCGCTCAGTCGTACATCTCCGTCTTGGGCGGGCGGGTGAAGAGCGCGGAAATGGCCTCGCGACAACGGGCCGCGTCGTCCCCTTCGCCGTAGCAGACCTGATAGACCGCGTCGGTAATGGGGAGCTCCACCGCATACTTCTGTTCGAGCAATTTCATCGCCTTGGAAGTCGCGACGCCCTCGGCAAGTTTTTCAAAGCGCCGACCCTTGGCAAGCATCTCGCCGTAAGTCCGGTTGTGGGAATAGGGCGAAAAGAGCGTCGTCTCGTAGTCGCCGAGGTGGGCAAGCCCGTATGCGGAGAGTTCGTTCCCGCCCATCGCCTTGATGAGACGGGCCACTTCGCGCGCCCCGCGGGACATGAGCGGGCCCTTCAGGGGAACGCAGACGACGTCGAGCACCCCCGCCGCGATGCCCATGACGTTCTTGGCCGCCGCGCCGATCTCCGTGCCGATGAGGTCCTCGCCGTAATAAAAACGGATGAGGTCGGAGCGGAAATCATCGGCGAGCGCGCGTTTCAGCTTCTCGTTTGCGGAGTCGATGACCATGCAGTTCGGAATGCCTGCAACGAAGCTCTGGATGTGCCCGGGTCCCACCCAAACGGCGATCTTGTCGGGGGAGATGCCGCTCTCCGTCAAGATCTCCGAGAGGCGTTTCCCCGTCTCCACTTCGATGCCCTTCATGCACAAAACGAAGACCTTATCGCGGACATGGTACCGGGTAATGCGCTGCATGAAGCCGCGGAGTCCTTGCGAAGAGATCGAGATGACGATGAGCTCGGCGAAATTTACGGCAAATTCGAGATCGCAGGAAAGCGTGATCTTCTCGTCGAGCGCGACGTATTCGTTTCTGCCCGTCTCTTTCAAAACTTTATAGGAATAATCGTCTTCGGGGCCCCAGCTCACGACCTCGTTTCCCTTGCGGGAGAGATACCATGCGATAAACGAACCCCAACGGCCGCAGCCGAGTACGGAAATTTTCATATTCTGTTCCTTTTTCGTGGATTTGCCGACAAACTCAGCCTCACATCTCTTTTCTGTCTTTCAAGGCGCGTTCGAGGGTCACCTCGTCGGCATATTCGAGCTCGCTGCCGATGGGCACGCCGTGGGCAATGCGCGTCGTCTTCACGCCAAGAGGTTTCAAAAGTTTCGCAATATACATGGCCGTCGCGTCCCCTTCCACATCGGGATTCGTCGCAAGAATGACCTCCTCCGTTTGATCCGTAATGCGGGCGAGCAGCTCGCGGATGCGGATATCGTTGGGGCCGACGCCGTTCATGGGCGAGATCACGCCGTGCAAAACATGATAGACGCCGTGATATGCGTGCAATTTTTCGAGCGCGATGACGTCCTTGGGCTCCTTGACGACGCAGATCTGCGTCGCCTCGCGCGCCTTGCAGATGGGGCAAAGTTCCTCTTCGGAAAAATTGCCGCAGGCCTTGCAAAAGCGGACGCGTTTTTTGACGTCGAGAACGGCCTCCGCAAACGCGCGCGCCTCGCTCTCCGACATGGAGATCACCTTGTAGGCATACCGCTGGGCCGTCTTTCTGCCGACGCCCGGAAGTTTGGAGAACTCATTCATGAGCCTGCCGATCGGTTCGATAAAGACCTCCATCAAAGAAGTCCTCCCAAGCCGCCCGCGCCGCCGAGCCCCGCGAACTTGGACATCTTCTCCTCATAGACGGCGTCCGCCTTCTTGTATCCGTCCAAAATCGCGGCGAGCACCAGATCTTCGAGCATCTCACCGTCCTCGGGATCGATGACCGAGGGGTCGATCTCGATGCCGTCGATCTTCTTCTTCGCGTTCATGTAGACGACGACGGCCTCGCCGCCCGCAGTGCCGACGATCTCCCACTCGTCCAGAAGTTTTTCCGTCGCCTGCATCTCTTCCTGCATCTTCTGCGCCTGCTTCATGAGATTTTGCATGTTGCCGCCCATGGGGCCGCCTCTGCCGTATGCCATAGTGTACTCCTTAATTTATTTGATTTCGATGGGATAATCTTTGAAATTCTTTTTGAGCTCCGCGACGGGATCGCGCGGGGGCGCGCTCTTGACACTTCCCAAACGCACCGCGAACGCGCGGACGCCCAACCCCTCCAACACCATTTGCATCGTCTTTTGGTGGACGTCCCGCCCGAGGATGCCGTAGATGGTCTCCGAGTCCGTCGTCAAGATGAGCGTCTCTCCCTCAAAGGAGGCGGCAAGATCGGAACACATCGTAAACAGCACGCCGCTCTTGGCCGTTTTCCGCAGTTCCCGCATGAATTTCGCATAGACGATCTCGGGGTCTGTGTGCGATACGGTTGCGGACATGGGTGCCTCGTTTTTCGTCTCCTGCGCGTTTTGCGGCGGTGCGGAGACGGACGGCGCGGGCGCGGGCGTGGGCTTTCGTTCGGGGCGCGGCGGCTCGTCGGAGAAATAGGCCTCCGCAAAGACGGGCTCCTCCGTGGGGAACGCAAAGGGATCATCATCCTCGTCGGAAACGTCTTGCGGAGCAATCTCCGTTTGGGGGGACGGGACCGCGGGAGACGCGGACGCCTCCTTCGGCGGCTCGGACTGCGCGGACGGCAAAGCGGCCTTGGGAAGCTCTTCGAGTTTTTTCTCCAGCGCCGCGATCCGGACGAGCAGCGCGTCGACATCGCGGTCGGAGCTCGGATAGGCGATCCGCATGATCGCGGCCTCCAGCGTGATGCGCGGCGAAGAGACGAAGCGCAGCTCGTTTTCCGTTCGGATCAGGATCTCCGTGGCGCGGAGAATGGCCATGCCGTCCGCCGCATTTGCAATGTCGGCGACGATCCCGAAGAGCTCCTTGGGCAGCGCGAGCAGACGTTCTGCGCCCTTGCAATTCTTCGCGACGGTCACTTTTCCGAGCAGATCCAAAATGTCTTTCAAGAGAACGCCGACCGATTTCCCCTCGCCCAAAATGTGCTCCGTGACAGAAATCGCGGTAGGCATGTCCGAAAGAAGCATTGCGGAAACGAGTTTTGCGGTCTCATGGAAATCGGCCGCGCCGAGGACTTCCGTCACGGCCCGATAGGTGAGCGTATCCGAATACACGATGCATGCCTCGGCGATCGAGAGCATGTCGCGGTCGCTGCCGGCGCCTGCGCGCGCGATTGCCGCGACGGCCTCCGGCTCAAACGGCTTTCCCAGCTCCCGCAGGATCGCCGTGAGGTGCCGCTCGAGGTCCTCCTCGGGAATGAGTTTGAAGTCCAACCGCATACAGCGGGAGAGAATGGTCGCGGGAATCTTTTGGGGCTCCGTCGTCGCCAAGATGAAGATCGCGTGTGCGGGCGGCTCCTCGAGCGTCTTCAAAAGCGCGTTGAACGCGCTGTCCGTCAGCATGTGGACTTCATCGATGATATAGACTTTGTACTGCCCCGAGACGGGCGGATACTGCACCTTTTCGCGCAGTTCCCGCATCTCGCTCACGCCGTTGTTGGAGGCGGCGTCGATCTCCGTGATGTCCAGCGAACCCTCCTTGAGCGCGCGGCAAACGGCGCACGTCCCGCAGGGCGAGCTGTTTTGCGGATGCAGACAGTTGACGGCGCGCGCGAAGATCCGGGCGATCGTGGTTTTGCCCGTCCCGCGGGGACCCGTAAAGAGATAGGCATGTCCGATCGCGCGCTGTTCGATTTGATTTTTCAGGATCCTGACGACATGTTCCTGCCGGACGATCCCGTCGAACGTTTCGGGCCGAAATTTTCGATAGAGAGAAAGATGCATAGCACTCCTCGATAGGCGGTCAAGCCTGTTTTGAGACCTTTGGAAGTCTGCGGTTGGTTTCAGCTAATTCGCCGTGGGACGGGCTCGCGGAAGGCCGTCAGTAGGTGAAAAAGCGGGCTTTGAGATCTTTGGACGTCGCCTTGCGGTTGATCACATAGGTCAGCCCCAACCATGCGGCGACCGCGGTCAACAGCGCCGCGTAATAGGCGATATAATACCACCACGGCATGGAGAAATTCGGCAACACTTCGCGGATGATGGAGCCGTTGAGGATCTGCGAAAAGATCGCGTTCCCCTCCGCGACGCCGCATGCGACGCAAATTTCGGTATAGATCACGACTGCGGCCACGATCCCCAACGTCCAGAAGATGTCCGTCCATTTGAAGCGCACATGCCCCATCATGGCCAGACCGCCGAAGAACAGCATGGCGTGGTTGACCATGGCGAAATACCGCACAAATTCATCGGGATCCCGCGAATAGAAGGACTCGGGGCGCACGATGACGCAGAGGCCGTAGACCAAACCGCACAGAGTGGCGAGCTGCGACGCGGTGACTTTGGCCGGGCGGAAGGGCAGGATCACGCAGGTGCCGTAGAGGAAATAACTGATCGCGCTGAGATCCATGGGCAGGCGGCCCGAGGGGATATACTCATAGCCCTTGAGAACGAGAAGCCACGCCGCGGCCAGGAATACGGCGATATAAGACAGGACTCTGTTCTTATACGTCGCATACGCCGCGAACGCTGCGAAGCAAAACAGCACGAACTGCAGTGCCCGCATTTGAAAAAGTGCAATTCCGAACATATTCTCTCCTTTTTCTTTTTCGTATTTGGTGTTTTTCCGTATTTTGTTACTTGGCCGCAGAATAGGCCCGCTGTAATTTCTTCTTGGCGCGGGCAAGCGCGTTGTCGATGCTCTTGACCGTCTTTCCCGTCGCCTCGGAGATGCGGGCATAGCTCATGCCCTCGAGATACATCGACACGACGCGAAATTCGAAGTCCGAGAGCTCCTGCATGAGCCGCTTACGAAACTCCGCTTCCGATTCGTCCACGAGCAAGAGTTCCTCCGGCGTCTCCCCGACGGACAGGCTCTCGGGGTCGATCTCGGTGCGCTCCCCCTCCGGCTTCTTGCGGTTGACAAAGCGCAGATAGCTGTAGATGCGCCGGACGACGCACGGATAGACGAAATTCCTGAACTTGCGGCCGCCCGCGCCGTCAAAACCGCCGATGGCGGAATACAGGCCGATCATGCCCTCCTGCACGAGATCGTCGGCCTCGGCGAGCAGGTTGAAGGAGAACTTGCGGGCAATTTTCCGGACGACGTCTTTATACCGCAGCATGAGCTCTTCGGCGGCGCCGCTCTCGCCGCGCTTCGCGAGCGCCGCGAGTTCTTCGTCGGATTTATTTTTGTAATCTTGCACGGACCACCTCATAGACCGCGATGCCGAGCGCCACGGACGCGTTCAGGGAATTGACCTTTCCCATGAGCGGAATGGAGAGCGTTTTATCGCACTTCTCCCGCGTGAGACGATGCACGCCGCAGTCCTCGCCGCCCACGACAAGGGCCACCTTGCCCGAGAGGTTCGTCTCATAGAGCGGCTCGCCGTCCGCCTCCAGCGCATAGACCCAATAACCGCGCTTCTGAAGCTCCTCGACGGCATAGTTGATCGAGGGCGCCTTCGCGACGGGGATATGCTCCGCGGCGCCCGCCGAAATGCGGATGACCGCCTCCGTCACGCTCGCCCCCTTGGCCTTGGGAATGACGACGCCGTCCGCGCCCGCACATTCCGCCACGCGCAGGATGGAGCCGAGATTGTGGACGTCTTCCACGCCGTCGCAGAGGACGATGAGGCTCTCCTCGCCGCCGCCGAGATCGTGCAGATCGGCATATTCGAACTCCGTCGTATAGGCGATGACGCCCTGATGCCGCTTTTCGGCGCTCTCGCGGTCGAGGACGGCGCGGTCGACGAACTGCACGCGGATATTTTTGCCGCGTGCCTCGGCGAAGATGCGGCCGAGCGTGCCCTGCGCGCCCTTTTCGAGCAAGATCTTTTCAATTGTCTTGTCCGTTTTGAGAAGTTCCAAAACGGCATTCCTGCCTTCCGTCTTCATATGCGATCCTTGGATTTAGTATGGTCCCCGCCGCAAGATCCTATGAAAGGGCGGGGCGAACGCGGTAACGCTCACTCCGGAAAAAAGAGTTCTCGGATGCGCGTTTCGTTGCCCGTGAGATAGAGATAACCGAGAAGCGCCTCGAATCCCGTCGAACGGACGTATTCCCCCACAGAGGCATTCTTGCTCTTGGTCGGTTTTTTCGCGTTGCGTCCGCGGCGATAGATCTCCCCCTCCTCCTCGGTGAGACGGGGCAGAATGGCTTCGAGCGCCGCGCTCTGGCCGTGCGCGGAGACCTTGTCCGAGGCCATCTTGTTGAGCGCCCCCGTATGCGCCCCGTGCGAAAGCGCGAGCTCCCTGCGGACATAGAGCGTATAGACGGCGTCGCCCACAAAGGCCAGGACGACGGGGTTCATCTGTTTTACCCGTTCCTGCGCAACGGGTTCCGTCAAACTTTGCATCATTTCCATTATAACAAAACCGGCGTGAAATTGCAAGCGGTAAGAGGCTGCAAACTTCCAAAAAACGAACAGTTGTCACCAAAATGCAAACTCGGAAAATTGCGTGAAAAAAGTGTTGCATTTGCCGAAAAAAAGATTATAATAAGGAATAGAATTTTCGGAAAGCAAAATTATGCAACCATTCGAATTACTTCTCCCCCTTGCGCTCATCCTGCTTCTCTCCAAGCTGATGGGGCTCGGGGCCCATAAATGCGGCATGCCCGCCGTCATCGGAATGCTCGTCGCGGGCATTCTCGTCGGGCTCCTCCGCTATATCCCGTGGGAGCCGCTGCAGACGGCCTTCTTCGGCGCCGACGTGGAATTTGCGATCAGCGTCATGAGCAAGATCGGCGTCGTGCTCATCATGTTCTCCGCGGGGCTCGGCACCGATCTCAAAAAGTTAAAACAGACGGGCGTAGCCTCCATCGTGATCACCTCTTTGGGCGTCATCGTCCCCATGGGGCTGGGCGCGCTCACGGCGTTTATGTTCTTCCCCGAGGCCGGCGTTCTCTCCGATCTCTTCTACGGCGCGATCCTCACCGCGACCTCCGTGTCCGTCACCGTGGCCGTCTTAAAGGAACTCGGCAAACTCGACACCAAGGTGGGAACTTCCATCGTCGCGGCGGCCGTGATCGACGACGTCATCGGCATCGTCGTGCTCTCCGTACTCACGGGCTTCTCATCGGGCGGAAATTCGGGCGCGGGCTGGGACTGGTTCAATCCCAATGCCTGCCTCGTCATCATCAAGATCGTCCTCTTCTTCGCCGCCGCCATCGCGCTCGGCGTGGGGCTCCGCAAACTCTTCGACCGCATGGAGCGCAGCGCGCCGCACAACCGCCGCATCCCCATCATTTCGCTGGCGGCCTGCTTCGTCTACTCCTACTGCGCCGAAAAATTCTTCGGCGTCGCGGACATCACCGGGGCCTATCTCGCCGGCATCCTGCTCGGCGGCACGCTCTCCGAGACGCCCTACGTCGAGAGCAAGGTGGACACGATGGGCTATCTCTTCTTCTCCCCCATCTTCTTCGCCTCCATCGGCATGGATCTCGATTTCGGTGGACTGACGCCCGCCTTCCTCGCCTTCGGCGCCGTCTTCGTCGTCATGGCGCTCCTCGGCAAACTCGTCGGCTGCGGCGTCGGCGCAAAACTTTGCAAATTCACTTGGGCCGACAGCTTCCGCGTCGGCTTGGGCATGATGGTGCGCGCGGAAGTCGTTCTCATCTGCACGGAAAAGGGCGTGCAGGCGGGGCTCGTCTCCGAATCCATCTACCCGTTCATCTTTCTCATCATCCTGCTCTCGTCCATTCTGACCCCCATCCTGCTGAAATGGTCCTATGCGCGGGAGGAAAAACCCAAAAAGCACCCCGTCCCGCCGCCGGAATGGGGAGAGGAATGATCGGCTGAAAAATCGGGAGGAAATCATATGAACTACCGGAATCTCGGAAATACCGGGCTCAAACTTTCGGAGGTCGCGCTCGGGAGCTGGGTCACCGACCTCAAAGACAGCAACGCGCAGGCCGTGGCGAGAGACGTCGTGAACGCCGCATTCGACGCGGGCGTCAACTTCTTCGACTGTGCGGACGCCTACTCGGGCGGCGAAGCGGAGCGCTTTTTGGGACGCGTCCTCAAGGAGCACCGCCGCAGCGAATATGTCGTCTCCACCAAGGTCTTCTTCCCCATGGGGCGGGGCGCCAACGAATGGGGGCTCTCCCGCAAGCATATCGTCGAACAGCTCGACCGTTCGCTCAAGAATCTCGGGCTCGACTACGTCGATCTCTACTTCTGCCATCGCTTCGATCCGACGACGCCCATTGAAGAAACGCTCGCCGTGCTTTCGGACATGGTACGGGCCGGGAAGGTCTTATACTATGGCGTGAGCGAATGGACGCCCGTGCAGATCACCGAGGCGGTCCACCTTGCGAAGGAGAATTGTTTCTATCCGCTCGCCGCCGTACAGCCGCAATACAACATGGTCGACCGCTATATCGAAGACGAGATCATGGGGCTCGCCGCGCGGTACGGATTCGGTATCACGCCCTTCTCCCCGCTCGCGCAGGGGCTCCTCACGGGCAAATACCGCAAGGGCATGCCGCTCCCCGCCGGGTCGCGCGCGACGTGGCAGGCGGACAGGCAGATCAACAATCTTCTCACCGACGCAAATCTCGAAAAGGTGGAGAAACTTCTCGCCGTCGCCGACAAGACGGGCGTCCCCCTCTCCGTTCTGGCGCTTGCGTGGATCCTGCGCAAGAGGGAGATCACTTCCGTCATTACGGGGGCGAGTAAGGTCTCGCAGCTTTGCTCCAACGTCGCGGCAAGCGGGACACAGCTCTCCGCCGCCGTGCTCGACGAAATCGAGGAGATCCTCGACTACCATCCCTTTGTGCGAAGGATCGGATGACCCATCCCCGCAAATAAAAAACAGCGCAGGCAATTTGTCTGCGCCGATGGAAAAATGCCCTCGCGAGAGGGTATTTTTCTATTCCACCGTCACGCTCTTGGCAAGATTGCGCGGACGGTCGGGGTCGTTCCCGCGGGCGAGGGAGACGTAGTAGGCAAGCAGTTGGAGCGGGATGACGGAAATCGCGGGAGAAAAGACGTCGCCGCACTGTGGGAGCAGGACGGCGCCCGCGAGCCCCGGCGTCTCGGCGCAAGCCCGCACCGTCGTCACCAAAAAGACGCTCGCGCCGCGGGCCGTCACTTCGTGAACGGCGTTCATCGTCTTCTCGGCAAGCGCCTCGGAGGTGAGCACGGCGACCACGGGCGTATGCGCTTCGATGAGGGCGAGCGTCCCGTGTTTGAGCTCGCTGGCGGGATACCCCTCGCTCGGGAGATAGGAGATCTCCTTGAGTTTGAGGCTCCCCTCGAGCGCGGCCGCGTAATCGACGCCCCGTCCGATAAAGTAGACCGAGCGCGCAGACAGAAAATGGGCCACCCATGCCCGAACCCCCTCCCCCACGGAGAGCGTCTCCTCTGCGAGATCGGGGAGTTCCTTCAAGAGATCGCCGTATCCCCGCAGACCCCGCCGCTCCGCAAGCGACGCGGCCATGGAGTCGAGCGTCAGGACCTGCGCTGCATAGCTTTTGGTGGCGGCGACCGCGATCTCCCGCCCGGCGCCGACCGGGACGACGAAGTCGGCGAGCGCGGCAAGCGTGCTCTTCTCCTCGTTGACGACAGCCGCGACGACGGCTCCCCGCTCCTTGGCAAGGCGCGCCGCCGCGATGGTATCCGCCGTCTCACCGCTCTGCGAGACGGCCAGCATGAGCGTTTTTTCCGGCACGATGGGCTCATAATAGCGGTATTCGCCCGCAAAGGAGACCTCGCAGGGCATCCGCGCTAAGCGTTCAAAGGCGTACTTCGCCGCAAGACCGGCGTGATAGGCCGTCCCGCAGGCCGTGATCCCGATATGCTCGGCCGCGCAGAGCGCCTCGTAAAATCCGCCGCACGCCGTAAGCGCATGCGGACGCCGCCGCAAAACCGACGGGATCTCGGCGATTTCCTTGCGCATAAAATGCAGAAATCCGCCCTTTTCGGGGGTGTCGCGGGCCGCGTCGCACAGCGTCGGCTTCTTCTCGAGCGGCGCGCCGTCGCGGTCGTAAAACGCGGCCTCGTCGCCGTGCAGAACGGCAAATTCTCCGTCGCCGAGCGGATAGAGTTGCATGCCCTTTTCGGCGAGCGCGGGGACGTCGCTCGCGCACCAAAGCCCGACATGCCCCCGTCCGACGATGAGCGGACTCTTCTCCCTCGCCAACGCGACGGTCTCGGGGCAGTCGCTGCACAGAATCGCAAGCGCATAGGACCCGACCAGGCGGGCGGTCACCGCGCGGACGGCTTCGAGAAGGTCCCCGCGGTAGCTGTGTTCCAGCATGTGCGCAATGACTTCGCTGTCCGTCTCCGAGGAAAATACCTCCCCGCGCGCGAGACATTCCTCCTTGAGCGTTCGGTAGTTTTCGATGATGCCGTTGTGCACAACTGCGAACCGACCGTAGACATGGGGGTGGGCATTTTGCTCTGTCGGCGCACCGTGCGTCGCCCAACGGGTGTGGCCGACGCCGCAATTTCCGGCGAGATCGGCGATCTTCAATCCCGCGACCGGCCCGACCTTTTTTCTCACCGTAAATTTGCCGTCCGAGAGCAATGCGATCCCCGCGGAATCATAGCCGCGATATTCCAACTTCTTGAGCGCCGCATAGATGCGCGGGGCGGCGTTTTTCCCGAGGTACCCGACGATGCCGCACATCAGCCGCGCTCCCCCGCCGATCTCACGGCGTGGACCAACCGCTCCGCCGCTTCCTCGCAGAGGCGGGCGTCTTCGCCCTCGGTGAGGATGCGGACCACGGGTTCCGTTCCCGAGGCGCGCAACACGACGCGCCCGCCCGCAAGCAGTTTTTCGGCCTGCTCCTTGACGGCCAACACATGCGCGTCGTTCAAAACGGCCGCTTTGTCGGCAACGCGCACGGCACGCACCTCCTGCGGGAACGGGACGTAGCCCTCCGCGAGAACGGAGAGCGGGCATTTGCGCTCGAGCGCGGCCTCCAAAAGTTTGAGGGCCGTCAGAATGCCGTCGCCCGTCGCCGCGTATTTGCGGAAGATGACGTGGCCCGACGATTCCCCGCCGAGCAGATAGCCCCTGCGCGCCATCTCTTCATAGACGTATCGGTCTCCCGACGGCGCATAGGCGACGCGAATACCCTCGGCGGCGAGACTCTTTTCGAGGCCGGAATTGCTCATCGGGGTGGCGACGATGCCCGCGCCGTCCAGCTCATCACGCTCCTTGAGGCGCTTGGCCGAGAGATAGAGAATGGCGTCGCCGTCCAGAATGCGGCCGCGCTCATCGACGGCAATACAGCGGTCGGCGTCTCCGTCAAACGCAAAACCCGCGTCGAGCGCATATTCGACGACGACGTGGCGGATGTTCTCGGGATGGGTACTTCCGCACCCCGCGTTGATGTTCAGCCCGTCGGGCGTGGCACCGACGGCGATCGTCGTCGCGCCCAAGGCGTCGAAAACGGACTTCGCGAGCATGAAGGAGCTGCCGTTTGCGCAGTCCAATCCCACCCGCATGCCGCGGAATGAAACGCGCGGAAGAGAAAGCAGGTAGGCGAGATAGCGATTGCGGCCCGCGACGTAGTCCACCGTGCGCCCCACATGCTCGCCCGTCGCGAGCGGAAGCGTGCCGCCGTCGAGAAAACTCTCGATGAGGGCCTCCACGTCGTCCTCCAATTTCTCCCCCGCGGCATTGAAGAGTTTGATGCCGTTGTCCGTATAAGGATTGTGGCTGGCCGAGATCATCACGCCGCAATCGAACCCCTCGCTCCGCACCAGATAGGAGACGGAGGGCGTCGTTGTGACATGCAGGAGATAGACGTCGGCGCCCGACGCCGTGGCCCCCGCCGCAAGCGAATATTCCAGCATATAGGAAGAGCGGCGCGTATCCTTTCCGACCAGGATGCGCGGACGGTCCTGCTTGCCGCGGGCATAGTACCTCCCCAAAAATCTGCCGACCCGAAAAGCGTGGATGGCGGTGAGCGACTCATTCGCGACCCCGCGGAATCCGTCTGTTCCGAAATAATTTCCCAAAATTCCCTCCGAAGCCCGAATACGGGCGCTACGCCATCGTATGCGGAAGGAAGTTCGGGGTGTGAAACGGCCGCCCCTTTCGGGCGCGTTCAGGATCCAATCACAAAGATAAGGATGATTGATCCATGGCCGCTTCTCTCTTTATACAAATATAAACGGCGAATCTGATTACGAAGATTCGCCGTTTAAGCTCACTTTTTTTGTGTCAATTGGTTAAATAAAACACTCCCCAACATTTTCAATGAAGTATGCGCAATGTCAAGCATAACATCAATCATTTCGTCATCATCCCAATGCCCGCCGCCGTTCTGTGTGTAGATGGATGCGGCTTGGAGCATGATCGTTCGATGATTACAATGTACGAATTTGTTTTTACAAAGATTCGTATTCAATTTCATACCGTAATTTGCAGCCGTTAATCGATCCAGTCGGTTTAGCATGCCGTTGTCATAATGTAAAACATAGTCGCTGCCATCAGGTCTTTGGACGGTAATATCATGCGTCATAAAATTAGAGCCCTCTAAAAACAAAACATAGGGAAAATAAGATTCCGACAACATAAAGTTCGCAAACTCGCGAATATTTTTATGTGCCCGTTCGATCGCGTTTCCGCCGGCCATCAAATCTTGATTGTTTTTCCTTCCGACTTTAATTCCCGCTCTGATGTTATCGATATCTTTGCCTTGAAATTTTGCCTCGGAAAAAAATCCCTATAACACCTTCCGCTGCTTTTTGTTGGGTCGTTAATCTGCCGGACTGCCGATTCCCCTTCATTGCGTTTTTCTCCTATCGTTTTTCAAAAAATTCCCGTACACTTTCTATGCGCGTGTAATCACTTTTTTGCCCTATCGCGCGCATTTGTTCAAGGTGTTTGTTAAAATAACCTATGGTCGCATCGTCATTGTCACACATTAAACAATGTCGTCCGTTTGAAATACAGGCACGGCCAACCGTTCCGCTTCCGGCAAAAAAATCCAGAACAACCGAACCCGGATATGCGAGCGCTTTAACAAAACGTTCCACAACTTCAACCGGCTTTTGGGTTGGATGTCCTACACGTTCTTTGCTGTTTCCGTTCAGCCTTCCTATTTCCCAAACATTGGTAGGATTCTTCCCCTTGCGAGTATTCTCCGGATTCAATCTTTTGTCTTTTAGCGCACTCTGTAATTGCTCCGGCGTATATGGCACCCTCACCGCATCTAAATCAAAATAATACTGATTTGTTTTCGCCAATATTATGATTTCTTCATGTCGATTGGCAAAATAGCGATGCGCAGACATTCCGTTTTTATAATACCAAATGACCGTATTGATCAGTTTGAATTTCGTATTGTTTCTGACATATTGAATGATGTCTATCAAATCTCCCGATTTGGCCTCTCTGAATTGAATCCCGCCGAATATCACCATGCTTCCGGAATCTGATAAAACTCTGTATGCCTCATTTAACCATTTTGAAGCCCACTCGATGTAATTATCATAGTTGTCCCAGTCGGCAAGTGCAAGATTATAAGGAGGATCGATACAAATAAGTTGAATGGAATTGTCGGGGATTTGCCTTAAAAATTCGCAACAATCCATGATATTCAAACAGACGTATGGTTTTTCAGGGAGGACAAAATCGGTTGGCGCTTCATGTTTTAATAAACGATCTTTTCTTGTTTTATTTAACGACATGAGCGCATGATTATGATGCGATTTATTATGAATTGCCATAGGTTTATCCTTTTTCGTATACGCTAAAAGATTTCTTGGATGTCCGCTTGAATCCCGATGCTCTGCTTTTCGATCGACGGCGGATAGAAAATATCGTAAGAATTGACACAAACATAGGTCGCTTTCGGATCCTTCGCCGTGAACTGCCAAAACGGATATTTGATGATGCCGGGCGTATTCATCCCGACGCCGAGTTCGAGAAAGAGCTTGCGTGATTTTTTGCGGGAACGGAGAAACGCCTCATAGCGCTTGCAGGCAGCATCCCATCCGCTGTCCTGAACAAATGTATCATCAGAGCGAAGATTCATGGACATGGGTCGCCCGCATTTCGCGCAACGGGGGATGAGTTCCGACGGAATGCGCATATCTTTCTGCGCGGCGACCATGGCTCTGATGGCCGCCTCGTTGTCGTATGTCTCCCGATGACAGGGCTCCGAACACTGGAAGAGCCCGTAGTCCCCCTGCGTATAAAAGAGGCGTTCCTTGGAGAATCCCGCCTTTTGAAAGCAGTGATCGACGTTGGTCGTGATCACAAAATAATCTTTATTTTTGACAAGTTCGAAAAGGCGGTCGTAGACGGGGAGAGGCGGATCTTCGTAGCGGTTGAGAAGCACCATGCGCGACCAAAATGCCCAAAACTCCTCCAACGTCCCGTAGGGATAAAAGCCCCCCGTATACATGTCATGGAAGCCGTATTTCGCCTCGAAGTCGGAAAAATTTTCATGAAAACGCTCGCCGTCGTAGGAAAAACCCGCGGCGGCCGAGAGCCCGGCGCCGGCGCCGATGACGACGGCGTCCGCCGATGCCAGCGCGTCATAAAGGCGCGTGATCTGTGCGTTCGTCCCCTTGCCCATCACCTTACTCCTTACCTCGTCAAAGCGCGGGAGACGGCGGCGCGGTACTCGGCATAGAGGCCGTCGTAGCGGGTGCGGTTGAGGGAGGGCGTGAAGATTTTTTCCGAGCGTCGGCTGCGCGCGATCTCGCGCTCATCCGTATAGCCGAGGGCAAGAGCACACATGTAGGCCGCGCCGAGGGCCGTGCTCTCGCGCTCGACGGGGCGGTCGACAGGAATACCCAAGACGTCGGCCTGAAACTGCATCAAAAAGTCGTTGGCGGAGGCGCCGCCGTCGCACTTGACGCACCGCAAGAGCGCGCCGCCGTCACGGCCGAGGCACTCCGCAAGATCGCGCGCCCCGTATGCGATGCTCTCGAGGACCGCGCGCACGACATGCTCCTTTCGCGTGCCGCGCGTGATGCCGCAGAGAAGGCCGCGGGCGTCGGGATCCCAGTAGGGCGCGCCCAGTCCCGTAAAGGCGGGGACGAAAAACACCCCACCCGTGTCCGCGACAGAGGCCGCAAGACGCTCGCTCTCCGCCGCATTTTCGAGAAGTCCCATCTCGTCTCGCAGCCACTGGACGCCGCTCCCCGCGTGGAAGACGCTGCCCTCGAGCGCATAGACGACCTTGCCGCCGTCGGCGCGCCCCACCGTCGTGAGCAGGCCGCTCTCCGAAAAGACGGGCCCGTTCGTCGGGAAGAGCATGAAGAGCCCCGTGCCGTAAGTCGCCTTGGCGTCGCCCGCCCCGAGGCAGGCCTGTCCGAAGAGCGCGGCCTGTTGGTCGCCCATGATGCCGGCGATGGGCACGCGCCCCTTTCCGAGCTTCATTTCCCCCATTACGGCGTCGGACGGACGGGCGTCGGGCAAAATTTCGCGCGGGACCCCGAAGTAGGCGAGGAGTTCCTCGTCCCAATCGAGGGCGCGAAGATCGAAGAGCATCGTGCGGGAAGCGTTGGTGTAGTCGGTGCAAAACGTCTTCCCCTCGGTGAATTTCCAAATGAGATAGGCGTCGACGGTCCCGGCGCGCAGTCTCCCCTGCTTCATCAATTCGCGGGCCGCGGGCACATTTTCCAACACCCATTTGATCTTGCTCGCCGAAAAATACGCGTCCGGAAGCAGCCCCGTCTTCCGGCGGATGCGTTGGGCGTCGGTCTTGGGGATGGAGGCGCAGAACGCGCTCGTGCGGCGGCACTGCCAGACGATCGCGGGGTACACGGGGTCCCCCGTCTCGCTGTCGAAGAGCACGACGGTCTCGCGCTGGTTGGTGATCCCGACGCCGAGCACAGTCCCGTCCGCCGCCGCCCGCAGGCAGTCGCTCAAAACATAGGCCGCCTTATAGTAGATCTCATCGGCGTCCTGCTCCACCCAGCCGGGGTGCGGATAGCTGTTCTCCACCTCCTGCCCCGCGCGGTGCACGAACGCCTGCGCGTCGAGGTCATAGAGGAATGCGCGAATGCTCGTCGTCCCTGCGTCGAGCGAAATCAAATACCGTTTCATGCTTTCTCCTTAAAAACTTCTTCCGCCGCCTCCGCCGAAGCCGCCCCCGCCGAAACCTCCGCCGAAGCCGCCCGAACTGTGCCCGCCGCCCGTATTGGAGGGACGGGAGACAAAGCTGTGGCCCATCGTGCCCGACAGCCGGATAAAGATCCGATTCCACATCATCGCGGACAGCACAACGTCGAAGCTGTCGCCGCGGACGTAGGCGGGCGGACGCAGATCCAGCCCCTTGAATTTCTCCGTCCACGCGTCGGTCACGCCGAGCACCTGCGCATAGGGCAGGACGCGATAGTAGAGCGCAGGATCGTCTTCGAGCATGACGGCGATCTTGTCCTTTTCCGTATAGAGAATGAACTCTTTGAATCCGAGAATGAGGCCGAGGCGTTCGGTGTACTTCTCGGAGTGAATGAGCAAAAAGCCGCATACCATGCCCGCGACATCGCTCGCAAAAACCAATGCGGCGACGAGATAGCGCGACATGGAAACGGGATAAAACAGGAGGGCGAGCAGGACGGGCAGCACGCCCAACGCGAGCCCGGCGATCCTGAGCGCCCACACCTTTTTCGCGCTCCATTTATAGGCGCGCATGCTCGCCGTAACGGAAATCGCCGCCGAGACGGCGCACGCGATCAGCGCGAAAATGAGCGGCGGCAGCGCAACATAGCGGAGGTTGACCGTGAGGAGCCCGTAGAGCCATGAAAATCCGCCGAACAGCAGCACGGCAAGCGCGGCGAAAACGCCCAGAACCGCCTTGCTCTTCCACGAATAGAAGGAGCCGCAGCGGGCGTTCACCTGCGCCTTGACGGCGTCCGCGGTCCGATAGAACGTGTTTTTCAGGGAGTCCACCGTCACCGTCGTCCCCGCGCCGAAGAGCCCCTGACAGAATGTCGCGAGATAGGGCGGCAGGCCGTCGGTCGGTTTGGCCGTGCGGATGAGCGTGGGATCATCCGGGTCCGCCGTGAGATCGATGGTGAGATAGTCGTGCGCGGCGAACCAAAAGATGAGCGCGCCGAGGTCCTCGGAGTCTATTTTGCCGTCGATGAGTTTGCCCATGAGGAGCGGGTCCATCTCGTCGGGCGCCGTAAAGCCCACCGTCGTCGTGAGGACGGGCTTTTTCAGCGCAAAACATTTCACGAGCACCAGACAGCAGAGATAGGCGGCGACGGCGCCGAGCGCCCAAAGCCACGAGACGTCGACGGGCGGCCCCGTCAGCACGCCCTTTTCGAAGGAGAGATCGAGCGTGATCCCCCGATGCGGGCCCACATCCGCCGCCCTGAGCGTGACGACGTTCCCCTCCGCCGCAACGGCGACCGCCTCGTCGTTCGACGTCGTTTGATACCGCCCCGAAAACACTTCATAGGCGGCGAGACCGCTCGGCAGGGTGAGCGTCGCCGAAAAATTCTCAACGTCCGTATACCAATCGAAGCCGAGGACGTCGAGGGGCAGATAAGTGCGGTCGGAGAGCGCCGGCACCGTCATGGTGTAGGCGATCTCATAGAGATAGGGCCGATCGGCAGCGAGCGTCTCCCGCTCCGTCCCGAGATAGAACGAGAGCATCGAGGAGACGTCGTATTCGCACGAAACGGGCAATGCGGCGCCGTCCCGCGTGGCCGAAAGGTGGGTATAGCGCACGCCGCCCGTGAGATCGAAATCGCGGATCATGCCATGTTTGGGGTAGGCATACACGACGGTGATGCGCTCCGTGACGTCGATGACGCGGTCGCGCGCGACGTGCATCTCCACATGATAATCCGTGATGACAAACGAGCGGTCCGTCTCCTCCGCGGGAACGTGCTCCTCCGCACAGGCCGAAGCGCCGATCAGAACGAGAAAGAGCGCTGCAAACAGCAGCGCAACTTTCAAAACACGGCTCTTCATCGCTTAAAATTGAACTTTGACGTTCTGACGCTCATCTGCGCCGTCCAGTTCGAAATACTTGCGCTTTTGGAGCTTCATGCGCCCGGCGATCAAGTTGGACGGGAAGACGTCGAGTTTGGTGTTATACGTCTTTACGACCCCATTGTAATATTTCCGCGCCGAGGCGAGCTCGCCCTCAACGATCGCGAGCTGATTCTGCAAGTCGCGGAAATTGGCGTTGGCCTTGAGGTCGGGGTAGGCCTCGGAGATCGCAAAGAGCGACTTCAACGTGCCGGAAAGCGCATTCTCGGCCGCAAGTTTGGCGTCCCCCGTCGCGCTCATGGCGAAATTGCGCGCGGCGACGACTTTTTCCAGCGTCTCGCTCTCGTGCGCGGCGTAGCCCTTGACCGTCGAGACGAGGTTGGGGATGAGGTCGTAGCGCTTTTTGAGGTGCACGTCGATGGTCGCCCATGCCTCCTCCGTCTTGTTGACGAGCGATTTGAGCGAATTGTAGCACGAGATCGCCCACGCCACGGCCGCGATGACGAGCAACAGCACGACCGCGACCACGACGATCGCAACCACTGCGCCGCTTGAAATCAGTAACAGATTCATGTCGATTCCTCCTCGGATCAATTGATAGTATTATATACCACTTCCGCGGGGATTTCAAGCGTTTTCCGAAAAATTGCGGGAGCGGGAAACGCCCCGGCGGGACCGGGGCGCATACAAACTTCTCACATCATGGAGAGAATGGAGCGATAGGTCGCGGTGTCCCGCGGGAGGAAGGTATCGAAGATGACCTTCATGCGGCAGGCGGGATGGCGCAGTTTCCACTTGACGACGGCGCCCGCCGCGATCTCGGCCGCCTCTTCGGCGGGGAAATTGAACACGCCCGTCGAAATGCAACAGAAGGCGATCGAGGAGAGCCCCATCTCCTCCGCAAGATCCAGCGCGGAGACATAGCAGGAATGGAGATCGGCGCGCTGTTCTTCGGTGACCGTCCGCCCGACCATGGGGCCGACCGTGTGAAAGACATATTTGGACGGGAGATTATAGGCGCGCGTGACCCGCGCGTTCCCCGCCTCCTCATGCCCGATGACCGCCATGATCCGCTGGCAGTCGGCGCGGAGCTGCATCCCCGCCGCGGAATGGATGACGTTGTCGATGCAGTTGTGCCCCTCCAAAAAACAGCCGAGCAACGATTTATTGGCCGCATTGACGATGGCGTCGGCGTTCAGGCGGGTGATGTCCCCCTCCCACAGCGCGACGTCGTATTTCCCGGCGGGGATCCCGTCCACATCGACGATCCCCCGCTCGACGCTCTCCGTCCAGAACAAAGCGTCCTGAAGGGCGAGGATATCGCCGGGGACGGGCAACGGCGGACGCACGTTCATCCGCGCGCGCACCAAGTAGCGCTTCTTCTCATAGGCCGAAGAAAAGGCCGCGATGAGGCCGCGTTCGCGCATCAGAAAGCGGAGAAGCGTGTCGCATGCCGCCTCCTTTTCCTCCGCGCCGAGCAGCTCGGGACGGGGGTAGGGCGTAAGGTCGAGCACAGACCGATATTCTTCCGATCCCATCGGTTCATCCTCCCGATCCGGCGGGCGCTCCCCCGCCGTCACTTGTTCTCGGGTAGTATCATACCATTTTTCGGGTACGATTTCAAGTACCCTCCCGAAAAAAGCCGCGCCTTGCAGAAATTTTTTCCAAGAGGATTGCTTTTTCGGCCCGAATGCGGTATACTTAGGGTATGAATGAACGCGAATCTTCTCCGCGCGAGCCCGTGCGGTACCCCTTCAAATTCTCCCCGCTCCTCATCGTCCTCACCGTCGCGGGATTTTGTCTCTGCGGCGCCTGCATCGGGTTTGCCACATGGCGGCTCGTGCGCTTTCTCGGGGAGGGCGACCTCAGCTCGTTTTATGACTGGATCATCTTCTTTCTGCTCTACTTCGTGAGCATTCTGTTCCTCGTCATCGGGATCTCCATGCTCGTCAAGTCGCAGTATATCATCACGGACGACGCGCTCATCACGCAGTTCGGCATCATCCGCCAGCGCTATGAACTCAAAAAGATCGTCTCCGTCCACCTCTTCCGCGGCGCAAACAAACTGGCTGTCTACTTCGACGATTTTCACACCAACTACATCGTCATCGTCGTGAAGGAGAGTTGGTACGACGCATTCATCCGCGAACTGACGAGCCGAAACGAGCGCATCGCCTTCACGTTTTCCACCGCCGAGGAGGAGGACGAGATCAAAAAGAAAAAATGACGGAACATGCCCGAAGCGACGCTTCGGGCATGGTTTTTAAGTGGGATCGGTCTTGTCGATTTCCGAATAATAATCCTTGGTCGTTTTGCTCCAAATTTTTGAAATGAAGCGCATCCTTACGGACATGGGTACCAGCTTTGTTGTCAAACGAATCAGATGATTGTAAAAGCCGATGACTTTGACCGGCTTGTTTTTTTGCACCGCGGCAATGGAGATGCGGGCCACTTCCTCGGGCGACTTCACAGAGGCCCGCCCCCAAAAACCGTGGCTCTTGATGTTCTCCTTGATATCGTCGCGCGTCGGGATACTGCCCGGAAGCACGCACGTCACGCGGGCGCGCCCCTTGAGTTCACTGCGCAGCCCGACGCAGAACTGCTCCAACGCCTTCTTGGTCGCGCTGTAGAGCGCAAAATACGGCATCGGCGTGGAGGCCGACATGCTTCCGACGACCAAAATTTCGCTCTCGCCGTCGAGCGGCGTGCGGGACAGGAATCCGCCGATCAAAGAGACTGCGCCCTCGAGATTGACGCGCGTCTGCATGACGATCTTGCGTTCATCATACCGTTCAAACGCCATCTGCGTATCCACGCCTGCGACGTAAATGAGGCGCCGAAACGTCACCCCCATCTCGTCTGCGCGCGCGAAAAATTGCGCTCGCTCCCGTTCATCCGTAAGGTCACAGGGCAAAAACGCGATACCCATGTCCGCGTTTGACCCCTTCAAACGATCCGCAAGCGCCTCCAACCGCTCTGCGCTCCTGCCCGTCAGAAACAGCGGTTCGCCGCGGGCCGCCAAGAGGTCGCAGAACGCGCTGCCGAGCCCTCCGCAGGCGCCTGTAATGAGCGTATAGCGCATATGTCCCCCTATGCCGGAAGCCCGATCTCCGTCACCCCGTCCTCGATGAGATAGCACATCTCCTCGTGCTCATTGACGCCCGCCTGGATCTGCTGCGGCGTCAGTTTGAGGTAGCGGATGACCGCGTTCGCCAAGACGGTGTGCGCCTCGTCCGTGATGACGCACTCCGCCGTCACGAAATTTCCGGTCTCCTTCACGATTTTTCCGCGTCCGATGAGGGGAACCCCATAGGGTACGGGTTTCCGGTATTTCGTTTCGAGGGAGATCGTCACGCCGTAGGTCTTCTCTCCCCCCTCCTTCGCCCAAAGCGCGCGGAGCCCCATCTCGTCCAACATCGCGACGATGAGTCCGCCATGGACCCGCCCCGGATAGCTCTGGTGTTCTTCCCGATAGGAAAAGAGCGACGCCACGCTCCCGTCTTCCATGGAATAAAAGGGCGCGCGGACGCCGTAACGGTTGTCCAACCCGCAGATGGCGCACATCTTGCTGTTGCGCTGTTTTTGAATGACTTTCATGGCTCCCTCCCAACGGCGATTATACCACTTCTGCGAGGAATTGGCAAGGGCGCGCGCGGATTTTGCGGAAATTTCGCCCGTAATTTTTGCAGACCGCAAAAATAAGTTGCATTTTTTCCCCGTTGTGGTATAATGTTTTACGGTGCGCGATCGTTTTGGGGAGGTCCCCTCGACAAAGTGTCGTTGCATGAAATTCTATCGGCACGGAGAGATGGCAGAGCGGTCGATTGCGGCGGTCTTGTAAGGAGCGCCTGCGCGACGGAACAGCGATTGTTGCAAACTTCGTTTGCCAATCGCGTCAAACCGTACACTTTGGCGAGGTCCCCTCGACAAAGTGTCGTTGCATGAAATTCTATCGGCACGGAGAGATGGCAGAGCGGTCGATTGCGGCGGT
>CANQWO010000032.1 GCA_947627565.1 uncultured Clostridia bacterium
TGAGAACTCCGCGTTTTTCCCCAAATTTTTCCCCAATTTCAAAAAATCGGGGCAGTCGGAATATAAAAATATGCACGATTTTGGCGTTTTATACGCTAAAAGAAAAGGGGCTCCCCAAAAAAGACGTAGTATTTTTTGGGGAAAAGGAGCAACCGACGTAAAAATTGAGCCCCCGCCATTAAGGCGGGGGCTTGGAAAATACGTCGTGTTGCGACGCTGGCTGGGGTAGCTGGATTCGAACCAACGAATGACGGAGTCAGAGTCCGTTGCCTTACCGCTTGGCGACACCCCAATGCTCTATGTCATTATAGCGCGTTTGCGTAAAATTATCAAGCGTTTTTCATAGCTTTTCGGAAAAAATTTCGTTTTCCCGTTTTTTTGACCCAATCGCGCCGCAAAGATCGATAAAGACTTGACAAATGCAAAAACTGTGGTAAACTAAGATGGATCGGCGCAAACCGGTCCCGGAGGTCAGGTTTATGTGTACGGCAGTATCTTGGAACGGAAAACGTCCGTATTTCGGGCGCAATCTCGATCTCGAAGGGAATTTCGGGGAGGGGGTCGTCGTGTGTCCCCGCAATCAGAAGCTGCAGCTTCGTGCGGGCGGCGCGCTCGAGCGCCATTTCGCGCTTATCGGAATGGCCATCGTCGTGGAAAATTTCCCCCTCTATTTTGACGCGGTCAACGAATACGGCCTCGGCATGGCGGGGCTCAATTTCCCGAAAAATGCGGTCTACCTTTCGGACATGGGTGCCTCAAATAACGTCACGCCCTTTGAAATGATCCCGTTTGTGCTCGGGCAGTGCAAGACGGTGGACGAGGCCCGCGCGCTCCTTGAGAACGTCCGCGTCGTGAAGATCGCGTTCAGCGAAAAATTGCCGCTCACGCCGCTCCACTGGATGATCGCGGACGGCAAGAAGAGCCTCGTCGCCGAACCGACGGCGGAGGGGCTCAAGCTCTATGAGAATCCCGTCGGCGTACTCACGAACAATCCGCCCTTTCCCATGCAGCTTTCGCGCCTCTCCGACTATATGAGCCTCACGCCGAACGAGCCGTCGCCGCGGTTCGGGAAGGACCTCGGCATGACCAATTACAGCCGCGGCATGGGCAGCATCGGGCTCCCCGGCGACTGGTCCTCCGCGGGGAGGTTTATCCGCGCCGTCTTCACGAAGGAGTGCCTCGTGACGGGGCCCGAGGACACGGACGACGTCTGCGGATTCTTCCACATTTTGGAGAGCGTCGCCGTGCCGCGCGGATGCATGTGCCTCGCGGAGGGCGTCTATGAGGAGACGGTGTATTCCTCATGCTGCGATCTCGTGGACGCGACCTATTATTATACGACGTATTCCAATCCCGCCGTGCACGCCGTGAAGCTCCGTGCGACGGATTTGGAGGGTATCATGCCCGCGTTCTACCCCTTAAAAAAGCATTTGGAGATCAATTCCGACAACTGATCGGGAGCGAATAAGGAGGAAACAATATGCCGTTTATCGACAGCAAAGTGACGGTGTCCGTCACACCCGAACAAAAGGAAGCGTTGAAGAGCAAGCTGGGCCGGGCCGTCTCCGTGCTCCACAAGGGCGAGGCCTATCTCATGGTGGGAATCCAGGAGAATTACGACCTCTGGCTGGGCGGCAAGAAGCTCGAGAAGGGGGCGTATGTGGAGGTGAGCCTGTTCGGCAGCGCCGCGTCCTCCGATTACGAAAAGATGACGGGGGAGATCTGCAGGATCCTGTCCGAGGAGCTGGGGATCCCCGCCTCGTGCGTCTATGTCACCTATCACGGCCTTCGCGACTGGGGCTGGAACGGGTCCAACTTCTGACGCGGAAAAATTTTTGTAAAAATTTCCGCTTCGGCGCTTGAAAGGGCGTGCGGCGCGGTATATATTTAGTAACAAATTTCGGAGGGTTGTCATGTTGAACAAAAAAATTACGGCCATGCTCAATGACCAGGTAAACAAGGAATTGTATTCCGCCTATCTCTATCTCGACTTCGCCAATTACTACGCCGACGAGGGGCTCGACGGCTTCGCGCATTGGTATGAAGTGCAGGCGCAGGAGGAGCGCGACCACGCCATGATGCTCCGCCGCTATCTCCTCAACAACGGCGAGAAAGTGGTATTCGAGGCCGTGGCCAAGCCCGACAAGACGTTCCAAAATCACTTGGCGCCGCTCGAGGCGGGGTATGAACACGAACAGTATGTGACGTCGCTCATCACCGGCATCTATCACGAGGCCTTTGCGCAGAAGGACTACCGCACGATGCAGTTCCTCGACTGGTTCATCAAGGAACAGGGCGAGGAGGAGCAGAACGCCGACGACATGATCAAGAAGTTCAAGCTCTACGGCTCGGACGCGAAGGGGCTCTATGCGCTCAACCAGGAGCTTCTCGGACGGGTCTACGCGCCTTCGACGACGGGCCCCGCAATGTGAGGGCGGGACCGGGAAGCCCGAACAGGGAATCCGGAACGGCGAAAGAACGGTGAAACCATACCGCGCCGCCGAAGAACGCCGGGCGTTCTTCGGCGGCGTGCCATAGGGAAAAGCAAGGGAGACGCTTGTCTCCCTTAAATTTATATTCAAAGTAAAGTATAGCACACCACGCTTATTGCATAAGCAGGGGGATCATAAAAAGATTTTGTCTTTGATCTGTCGCAAAATACGGCGCGTCAATGAGGAATCCGGTTCGACCTCAAAAACGCCACGGAAGATGAAATGCTTTCCCCAATCGCACTTTTCAAAGACGATTCTAATTTGTCCTTTCAGCCCAATACTAATCTCGCTCGGGTACGGACGACCACCCACATATTCTTCGATGATGTTTCCGTTTAACATGGAATTTTTCCAACCTGAGCGGACAACACCGTCCAATCTCGGCATCCACAGCATTTCGCCGTTATCTAAAAAACGGTATGCTTTCATCCAAGCCTTATAATTGGTGCCGAGGAGCCTGTTCAAAAGTTCCGCATTTGTCTTGGCGTAAATCACTTCGCCCGCTTTGATCTTTTTCATTTTGTTTCTCCTTTTTTATTTTCTAATTCGTTCAAAATTGATTTTGCCCGATCGATGAGTTCGCCGGAAAAAATGTCGCCGAAGGTCTCGGTAATATAGCACAACGCACATTCCGTCAGACCCGAATCGACAATTTTTTTCGCGGCGGTGAGGCGCACCTGCCGCTCGGGGAAGTAGTGGTCGGACACGGTAATATCGGGGATGGGAAGCCGTTTAAGTTGCGGATAGTACTCGATGAAAAACTGCATGCCGCATTGTTCGAGAAGCTCTTTGCACGTTGCGGTGTCTTGCTTGGCTTTTTGTCTTTGGACTTCCTTAGCTTCAAGCTTTTTTTGGGCTTCGTTTTCTTTTTTGAGATTTTCATATCTTTTGATGGCTCTTTGCCGTTCTTCCTCGTCGGCTTTTTCAAACCATCCTACTTTTGATCTTTGTTGTATCTCTTCCGCTTTCCGTTGCCCCTCTGCGGAAGCGGATTTAGAAATATTTTCGAGCGATTTTCTCTTTGATTTCCAATAAAACACAATTACAAGAATGACTAACAGCCACACAAAAACCAAGCACAGGAAAACTGTCGCTATTGTCTTGGAAGTAGTATCTGATGCCGTAAGAAAAAAACTTAATGCGATACTTAAAATCAGCATTCCTCCGGAAAAGTATGTCATTCGGAATAATCCGCGATTATCATATTGCAATTTGTCCTCGTCATCCAGTTCATCATAAGTGGGATTATTGTTTATGCGAACAATCGTCCCGCACTTAGGGCATCGGACATAGGCTTGTTTACAGACAGAAGGAATATCTACGCATAAAACTAAATTTTTCAATACCCAACGTGCTATGAAGAATGGAATCGCAAACGCGATAAGCGGAAACAAAATAAATCCTAAAATATACCATCCAACAGGGTCATCGCTTTCCAAAACCATTCCGCAAACGGGGCAACATTTTTTTGTTACGGTATATCTGTACCTCATATTCTCTCTCTTAAAATAAAAAGTGCGCCGACCGAAGCCGACGCGCTACAAAACGCAAACTCCGATCGTCGCCAAACAATCATGATGAAGCACGGAATTATCCTACCCTCGTCACTGGAATTTGCAATCCTGCCAAATTCATACAAGGGTAGTATGAGTCATGCAAATAAAAAGCCCGCGCTCCCGCAATGGACTTTCATGATTGTTTGGCATATTTAGTATATCACAAATGGGCGGATTTGTCAAGTTGAATTTTAGTGATGAAAAAACTTGCGAAAATCTATATGTTTCAAATTCAATATTAGGGAATTACGACCGTCGCCAAACGATCGCTTGTATGCATTATGAGAAAAGGACAACGAATTTTTTCGTTGTCCTTTTCGCTATCGAGGCCCTCATTCGGCGGCGCTCTTTTTTTCCGCGAGGCGGCGGGAGGTCAAGGGCCGCAAACATCCCGTTTTTTATTTTTGCTTAAAACGTTTGAAAGCGTACAAAATGTGTGATATAATAGAATAAAGTCTCGATCAGGAGTTTTCTATGGAAGCCGTTTCCACAAAAGTTCTCTCCGTCATCCCCATGCGGACGCAGGTGATCTTCCCCGATACGACGGTCGGTTTCGACGTGGGCAGGGGCATTTCGCTTGCCGCCGTGGACAGGGCGGTCTATAATGATTCCTATGTCTTCATCACGCGCCAGAGCGTGGACAAAGAATTGCCCGAGCCTTCCGAACTGTGCCGCGTCGGCACCGTGGCGCGCATCCGTCAGAAGACGCGCCTCCCCGGCGACCGCGTCCGCATCATCGTGGAGGGGCTTTACCGCGCCCGCGCCCGCGATTTCCGCGTCGAGGACGGCTATCTCTATGCCGTCACCGACGCCATGCCTCCCGTCCACGGCGACCCCGTGCTCGAAGAGGCGCATTTCCGCACGGTGAAGGGGCTCATCGAGGAGATCGCGGCGGGAGACGGAAAATATAAAGACGTCGATACCGCGCTCACGGGCGTCGCCGATATCGACGAATATATCAACATCGCGGCCAATGCGCTCCGTTTGCACGACGACGTCAAGCAGGCGCTTCTCGAGATAGACGACCTCATCGTGCGTCTGCGCGTGCTCGAGGAAAAGCTCGTCGCGGAGATCGAGGTGGGGAAGATCGAGCGCAAGATCGCACAGGATGTGCGCAAAAATATCGATAAGGCGCAGAAAGAATACTATCTTCGGGAGCAGCTCAAGGCGATCCATACCGAACTCGGCGACGACCTCGAGGAAAACGACAGGCTCAAAGAAAAACTGCTCGCCAAGAAGCTGCCCGCGCCCGTCGAGGAAAAGGCGCTCGCCGAACTCGCGCGCATGGACCGCATGCCGCCCTCTTCGCCCGAATATACCGTGCTCCGCAACTACGCCGATTGGCTCATCGATCTGCCGTGGAACGAGGAGACGCAGGATACCGCTTCGCTCGCGGACGTCGAAAAGATGCTCGACGAGGATCACTACGGTCTTGAAAAGATCAAGGAGCGCATCGTGGAATATCTCGCGGTCCTCAAGCTCACGGGCGAATTGAAGGCGCCCATCCTCTGCCTGGTGGGGCCGCCCGGCGTCGGGAAGACGAGCATCGCGCGCTCCATTGCCCGCGCCCTCGGCAGAAAATTCGTGCGGATGAGCCTCGGCGGACTCAAAGACGAGGCCGAGATCCGCGGCCATCGGCGCACCTATATCGGCGCGATGCCCGGCCGCATCCTCTATGAAATGAAGAATGCAGGTTCGATCAACCCCGTCTTCCTGCTCGATGAGGTGGACAAGATCTCGCAGGATCTGCGCGGCGATCCCGCCGACGCCCTCCTCGAAGTACTCGATCCCGAACAAAATTCCACCTTCCGCGACCGCTACCTCGAAGTGGAGTACGACCTCAGCAAAGTTCTCTTCATTGCGACGGCCAACACGCTCGAGACGATACCCATGCCCTTAAGAGACCGCATGGAAATCATCGAACTCACCGGATATACGCCGCAGGAAAAGGAGGAGATCGCACGCCGCTACCTCGTCCCCAAGAAGCGCAGGGAGAACGGTCTGCACGCGGATCAGCTCCGCATCACCGACGGGGCGCACGCCGCGATCATCGACGGCTATACGATGGAGGCGGGCGTCCGCACCCTCGAGCGCACTATCGGAACGGTGTGCCGGAAGGCGGCCGTCCGCATCGCCAAGGGCGAGGAGAAGGCGATCAACGTCAACAAAAACAATCTGGAAAAATTCCTCGGCGCCAAGCGATTCCTGCGCGACGACGAGATGCTCGAACACGACGAAGTGGGGATGGCCACCGGGCTCGCGTGGACGGCGGTCGGCGGGACGACGCTCACCATCGAAGTCTCCGCCATGCACGGCAAGGGCGATATTCTGCTCACGGGCAAGCTCGGGGACGTCATGAAGGAATCCGCCCGCGCGGCGATCACCTATATCCGCTCGCATGCCGCGTCTTACGGCATCGACGAGGAGGATTTCGAGAAGAAGGACGTGCACATCCACATTCCCGAGGGCGCCACGCCCAAGGACGGGCCCTCCGCGGGCATCACGATGGCGACGGCCATCCTCTCCGCGTTCTCCGGCAAGCCCGTGCGGCGCGACGTCGCCATGACGGGCGAGATCACCCTGCGCGGGAAAGTGCTCCCCATCGGCGGGCTCAAAGAGAAGGCGCTCGCGGCCTCGCGGATCGGCATCCGGGAGATCATCATTCCCGAGGAGAACAAAAAAGACGTCGAGGAGATCCCCGACGAAGTGAAAAAATCGCTGCATTTTATCTGCGTGAGCGACGTCGATCAGGTGTTCCGCAGTGCCGTTACGGGGCTGGGCTATGCGCATTGAACAGGTCAAATTTCTCACCTCCGCGGCGACGGAGCGCCAATTTTTGAAGCCCGATAAGCCCATGCTCGCGGTGTGCGGGCGGTCCAACGTCGGAAAATCCACGCTCATCAACCTCTTGGCGGGCCAAAAGCGTCTCGCCAAGACGAGCGCGGCGCCGGGCAGGACGCGTCTCGTCAACTATTTCGACTTCGGCCCCTTCCTCCTCGCCGATCTGCCGGGCTATGGCTATGCGGCCGTCTCCAAGGAGGAGAAAGCCAAGTGGGGGCGGACGCTGGACGCGTTCTTTGCCCATAAGGAGGAGATCGCACACGTCTTTTTGCTCTCGGATATCCGCCGCGACCCCTCGGAAGACGACATGCAGATGGTGACGTTTTTGAACTATCACATCATTCCGTTTACCGTCGTCGCGACGAAGACGGACAAGCTGTCGCGCATGAAGGGGAAGGAGCGCATGCGGGCGGTCGCGAACGCCTACGGGCTGGGCGAGGACAATGTGATCGCGGTCTCGGGAACAACGGGTGCGGGGAAGGACGAACTTCTGCAAAAGATCGCCTCCGTCCTCTCTTTGCATTAGGCCGATTTTTTGTCGGCGCGGCAATGAATGGCGCCCCCCCGAAGGAGGAAAGGGAACGGCGATGAATGGCGTCCCCCGGAGGGGGGAAGCTCCGCCGAAGGCGGTGAAGGGGGTCCCCCTTTGAGGAAAGCGAGGGGGGATCGCAGACATGCCCCCGTCGTTTTCCGTCACAATGAAATTTTTCTCAACAAAAGGACCGCCCCGCAAAGCAATTTGCGGGGCGGAAAAATGTTCAGGGATTCAGTTGTTCTCCGAATCCCAAAGAAATGAGGATCGCACGGTTGACCTTGGACATGGTAGCCGCCGAGAGCTCCCCGATGCGCGACATCAACCGTTTTTTGTCGATGGTGCGGATCTGTTCGAGCAGGATGACGGAATCTTTCTGAAGGCCGAATGCCTGCGGCAGTTCGATGTGCGTAGGCAGCCGCGCCTTGTGGATCTTGCTCGTCACCGCGGCCGCGATGATGGTGGGGGAATACTTGTTGCCCGTATCGTTTTGCACGACGAGGACGGGTCTGATCCCGCCCTGCTCACTCCCGACAACGGGGGAGAGATCCGCGTAATAGAGTTCTCCGCGTTTGATCGTCATAGCTTTCTCCTTGGTGAGCGGTACCCGTTATTATTGTATGTAGCGGGATCGGAAGTTTGCTCACCGTGCCATTAGTCTTGACCGCTTCCCGCGGTTTTATACCTCTGCCCCGCCCTTTGTCGAGTTTTGGGAAAATTCCGCAAAATGGCGTTTTGTGCGTTTGGGCGCTTGCAAAAATGGGGAAACTGTGCTATAATTCCGTTAAAAACAGAGGGAGAGGACCCAGTATGTACAATCTCACGCAAATTACGGAAAATCTCTGCTACCTCGGCGCCAACGACCGCCGCATCGCCCTCTTCGAGAGCGCGTTTCCCGTGCCCCGCGGCGTCTCCTACAATTCCTATCTCTTGACCGACGAGAAGACGGTGCTCTTCGATACCGTCGACAGCGCCGTTGCCGACCGCTTTTTCGAAAATCTCGAGGAGGCGCTCGGCGGCAGACCGCTCGACTATGTCGTCGTCCACCACATGGAGCCCGACCACTCTGCGAGCTTTTTGCGCCTCATCGAAAAATATCCCGCGGTCACCGTCGTCACCTCGCAAAAGACCGCGAAGATGCTGGAAAATTATTTTCCGTTCTCGGGAAAAAATGTGACGGTCGTGAAAGAGGGGGATACCATGTCCGTGGGGAAGCGTTCGATTTGCTTTGTTTCGGCGCCCATGGTGCATTGGCCCGAGGTCATCATGAGCTATATTCCCGAGGAGGGCGTCCTCTTCTCGGCCGACGCGTTCGGCACGTTCGGCGCGCTCGGCGGCTCGATCTTTGCCGACGAAGTTTTCTTTGAACGCGACTTTTTGGACGACGCCCGCAGGTATTACTTCAACATCGTCGGAAAATACGGGATCCAAGTGCAGAACGTCCTCAAAAAGGCGGCGGGGTTGGACATCCGGCTCATCTGTCCGCTCCACGGCCCCGTCTGGCGCAAGGACATCGGCTGGTTTCTCGGAAAATACGATACATGGAGCAAATATCTGCCCGAGGAGAAGGGGGCGGTCGTCTTCTATGCCTCCGTCTACGAGCACACGCAGAATGCCGCCGAGATCGTCGCGACCGAGCTCGCCAAGGCGGGCGTTCCCGTTAAGGTATACGACGTTTCCCATACCCATGTCTCAAACTTGCTCTCCGAGGCGTTCCGGTATTCCCATCTCGTGTTCTGCTCGACGACGTATAACAACGGCGTCTTTATCTCGATGGAGAACTTCATCGCCGACCTCAAGGCGCACTTCTTCCAGAACAGGAGCTATGCGCTCGTGGAGAACGGAAGCTGGTCGCCGCAGGCGGGCGCGCTCATGGAGGCGGAGTTTTCCGCGATGAAGAACATGAAAAAGGTGGGGGAGACGGTCACCGTGCTCTCCTCCGTGAAGGCGGACTCGCGCGAGGCCCTCAAAGCGCTCGCCGCCGCCGTTGCGGCCGACCTTTCATAGCGAAAACGGACCACCCATGTCCGCGAGTGCGCGTTCGGAAATCATTTCGGATCAATTCTAAAAGGAGGAACATAAAATGGCCAAGTATATCTGCGACGTCTGCGGATACGAGTACGACGAAGCGACGGGCGATCCCGATAACGGCATCGCGCCCGGCACGAAGTGGGAGGACGTCCCCGACGACTTCACCTGCCCGCTCTGCGGCGTCGGCAAAGAACAATTTTCCGCGGAATAAAGCCTCGAAAAGACCGCATGCGGCGGGCGCTAACTTGCGCCCGCCGCATCCTTTTTCTACCCCTGTTTCCTGTTTCTTCCGCCGCAGTGCGCAAAATCCTCGGCTCCCGGCGCGCGCGGGGAGAGAATTTCCCCGAAAATTGTTGACGGGAAGTCAAATTTTTTATATAATAATGTTGACATGCATCAAAGTTATTGTCACGCATGTGACTTCATGAAAGCAAGGAGGAGATAGCTCTATGAAACGCAAACTTTTGGCGGGCATGCTTGCGATCGCGACCGCGCTCACCATGGCGTGCGGCATCGCCGCCTGCGGGCATACGAAAGTGGCGGTCAAGGATGAACTCTGGACGATGGAACGGGTCTACGCCAAGGCGCAGGAGCTCGGCTTCGAGGGGACCTTCGAAGAACTCGTCGAGAAATTCAAGGGCGACGCCGGGAAAGACGGCAAGGACGGCGTCGGCATCAAGGATATTTACGTCAGCGCGGACGGCAAACTCATCGTCGAGCTCACAGAGGGCGGCCCCATCGAGCTGGGCTCCGTGCGCGGCGAGGACGGCGTCGGGATCGCCTCCGTCCGTATCAATGAACAGGGCAGGCTCATCGTCACGCTCACGGACGACAGGGAGATCGACTGCGGCGTGGCCGTGGGCGAGGACGGTAAAGACGGCAGCGGCCTCTCCGCGCTCAAAATCGACGGAAACGGAAATCTTGTCGCGACGTTTTTCGACGGCACGGAAAGGACGCTCGGGAAGGTCACGGGCGACAAGGGCGAGACGGGCGACGCCGGCCGCGGCATCACCCATGTGGAGATCACCGCGGAAGGACATATGGTCCTCACGTTTTCGGATAAATCCGTCCTCGATTTGGGCGTGGTCGTCGGCGCCAAGGGCGACAAGGGCGACGCGGGCGTCGGGGTCACGGGCGCTTCCGTCGATGAAGCGGGCAATCTCAACCTGCAACTTTCCGACGGCTCCTCGCTCTCCGTCGGCAACATCAAGGGCGACAAAGGTGAACAGGGCGACAAGGGCGACAAGGGCGACCCGGGCTTGACGCCCGAAATCGGCAAAAACGGCAACTGGTGGCTCGGCAGCGTCGATACGCAGATCAAGGCCGAGGCGAACTCGATCAAGAATATCACCATCGACTATATGGGGCATGTCGTGATCACCATGACCGACGGCACCGTGTATGAGATCGACGTCACCAACGCCTCCTGCGACCACGCGTTCACCCAATCCAAAGTGGAGCCCACCTGCGAAGAGCGGGGGTATACGCGCTATACCTGTACGAATTGCGGATATAGCTATCTCAACGATTACGTTCCCCAGCGGGGACATCATTACTACAACGGCGCCTGCGTGTGGTGCCAAGAGGAGGAGCCCTTCGACGGGCCGCTCACGAGCACGGATTGGTATTCCGATTCGGGGAAATCCTTCGAGATCAGGACGCCCGAAGATTTGGCGGGGCTCGCCTATCTTGTGAACAAGGGCACCGATTTCTCGGGCAAGACGGTGAATCTTGCCGGTGACATCACCCTCGCGGGTGCGGAATGGGTGCCCATCGGGACGGCCTCCGCCCCCTTTGCGGGGACGTTCGACGGCAGGAATTTCACGATTTCCGGGCTGAAAATTTCCAAACAGACCGAATATGTGGGCCTGTTCGGGCGAGTGACGGGCGCGATTTACAACGTAAATCTGACGGGCGCCGACATCACGGTCACGACGGGGCCCAAGACGAACTATGTCGGGATCGCGTGCGGGAACAGCAGCGGCGACATCTCGGGGGTGAGCGTTGCGGGATTCGTGACGGCGGGAAATTGCGATAATGTGGGCGGCATCGTCGGCGCTACGACGGGCGCGGTGACATTCTGCACCAATGCGGCAGACGTCGTCGGGCAGGGGTATGTCGGCGGTATCGCGGGAAGTTTGGTAAAAACCGGCAACTATACGCTCACGAACTTGGAGAACAGCGGCGACGTGACGGCGGGCGGTTCCTATGTGGGCGGCCTCTTCGGCAGTTTCAACAACAGTACGGGTTCGTCGAAAAGCTACACGATGCGGCTCGAAAGGATGACGAATACAGGCGCGATCTCGGGCGCTTCGAATGTGGGAGGCCTCTTCGGATATCTCTATACGATCAGCGGCGGCAATGATACGACTGCGGTGATCGGAGTGGAATTTGCAAACAGCGGCAATGTGACGGCGAGCGGCGATTATGCGGGCGGCCTCATCGGGTACGGCACTTCGGATTCGGGAAATTCGTCGATCGGCGCGTCCGAGAGCAGGGCGGCCGTGAGCGGGAAGGCGTATGTCGGCGGCCTCGCGGGCTATCTTGGGAGCATTGCGATCCAAAACAGCAGCAATGCGGGCTCCTCGGTCACGGCGACGGGATATGAGTACATCGATTCGGTCCCGTATGTCTATCTCGGCGGCTATGTGGGGTACGGATTTACGGTGTCGGGGTGCGAAAATGCGGTGCCGATCGAGTACACGTCGAAAGGCTATTGCGTGGGCGGCATCGCAGGCTTTACGGCGGGAATGCCGGGATCCTGCACCAACAAGGCAGACATCTCGGGGCCGGCGTATGTCGGCGGCATCGCGGGAAGTTTGGTAAAGGAAGGCAATTACACGCTCACGAACCTCGAGAACAGCGGCAGCGTGACGGCGAGCGGTTCCTACGCGGGCGGCCTCTTCGGCAGTTTCAACAACAGTACGGGTTCGTCGAAAAGCTACACGATGCGGCTCGAGATCATGACGAACAAGGGCGCGATCGCGGGCGCTTCCTATGTGGGCGGTCTCTTCGGATATCTCTATACCAACAGCGGCGGCAACGATACGACTGTCGTGGTCGGAGCGGAATTTGCAAACAGCGGCGACGTGACGGCGAGCGGTCTCTATGCGGGCGGCCTCTTCGGGTATGCCACTTCGGATTCGGGAAATTCGTCGATCGATCGTTCGGAGAGCAAGGCGGCCGTGAGCGGGAAGGCGTATGTCGGCGGTCTCGCGGGCTATTTCGGAAATATCGCGCTCCAAAACAGCAGCAACGCGGGCTCCTCGGTTGCGGCGACGGGTTATGAAATTATCAACGGGGAGCGCTATGCCTATCTCGGCGGCTATGTCGGGTGCGGATATACGGTATCCGGGTGCGAAAATGCGGTGCCGATCGAATACACGTCAAACGGCAATTGCGTGGGCGGTATCGCAGGCTTTACGGCGGGCACGCTCGCATTCTGCACCAACACGGCCAACGTCACGGGGCAGGCCTTTGTCGGCGGCATCGCGGGAAGTCTGGCGAGATCGGGCAATTATACGGTCAACGAATTGAACAACAGCGGCACGGTGACGGCGCGCGGCGATTACGCGGGCGGTCTCATCGGGAATTTCACCAACAATACGGGTTCGTATACCAATTACACGATGCGGGTTGAGATCATGACGAACGCGGGCGCGGTCACGGGCGGAGCCTTTGTGGGCGGCCTCTTCGGATATCTCTATGCCAACAGCGGCGGCGGCAGCGATTCGATTGTCGTGATCGGAGTGGAATTTACCAACAGCGGCGATGTGACGGCGAGCGGTTCCTATGCGGGCGGTCTCATCGGGTATGCCTCTTCGGATTCGGGGAGTTCCTCGATCAGCCTTTCGGAGAGCAAGGCGGCAGTGCGCGGAAAGGCATACGTCGGCGGTCTTGCGGGCTATCTCGGGAATATCGCGCTCCAGAGCAGCAGTAACGCGGGCTCCTCGGTGTCGGCGATCGGGTATGAAAATATCAATTCGGTCCCGTTTGCCTATCTCGGCGGCTATGTGGGGTACGGATTTACGATATCGGGGTGCGACAACGCGGTGCCGGTCATCTATAAGTCGAACGGCAATTGCGTGGGCGGCGTCGCAGGCTTTACGGCGGGAACGCTGACAAATTGCACCAACACGGCGAACGTCGAGGGGCAGGCGTATGTCGGCGGCATCGCGGGGAGTTTGGCAAAATCGGGCAATTATACGGTCAGCAATCTGAACAACAGCGGCGACGTGACGGCGCACGGCGATTATGCGGGCGGCCTCATCGGGGATCTCAACGTGAGTACGGGTTCGTATACCAGTTACACGGTGCGGCTCGAGATCATGATGAACACGGGCGATGTAACGGGCGTCAGCTATGTGGGCGGCCTCATCGGGAATCTCTATGCCAACAGCGGCGGCGGCAGCGATTATGCCACCGTGGTCGGGGTGGAATTTCAGAGTATCAGCGAGGTGACGGCGAGCGGCGATTATGCGGGCGGCCTCATCGGGTGCGCCTCCTCCGACGGAAAGTCGACCATACAGACGACGGGCTCCGGAATGCCGACGGCGGCCGGAACGCATGCGGGGCTTTGGTTCGGCGAGGGAAAGAACTTTACTATCGTGTAAGGATCTGCAAGAGGGATTCGCAAGCATTAAGGTGCGCGGCGGGAAAAATTTTCCGCCGCGCCTAAAAATTCTCGGAAAACGCGCAAAACAAGTTGCAAAAAATGCGCCGCTATGCTATACTGGTAAAGTCTGCGGCCATCGCAGACAAATCCACATTTTCGTTCGCGCCGCTCGCCGTGCTCCGTAAATCTATGCATGCGGAGATAGGAGCGGAACTGCCGCGGCGAAAAGAGGAGAAACGGAGGAATTATGGCAGTCATTACCATGAAACAGCTTCTCGAAGCGGGCGTCCACTTCGGACACCAGACGAGAAAATGGAACCCCAAGATGAAGAAGTACATCTTCGCGGCCCGTCACGACATTCACATCATCGACCTCGAGACGACGGCGCAGCTCATCGAAGTCGCGTACTCTTTCGTCGTCGAGTCCGTGAAGCAGGGCAAGAGCGTCCTCTTCGTCGGGACCAAAAAGCAGGCGCAGGACGCCATCAAGGAAGAGGCGGAGCGCTGCGGACAGTTCTATGTCAATTCCCGTTGGCTGGGCGGCACGCTCACCAACTTCAAGACCATCCGCTCCCGGATCGACTATCTCGAAAAACTCGAGAGAATGGAGCAAAACGGCGAGTTCGATCTTCTGCCCAAGAAGGAAGTTCTGGGGCTCAAGAAGGAGATGGCCAAATTGCAGGAAAACCTCGGCGGCATCAAAAACATGCGGGGCATGCCCGGGATCATGTTCGTCGTAGACCCTCACAACGAGGACATCGCCGTCGCCGAAGCACGCAAGATGCATGTGCCGATCGTGGCGATCACGGATACCAACTGCGACCCAGATCTCATTGATTATGTGATCCCCGGCAACGACGACGCCATCCGCGCCATCAAGCTCATTTCGTCGGTGATCGCAAACGCCGTCATCGAGGCAAACCAGGGCGAGACGCCCGTCCCCGTCGTCGAAGAGGAGAGCGAAACGGCTCCCGCCGACATCGAGGAAGTCGTCGCGCAAAGCGAAGAGTAATCAGGGAGGAACAACATTATGGCAGAATTTACGGCAAAAGACGTCATGAAACTGCGCGAGCAGACGGGCGCCGGCATGATGGATTGCAAGAGAGCGCTCGTCGACGCGGACGGCGACTTCGAGAAGGCGGGCGAGCTCCTGCGCGAGCGCGGCATCGCCAAGGCGGCCAAGCGCGCCTCCAAGATCGCGGCGGAGGGCATCGTCTATGCCTACGTCGAAGGAACGTGCGGCGTGCTCGTCGAAGTCAACTGCGAGAGCGATTTCGTCGCGAAGGGCGATAAGTTCCACGAGGTCGTGGCAAACGTCGCGAAGCAGGTCTTGAAGAGCGGCGCGAAAGATGTTTCCGAGCTCCTTGCTTCGGACATGGGTGGCGGCAAAACGGTCGAGACCTATATCTCCGAGCAGGTCGGCATCATCGGCGAAAAGATCTCCGTGAGACGGTTTACGGTCTATCGGAGCAACGGCTTCGTCGAGACGTATATCCACATGGGCGGCACGATGGGCGTCATGCTCGACTTCGATTGCCCCGAAAACGAGGCGACCAAGGAGCTCGCGCACAATATCGCGCTCCACACGGCGTTCGCAAAGCCCGGGTATATGAAAGCGGAGGACGTCTCCGCCGAGACGCTCGAGAAGGAAAAGTCGATCATGCTTCAGGAAGTGCTCAACGAGGGCAAGCCTGCGGCGATCGCCGAAAAGATCGTGCTCGGCAAGGTCAAGAAATACTATGAGGAGAACTGCCTCCTCGAGCAGCGGTTCGTCAAGGACGACAAGATCACCGTGAAGGAGCTCATCGCGCAGACCGCCAAGGCTGCGGGCGTCTCCGTCAACCTCAAATCGTTCGTCTTCTATGTCATGGGCGAAGGGCTCGAGAAGAAGACGGAGGATCTCTCCGAGGAAGTGGCGAAGCAAGTCGAGGCCATGAAGAAATAATCGTTGCCGTCTTGGGCGGGGCGCATGTATTGCGAACGCCGCAAGACGCAGGGAAAACGACCGAACGGCGCCCGAGGAAATTCCCGGGCGCTTTTCCAATGCGTTTATTTTTCGGAAATTCTTGCTTTTTTTGCGCGCATATGATATACTAAGAAAAACGGATAGCAGGAGCGTGGCATGCAGGCCAAATATCATCGGATCCTCCTCAAACTTTCGGGGGAAGCCCTTGCGGGCGAACAACACTTCGGCCTCAACGAGCAAGTGATCGCAGGGGTCGTCGAGCAACTGGTCAAGGTCCATGAGATGGGGGTGGATATCGCCCTCGTCATCGGCGGCGGCAACTTCTGGCGGGGGCGCCAGGGAACCAAGATGGAGCGCACCACGGCCGATCAGATGGGCATGCTCGCGACGGTCATGAACTCGCTCGCCATGATGGACGCCATCGAACAGCGCGGGATCCCTACGCGCGTACAGACGGCGCTCAACATGATCTCCGTCGCGGAGCCCTATATCCTCAGGAAGGCGCTGCACCATTTCGAAAAGGGGCGCATCGTCATCATGGCCTGCGGGACGGGCAATCCCTATTGCTCCACCGATACGGCGGCCGCCCAGCGCGCCTGCGAGATCGGCGCCGACGTCCTTTTGATGGCCAAAAATGTAGACGGCATCTACGACAGTGATCCCCGGACCAATCCCGCCGCGAAGAAATACGAGCACATCACGTTCCGCGACGTCATCTCGGGCGGGCTCAAGGCCATGGATACGACGGCGGCGACCATGTGCATGGAAAACAACATCCCCGTGCTCGCGTTTGCGCTCGGGGAGCCCGATTCCATCCTGCGCGCCGTATGCGGCGAGCGGCTCGGCACCATCATTTCCAACGAATAAAACCCCCGTGATAAGGGAAAAGGAGTAACATATGTTAGACAACGAAAAATTGGAGGAGATCTTCCTCGTCCTCGAAGACAAGCTGGATAAAACGGTGAGCGTCCTCGAAGAGAACTTTGCCTCCATCCGCGCCGGCAGAGCCAACCCCCATATCCTCGACAAATTGCAGGTGGAGGCCTACGGCATGATGACGCCGCTCCAACAGCTCGGCAATGTTGCCGTCTCCGACGCGCGTTGCCTCGTCATCAGCCCGTGGGATAAATCCCTTCTGAAAGCCATCGAAAAGGCCATCCTCGCCTCGAGCATCGGCATCACGCCGGCCAATGACGGCACCGTCATCCGTCTCGTCTTCCCCGAACTCACCGAGGAGCGCAGAAAAGACCTCGTCAAGCAGGTGAGAAAGATGGGGGAGGAGGCCAAAGTCGCCGCCCGTAACGTCCGCCGCGACGCCATGGAGGGCATCAAGAAGATGAAGACCGCCAAGGAAATTTCCGAAGACGAGGCAAAGAACAGCGAGATCGACATCGAAGAGAGCGTCTCCAAGTGCATAGAGCAGCTCGATAAGGTGGTCTCGGCCAAAGAAAAGGAGTTGCTCACGATTTGACGCTTCCCGAACACGTCGCCATCATCATGGACGGAAACGGCAGGTGGGCCCAAAAGCGCATGCTGCCGCGGCTCGCCGGCCATCGGGCGGGCATGAAGCGCATGATCGCCCTCGCCGACCACATCTTTTCGTGCGACATCCGGTGCCTGACAATCTTTGCGCTCTCCACCGAAAATCTCGGGCGTCCGCGCGAGGAGCTCGAGGGGCTCTTCGACCTCTTCCGCGAATACTTCACGGAGTACGCCGCGAAGCTGGGGAAAGGGGGCGTGTCGCTTCGCGTCATCGGGGATCTTTCTTTGGTGCCGGAAGACGTCGCCCGCCTCGCGAAAGAGAGCGAGCGGGAGACGGCGGGGCACGACAGATTTCTGCTCCTCGCCATCGGCTACGGCGGCCGCCGCGACATCGTCCGCGCCGCAAACGCGGTCGTCGCCTCGGGGTGCGCGCTGACCGAAGATTCCCTCGCGTCGGCGCTCTCGACGGGGGGCATGCCCGCGTTGGACCTTCTCATTCGCACGGGAAAGGAACAGCGTCTCTCCAATTTTTTACTCTTCGAAGCGGCGTATGCCGAGCTCGTATTTTCCGAGAAACTATTCCCGGATTTTACAGATAAAGACTTCGACCGCGCCCTCCGGGGCTACGCCGGCCGCGACAGGCGGTTCGGAAAAATTCATTCGGATCAACCATGCAAGAGATAGAACAAACCGAACAAACCGAACAAGTCGCCGCAGAACAAGTCGCCGCCGGGAGCGGCGGGACGGAACGGGAAGAGGGTGCGTCCGCGGCGGCGCCCGCCAAGCATCAGATGAGCAATCTCGGCTTGCGCTGTATCACGGGCACGGTCTATGTGCTCGTGCTCGCGGCCTTTTTTGCGCTCAAAGTCTTCGTCTCCGACCTGTTTTTCGACGCCATCATCCTCGCGTTTGCCGTCGTCGGCACATGGGAGATGACGCGCGCATTCAAGGGCAAACTGCATGCCACGCAGGTCATCATTGTGATGGCGTTTGCGGCGGGCGTCATCGTGACGTATGCCGTCTCCGACTTCGTATTCCAGGACATCCTCAAGGTGCAATTCCCGACGGGGGCGTTCGGCGAGGACGGCATGATCGACGAGGATGTCTTCAATGAGTTCTTCAGGAACTATCCCGGGCGGAACTACTCGCTGCACATCACGTTTGTCGTGTTCATGGGCGGCATCTCCGTGCTTTTGGCGCTTCTCGTATTTGCGCACAGCAAGGTCTCGCTCGAATCGACGGGCTACGCCCTCCTCTGCTACATCTATCCTTCGTTTCTGCTCATCGTATTGTCCGTCTGCAACCATCTCCAGAATTACTCCGAGCTCGCGCTCATGTTCGTGTTCGTCGTGGCGCCCTTTACGGACGTCTTCGCATTCTTCTTCGGGAAGCTGTTCGGAAAGAAGCTGCCGTTGAAGATGGCGCCCAACATCTCGCCGAAGAAGACGGTCATCGGCGGCCTCGGCGGCCTCCTCGGCGGAGCCATCGGCGCGGTCGTCATCTTCTATATGTATTACGGCATCATGCAGTTCGACAACCTCGGCCTGACCGCGCAGTATATCCGCGACATCTCGCCCACGGCGATCAATTTTGTCTTCTACATCGGGCTGGGCATCGTGACGGCGGCCTTCTCGCAGTTCGGCGATCTCGTCGAGAGCGCGATCAAGCGCAAGCGCGGGATCAAGGACATGGGCAAAATTCTGCCGGGGCACGGCGGCATTCTCGACCGCATCGACTCCGCGCTCTATGCGGGGCTCATCGTCTGTATCGTCATGGTCTTGAGACTCATGATCGTCGGATGAGGCGCATACAATAGAGAGACGAGCCCGCTTGCCGCGGGCTTCTTTATAGGAAAAAATATGTTGAAGATCGCACTCATCGGCTGTACGGGCAATCTCGGCGCGCAGACGCTCAGCATCGTGCGCCGTTATCCCGAACAGTTCTCCGTCTCCGCGCTCGTCGCGGGAAAAAACGCCGAAAAGCTCGCCGCGCTCTGCGAGGAATTTCATCCGAAATATGCGCGATTGGCGAGCGACGGCCATACCATGTCTGAGGAGGACCTCGACGCACTCTATGATTGCGACGTCGCATTGATCGCGGCGAGCGGCTTTTCGGGCCTTACGTATACGCTCGAGGCGGCAAGGCGCGGCAAGCGGATCGCCCTTGCGAACAAGGAGTCGCTCGTCTGCGGCGGGGAGCTCGTCACGCGAACGGCGGAACAATACGGGGCGGAGCTCATCCCCGTCGACAGCGAACATTCCGCCATCTTTCAGGCGCTCGGCATGCGGCGGGACGCAAAGTTTTCCCGCCTTGTTCTCACGGCCAGCGGCGGCCCCTTCCTGCATTTTACCGAGGAGGAGCTGAAAAACGTCACGGCGAAGGAGGCGCTCGACCATCCCACCTGGAAGATGGGGCCCAAGGTCACCGTCGACAGCGCCACGCTGCTCAACAAGGGCTATGAGGTCATCGAGGCAAAGTGGCTCTATGGGGCGGACCTTGCGGACATCGAGGCCGTGGTGCACCCCGAGAGCATCGTGCATTCGCTCGTCTTTTTCGAGGACGGCGCGGCGCTCGCCCAGCTCGGCTATCCCGATATGCGCGTGCCCATCCAGCTCGCGCTCACCTATCCCGCGCGGCTGCCCTGTGCGCCGCAGCTCGATCTCGCCAAGCTCGGGTGCCTGCATTTCGAGCGTCTGCCCGCGGAAAGATTTCCCTGCTACGGGCTTGCGCTGGCGGCGGCGCGCATGGGGGGAACGGCACCGGCCGTCATGAACGGGGCGGCCGAGGTCGCCGTAAACGCCTTTCTCGCGGAAAGAATAACCTTCCCGCAAATCGCGGAAGCTATCGAAGACGCGCTCATCCGGATCCCGCGGGGGGACGCGGAGAGCTACGAGGCGATCGCGGAGGCGGATCGCGCCGCGAGGGAGCATGCAAGGAGGTTCGTCGGTGTGGAATGAATTGATGGCAAATTGGCTGGGGAGTTTCGGCAGGATCCTGCTCGCCGTTCTCATTCTCCTCGTCATGATCACGATCCATGAGTTCGGCCACTACCTCGTCGGGAAACTGCTGAAGTTCGGCATCAGCGAGTTTTCCATCGGCTTCGGGCCCGCGATCTTCAAACACAAGAGCAAAAAGACGGGCGAACTCTTCGCTCTCCGGCTCATTCCGCTCGGCGGGTATTGCGCATTCGTGGGGGAGGACGGCATCGACGAGGAGGACGGCAAGGCAAACGCTTTGCCCGCGGACGGGGAAATTTTCCCCGAGATCGCAGACGCCGGAGCCGCAGACGCCGGGGCCGCAGACGTCGGGGCGGCAGACGCCGGGGAGGCGGAGCCCTCTGCGCCCGTTCGAAGCGAGACATCGGAAATCCCCCAAGATGCGAAATCGGAGGGGGGGATCGCAGACATGCCCCCCACGCAAGCGGTGAAGGGCGGAAAATTTACGGAGATGGCGCCGTGGAAGCGCATCCTCGTCCTCATCGCGGGCGCGTGCATGAATTATCTCCTCGCGCTGGTGCTCATCATCCTGCTCTTCGGCACGTTCGGGCAGAGCCTCATCAAGGTGCGCGGCGCCGACATCACCGCGGATCACCCGGAGGAGGTCTCGCTGCGGGCGGGGGACGTGCTGCTCGCCGCAGACGGAAAGAGCCTCTATCTTACGACCGATCTCGCGCAGGCGCTCAACGGAAAAAAGGCGGGTGACCTCGTCACGCTGCGCGTCGCCGAAGAGCGGGACGGCAAGTATGTCGAGGCGGAGCGGACGGTGATGCTGCGGTGCGACGTCAAGGTCAAAAACAGCGCCGAGATCGCCGTCGTCTGGAAGGCCTTGGGGGTCGGCATCGAGGAGCTCGAAGACGGCAGGTATTACATGCTCTCCACGACGGCATACCGCTTCGGATTTTTCGAGTCCCTCGGGCGCTCCTTCGTCTATTCCTTCAAGATCGCGGGCTCGATCTTCCGCGTGCTTGGCGAGCTCCTCACGGGGCGGCTGGGCATCAACGCCTTGGGCGGGCCCGTGACCACCATCGTGACGACTTCCAAGGTCGCGACGTCAAGCATGCAGAATTTCCTCGAAATCTCGGCGTACATCGGGGTCAATCTCGCCGTCTTCAACCTGCTTCCCATTCCCGCGCTCGACGGCAGCAAGGTCGTCTTCACCGCCATCGAATGGGTGCGCGGCAAGCCCATCTCGCGCAAGGTGGAAGCCGTCATTCACGCCGTCGGCTTTGTGTTCCTGCTCGGATTCGCCATTTTGGTCGACGTGTTGCAGTTTATCTGAACGAAAAGGGAGGGCCGCCGAACGCCATGGCGTTCGGCGGCCCTTGCTATTTGACCGCGCGGCCCATTACACCGCTTGATCTTCGGGAGCAGTCTCCGCGGCGGCCTTCGCGGGCGCGGTATTTTTCTTGGGCCAATACTTCCGCACCGCCTTCACGAACGAGGGCGAACTGAATACGATGACGCCGATGGCGATGACGATGGCAATGTCGGGAAGGACGTAGCCCGATTGATAGATGAGGCTATAGAGCCAGACGGGCTGTCCCTCGGGGGCGAACACGCCGAAGGCAAAACAGCCGGAGAGATAGTGGGAGAGGAATCTCGCGAGCCCCGCACAGACGCCGCCGAGCGCGATCTGGAGCTGCGGGAGCTTGTCGAGCTTCTTCACCTTCGCAAAGACGCCCGCAAACCCGATGCAGGCATATGCGGCGGGGTAGTCGAGGATGAATTGCGCGGGGTGCAGGATGACGGGGTCCTGTACGGCCTGCAAGAGGCCGAGGATCATGCCTGCGAACACGCCCTTCTTGACGCCGAACATGTAGGAGTAGATGAAGATGGGGAGGAGGGAGGCGATGGTGATGGAACCGCCCTGCGGCATCTTCACGACGCGGAGATAGGAGAGCGCGAAGCTCATCGCGATGGCCACGCCCGCATAGGAGATGGACTTGGAATCGAAGCCGTTTTTCTCATCCCTACCCAAGAAAAAGGTTGCCGCAACGACGGCTGCGAGAAACAGCACGGCCGAGATGTAGAGCCCGATCTGATTGACGTCCCCGTTGGTGAGCCAATTGTCCTCCGCCGGTTTTCCCGTCGAAAAGTAGACGCCCATGCACACCAGCGTCGCGATGAGCGCGGCACCCGTCACGGCGCCCGAGACGATCAGGGTCAGCTTTTCGGGCTTTTTGTAGACGGCAACGGCGCTCCCCGCAAGGCAGAGGATGAGAATGAGGAGGGGCAGGAACAGGATGAGCGTGAGCCCGTCTTCGACATAGGTCATGACGAGCAGGACAAGGCCGATCGCGCATGCGTAGACGACGCCCCCAAAGAGCGAAGTCTTGAGGAAGGTCCCGCGGTTTTCGCCCTTGATAAGGAGCAGGGCGACGAGGAACCCGAGGATGAGCGCCACAGTCAGCCAAAAGCAGACGCCGCGCACGATGTTGAGCGGAGAATCGAACGTGATCGGATACCACGTCGCCTGATCCGCCAAAAGGGAAAGGGACAACATAAAAACCTCCGAAAAATGTTTGCATGCGATCCCGCCCCGTAAAGAAAAAACGCCCGCGAAAAATCGCAGGCGGAAAATTCCTCTCAACCGTTCTTTCGTCCAAGCATGACCTTGCCCGATTCCAATGGTATGATCTCAGCCCCGCAGGGCACCCACGACGGATATTCACATGTTTCCCCAAGTATAGCGCATTTCGCGCGCAAAGTCAATTGTTTTTTGCGGAAGATTGTGATATCATGAAGAAAAGAGGTATGCAATGATCCATGAATTTGCCGCCCTCCGCTTTACCGGGGATGAAAACCTGGCGGACCGGGTATATTGGTATTTGACGGAGTTTCCCGTTTGCGTCGGGGAGGCCGTGTTCGCGCCCGTCGGCCCGCACGACAAATTACAGCTCGCCCGCGTCGAACGCACGCTCGCCGGAGAGGAGGCGCATGCGCCCTACGACGTGCGGCTCATGAAGCGCGTCACCGCAAGATACGGCGACCGGACGCCCGCGTTCGGGGAGACAAGTTGCACCGAATTTGGCGGATTGAAGTATGACGGACGCCATTTTACGGCATACCATGTCTTGGTTTATGCCGAAGAAATGCCGAGCAACGCGGACATGGTAGGGGGATACGGCCTTGATCGCGTCATGAAAGACGAAAAAATCGACGGAAGAGCCGTTTTCGAGGCCATTATCCGCGGACATGGTGTACTCCTCGTCGGCGGAGACGGCAAAGAAATTTGTCGGACGCTCTTGGATTTTCTGCGGGGGAAGCCCGCGGCAGAGGCATGTTTGCGGGAGGCCGGCTTGGATGCGGCGGCCCGCGCCGCGCTCTTCGATGCGCTCACCCGTCAGCGCGCCTTCGGGCGCAATGCGTAGCGGATCTTTCCGCGCCGTTCGGCCTTTACGCGTTCGGGAATGCGCGCTCTTTCGGGGAACGCGAAGGGAAGAGGAAATTCCGCCGCTCTGCGCGGAAAATTTTTTTTATAGGAAACGAAACAGAGTGAAGCGGAGTTTCGTAGAAATCCACCGGCTATGCCGGTGGTGAAAAGCTTTAGCT
>CANQWO010000033.1 GCA_947627565.1 uncultured Clostridia bacterium
TGCTTGAGCACCGGCTGGTATTCATGCCCTTTAGGGCGAAAATAAAAGCCCCCACTTTAGTGGGGGATATTTACTGGAATTTGTCAGCGGTCGGCAGGCCACATTGCACAAGCAGACCGAAAATGAGGGTACCATGTCCGCGATCGGCGCTTAGAGACAGCGTCGCGGCGCGCTACCGACCGAGACGAAGCGGCGGAGGAAAGGGGAGCAAGGTCGCGCAATTTTTCATGACGGACTGCGAAGGCAGGGGCAAATGGCTTGACATTGCGGAACAGGTGCGGTACAATTTGAGCGGAGGTAGGTATGGAACAGATTCGGTTATTTTATCTCTCCGATTGCCCGTATTGCCACGACGCAAAGCGGGCGCTCGGGGAACTGATCGCAAGCAAGCCCGTTTATGCGGGCATTCCCATCGAATGGGTGGACGAGCGTCGGCATCCGGAGATCGTGGAGCGGTTCGACTATAAATATGTGCCCTCGATCTTTTGCGGCACGAAAAAATTGTTTGAGGCGCATCCCGGGCAGAGCTATGCCGACATCAAGGCGCAGATACGCGCGGCATTGGATGAAATTTTGAAAACAGAGGCCTGATCGCGGACATGGTATGGCCGTTTTTTGTGTAGTGGTTTCCGCGCCGCTTTGTCCAAGGCGGTTTAAGCGGCCTGCGGTAGCATTGTGAAGACGCGCAAACGGCTCCCTCATTTGGGGAGCCGTTTGCGCGCAGTGTGCGTTCAGATCTTCAGATCCGCTTTAACGATCTTATTGGTCAGCCTTACGATGGCCGCCGCGTCTTCTTTGCCGATGATGCCGATGATGGTTTCCACCAGTTTGAGCGTGTGCTCGTGAACAACGAGGTAATCATGAAGATTTTCGGGGATGGGGCGCACATAGGTCGTGCGGCGATCGAGTTCGCCGTCGCACCGCATCAGCATCTCCTTGCGGACCAGCGAATCGATGGTGCGGTTGACAAGGCTCTTCAGCATCTTGGTCTCCGCCACGATCTCTTTGAAAGAGACGAGCCCCACACCGTCCTCCTCGTACTTCCTGTTGACGATCATCATGACGACCGCCTCGTTGTAAATCATGCCCTGCGTCAGTCGCGTGTTTTTGAGAATGCCCGTCAGTCGTACCCAAGAGGAGATCACATCCTCTTGAAGACGCAAGTCTTCGTCCATTACCATTACACCTCCCTTTTGCAGCAATTGATATCATTATACTATAACAAATTTAGAATGTCAAGTTTTTTTGTAAAAAATCGGGGCAGAATCTGAAATTTCTTGCGCTTGCAAAGGGACGAAAAGTGTGGTATAATGATGGCGTGCGGCGGGCGGCATATAATTCCGCAAAAAGCCGTTTTTATGGGCGAGTTATCCACAGCGGAAATGTGGATAATGTGGAATTTTCACCGCAATCGCGGACATGGTAGGGGGATAATCGGTATGGACAGACTGATGTTGATGAAGATTTTTTCGGAATACGAGGAATTTTCGGAGGGCGATTTTACGCCGGAGGAGCTGGAAGAATATTTGATTTACAGGGAGGGGACGCCGACTCCGCTCTCGCCCTATGCGTGGAAAGCGCAGTATTTTGAATTTTATGACGACGTAAAGGACAAATCCCTGAAAAAACAGGACTGGTAGAGGGTGACATACGTCCCCCCCTGTGGGTTCCTCCCAAGGAGGCGCTCTTCTCACCCCCTCCCTCGGGAGGGGACAGAAGCGCTTTGCGGGGGGTCAATCGCAGACATGCCCCCCTGCGTTTTGTGTCGCCTGCTACTTGAGGAGACTGTAAGACCCCAGCGCCCCATCCATGGGCCCTCCGCCGAAGGCGGTGAGGGGGGCTCCTCGGCGCACCTAAACTTTCCCACAAATGAGCCCTTTCGCGGAGCGAGTGAAGGGGAAAGGGGCCCCACCTCAGTCACTTCGTGACAGCTCCTCCCTAAGGAGGCGCTCTTTCCACCCCCTCCCTCGGGAGGGGGAACCAAAGGGGGTGGGGCGCTTCACAAATGGATGACCTCGGACATGGGTATGGGAAATGAGGTCAAAGATTTCCTGTTTCGCTGAAAAAACAAAAACCACGCTTTTTGTTTTTTCCCTCAATTTGCGCTTCGCGCTTGTTGTTTGATGAAACAGCAAGGTTTGTGCGGCTAAGAGCAAATGAAAGCGTGCGAGCAGTCCGCTCACGGAATTTTTCCGTAGAGGAAAAATTCGTGAACTAAATCCTGTGCGTTAGGCGGAATTGACTTCTGCCGTGCGCGACCCAATTTGCCACGCCACCGCACGCTTGTTGTCCGTAAGCCGGGCGACGCCTTGGCGGCAGGGACCGCCTGCGGCCCCTTCGCGGAGGCCACCGCTCATGTCGCGCCGCCGCTCACAGCCCACCGGGCTGTTGAGCGAGAATTGCGGCGCTCCACCCACGGAAATTTTTTGCCCTTGATATGCCTCCCGCAGGGAGCTTCTATAAAAAGAATTTCGTGAATGAAATACCGCCCGCAATGCGGGCGGCTATGATTTTTTACGATAGAAATTTGGTCGGGCGGAAGGCGACGAGCCAGAATATGAGCCACAGTGCGGCAACGCCCGTGAGCGAGAGCGCGGCGCGGTAGACGTAGGGATTTCCGAACGTGAGATAGGCCAAAATGTCAAATCCCGCCAATGCGTAGACGGCGGCAAAGATCCCGCATACGATGAGAACAGAGCAGGCGAGCAGCGTAGTGAGCTTCATGTCCGCAGTATGCCCCGCGTCCCGCGATTTATGCGGCGGCGCGCGGCCGATGCGCTCAAAAATCCGATGCGCTCAAAAATCAGATATGCTCCAAAACGAGTTTTTCGAAATCGACGGGCTCCATGAAGTCCGAGGGGCGGAAGACGACGTGATTGAACTTGGCGTAATTGAAGAGGTGCGTCTTCAAGAGCAGGGGCGTGGGGACGTCGAGCGTATCGCAGATCTCCGCGAGATAGCCGAAGAAATCGCCGTAACTGAACTTTTCGTCCCGCTCCAGCGTCGTCTGTTTTACGATATGGTCCTCGGAAAGGACTTTTGCCCAAATGCGAAACATAGGGATATTATACAAAATTTTTACGGCAAAAGCAAATGATTTGACAACCTTTCTCGGGCCGGGTATAATCAAATAAAAACGGAGGCGGAACATGCAGCTTCTGGAGCGCAACATTTTGGAAATTTTACAGCAAGATTGCAGGGTCACGGCGGAGGAGATCGCCGTGATGCTCGGCGAGGAGGCGGGCACGGTGTCCGCCGCCATCAAGGCCATGGAACAGCGCGGGACGATCGTCAAATACACCGCCGTCGCCAACCTCGACGAGGAGGCGGACGAGTGCGTGGAGGCCTTCATCGAGGTGAAAGTGACGCCGCAGAGCGGCTCGGGGTTCGACGGCATCGCCGAGGAGATCGCCGGGCACGAGGAAGTCACGGGCCTCTACCTCATGAGCGGCGCCTATGATTTTGCCGTCACCGTGCGCGCCAAGTCGCTCAAAATGGTCTCGCGGTTCATCTCGGAGTATATCTCCACCTTCGACTGCGTGATCTCGACGGCGACGCACTTCATTTTGAAAAAGTACAAAGTGGAGGGCGCGCGGACCACGAAGCTCGCCGACCGCAGGAATCCCTATCAGCCATGAGAGATTTTTTGAGCCCGGCCGCCCGCGGTCTGAAGCCGAGCGGCATCCGCAAATATTTCGACCTCGTATCGACGATGCCCGACGCCGTCTCCTTGGGCGTGGGGGAGCCCGATTTCGTCACGCCGTGGGAAATACGCAGCGCGGGCATGCTCTCGATCCGGCGCGGCGAGACGCAATATACCTCGAACCGCGGCCTTTTGGAGCTCCGCAAGCTGCTCTCCCGCTATCTTTTCGAGCGGTTTTCGGCCGACTATCCGCCCGACCGCATCCTCGTCACGGTGGGGGCGAGCGAGGGCATCGACCTTGCCCTCCGCGCCGTATGCGGCCCCGGCGACGAAGTGCTCGTGCCCGATCCCGCCTACGTCTCCTATGCGCCCATCGTCTCCCTGTGCGGGGGGAAAGCGGTCCCCGTCGCGTGCCGCGCGGAGGAGGGATTTATCCTCACGCCCGAGGCGGTCGAGGCGGCGGTGACGGCACGCGCCAAATGCCTCATCGTCCCCTATCCCAACAATCCGACGGGCGCCGTGATGACGCGGCACCAGCTCGAGGCGCTCGTGCCCGTCGTCGAAAAGCACGATCTGCTCGTCATTTCCGACGAGATCTACGGCGAACTCACCTATGGCGAAAAACACGTTTCCATAGCGTCCATCGCAGACATGGTACCCAGATGCGTGCTCCTCGGCGGGTTTTCAAAGGCGTTTGCGATGACGGGTTGGCGCGTGGGATTCGCGGCCGCACCCCCTGCGATCGACGAGGCCATGCTGAAGATCCATCAATACACCATCCTCTGCGCGCCCCGCACCTCCCAGCACGCGGCGGCGGCCGCGCTCGCTCTGGGTTTCGACGACGGGTTTGCGGCCATCGAGAAGATGCGCGCGGAATACGACGGCCGCCGGCGCTATCTTTTGGACGTCTTCCGCCGCCTCGGGCTTCCCTGTTTCGAGCCGCGCGGCGCGTTCTACGCCTTCCCCTCCGTCAAGGAGACGGGGCTCACGGGCGAAGAATTTGCGGAGCGGCTTCTCATGGAGGAGCACGTCGCCGTCGTCCCGGGGAGCGCCTTCGGCGACAGCGGGGCATGGCATGTGCGCTGTTCCTACGCGACCTCGCTCGACCGTCTCCGGGAAGCGGCGTTGCGCATGGAGCGGTTTCTAAAAAGACTGTAATTTCTTGCGCGGGCGCGACAAATGTGATTGACAAACGCCGCGGTATGGCGTATAATATGGGAAAGAACCGTGATTTCGGAATGAAGTCACGGTCTTTATCGTAAGAAATTGCGCGCAATTGCGCAGAGGGGTAAAATGTATGGCAGATCAATTTTACATGACGAGCGAAGCGAAGAAGAAGGCCGAGGAACGGCTCAAATATCTCACGACGGTCAAGCGCGCCGAGATCATCGAGCGCATCCAGGAGGCGCGCAGCCACGGCGACCTCTCCGAGAACGCCGAATACGACGCCGCCCGCAACGAGCAGGCCGCCAACGAGGGAGAGATCGCCGAGCTCGACTATCAGATCAAAAACGCCGTCATCATCGAGGAGAACGACGATAATTCCGCCGTCCATCTCGGGTCCCGCGTCACCGTCTACGACAACGACTTCGAGGAGGAGGCCGTCTATACCATCATGGGCACGACGGAGGCCGATCCCATGAACAACATCATCTCCAATGAGTCGCCCGTGGGCGCGGCGCTGCTTCGGCACAAGAAGGGCGACGTCGTAACGGTCAAGGCGCCCGACGGCGAATACACGATGAAAATTCTCAAGATCGAATAAACGGGGCAGACATGGAAGAAAACAACATTGCAGAGGAAAAAGAACTGGCCGAGCAGGCGCGCATCCGCCGCGAAAAGCTGCAAAAACTCGTCGAAGCGGGCGCCGATCCCTATCGGATCACGAGCTTTCCCGTGACGGCGGATTCCGTCGCCGTCAAGTCGGATTTCACGGCGTGGGAGGGGAAGACCGTCACCGTTGCGGGGCGCATGATGTCCCGCCGCGTCATGGGCAAGGCCTCCTTTTCGCACATTTCGGACAGGGACGGCGAATTGCAGATCTACGTCACCCGGCAGGACGTCGGCGAGGACGTCTATCAGGCCTATAAAAAGGATTTCGACATCGGCGACATCCTCGGCGTGGAGGGCTTTGTCTTCAAGACGCAGACGGGCGAGGTGAGCGTGCATGTCACCCGCCTCGTGTTGCTCTCCAAGGCGCTCTTGCCGCTGCCCGAAAAATACAACGGCCTTCAAAACGTGGACACGAAATACCGTCTCCGCCACATCGACCTCATCATGAACCGCGATGTGCGGGATACCTTCTTCAAGCGCGCGAAGATCGTCCGCGCCATCCGCGCCTTCCTCGACGGGCGGGGCTTCATCGAGGCGGAGACGCCCATTCTCCTGCCCCTTGAGATTGGCGCCGACGCGCGTCCCTTCAAGACGCACCACAACGCGCTCGACCTCGATATGTATCTGCGCATCGAGACGGAGCTCTACCTGAAACGGCTCATCGTCGGCGGCTTCGAGAAGGTCTATGAGATGGGCCGCATCTTCCGCAACGAGGGTATGGACAGCAAGCACAACCCCGAGTTCACCACCGTCGAGATCTATCAGGCGTATGTGGATTACCATGCCGTGATGGACTTCGTGGAGGAGCTCTACCGCTATGTCGCAATGGAGGCATGCAGGACGCTCTCGATCGAATATCAGGGTACCATGCTCGACTTCGGGCATTGGGAAAAGCTCACGATGGCCGAGGCCGTCAAGAAATATTCGGGCGTCGATTTTGCGGAGATCGCGTCCGACGAAGAGGCGCGCCGCGTCGCCGCCGAAAAGGGCGTGGAGCTCGAAAAGGGCAAGGAGTCCAAGGGACACATCCTCGCCGCGTTCTTCGATGCGTTCGTCGAGGACAAGCTCATCCAGCCCACCTTTATCTACGATTATCCCGTGGAGATCTCGCCGCTCGCCAAGCGCAAGCCCGACGATCCCACGATGACGGAGCGGTTTGAATATTTCATGATGGGCATGGAGATGGGCAACGCCTTCTCCGAGCTCAACGACCCCATCGACCAGGAAAAGCGCATGGCCGAACAGGCCTTGAAGAAGCGCGCGCAGGGCACCAACGCGCAGGTGGACGAGGACTTTATCGACGCCCTCAATCACGGCATGCCCCCCACGGGCGGGCTCGGCCTCGGCGTCGACCGCCTCGTCATGCTGCTCACGAACAGCGCCACCATCCGCGACGTTCTGCTCTTCCCCACGATGAAACCCAAGAAGTAAAAAACCCATGGACGCTAAGATCACCAAGGAACGGCTCGGCAATTTTCTCGCCTACGACTGGCTGAAGATCGTCATCGCGATCGCAATTGCGGTGGCGGCTCTTTGCGTGTTCTTTACGACCGTCTCGACGCAGCCCCGCGAGGATCAGATCTACGAGCTCTATGCCTATTCCGAGCTCTACTCGGGGGGCGATATGGCCGTCTTCGAGGAGGAGACGCGCAAAAACGCCTTTTCCTACGACATCCTCGACGTAAGATACGAGGTCTTCGGGCAATACGACGTCTATGAGCAGACTGCCTATCAGGCCCGCCGCGCCGCGGGACAGGGCAAGGCGATCTTCGTCAACGGACGGGACTACGTCTATATCGAGAACGGCGAGGAGAGCCTCAAAAATCACCTCGTCGATTTCGTCGAGAGCGGGATCTCCAATTTCGGGCTCGAAACGGAGTTTTGCAACCCCTATCTCGATTTTCCCAAGCTCTTTGCGGACTGCGAGGACTATCTTTCGGGCGTCTTCGGCGAGAATTGGGAGACTTCGGACGTGCCCGACGAGGCCGCCGTCAAATCCGTCTTTCTCGCCCGCAACAAGGACGACAAGCGGTTCCGCACGGCCGCCAAAAAGGAGGCGGGGATCGCGCTGGAGCGGGCGCGCCTCATCAAACTGCGCACCGACTATCTCGGCGTAAGAAATGCCGTCGAGAGCGGGCTCTTCTCGTTCACGCCCTATACTTCCCCCGCCGATAAGACGTATACCGTCGCCCTCAACGTCGGGCGGCTTCCCAAGCTCTCCGAACTCGTCTATTACACCGAGGAAGACGAGGACGGCACCGTCGTCAAGCGCACGGAGGACATCCATTTCATCGCCTACTATAACGGCAAGGTCTCCAACGACCTCCGTTTCGAGAGCTTCTCTCTGCTCAACTGGATGATCGGAAAATACGCATGAAACTGCACATCGCGTCCATGCTCGACGCGCAAAAACGGCACATTTCCTTCCATACGCCCGGCCACAAGCGGAGGGGATACGACATCACCGAGCTCTCCTATTCCGATTGTCTCCTCGCGCCGCGCGGCGTTTTGAAGGCGGCGGAGGAGGACATCGCGCGGCTGCTCGGCGCCGCGCGGAGTTTTATGCTCACCGAGGGGAGCACATCGGGCGTCTATTCCATGCTGCTCGCGCTGCGGGAACAGGGCGTCAAGCGCCTCGCGGCGCCCGTTTTTTCGCACCCAAGTGTAAAAAACGCCTGCGAGGTCCTCGGGTTGGAGCTCGTCTTGATCGCACAGGAGACGGCGTTCGGCATCCCCGTGCAGCCCGCGGCGTCCGCGCTCTCGGCGGCGCTGGAACAGGCCGACGCGCTGCTGTTGACTTCCCCCGATTATTACGGCAACGTCCCGCCCCTTTCCGCGGCGCGCGCGCTTGCGGACGCCGCCCGAAAGCCGCTCGTTTTAGACGGCGCGCACGGCGGACATCTGCATTTTACGCCCGAACTGTATGCGGGAAGTTATGCCGACCTTTGGGTGGACGGCGTGCACAAATCTCTTCCCGCGATGACGCAGGGCGCCGTCGTCTCCGCAAAGACGGAACGGTGGGGGCATGTCTTGGAAGGGGCCGTCAAAAAGTTGCGCACCACCTCGCCGTCATATCCCATCATGGCGAGCGTGGAGCTGGCCGTGAAATTTCCGCAAAACGTCCGGATCGAGGCCGCGGCCCGCGCCTTCAAGCAGGCCTACGGGTGCGTGGACAATGCCGATTGGACGAAAATTCTGGTGCCGTTCGGCGCGGAATGCAAAAACGCGCAGACCTATTTGGAGCGGCACGGCGTATATCCCGAGTTTAACGACGGAAACTATCTGATGTTCTATCTCTCGCCCTGCACCAAGGCGCGGGAGTTGCGGCGGCTCGGGAAACTGCTCGAAAAACTGCCCCGCGGCGATGTTCCGCAGGGGGCACCCGCGGGCATGGTACCCATGTATGCGGTGGAGGGATCGTGAAACAGCTCTTGCGTGAGACAACCGCATATCGGCGTTATGCGCGCGACGCGGCCGCGGGCGAGACGTCGCATACGACGCTCATCGTCTTTCCCGACGAGACGTATCTCCGCGCGCTGCTCAAGGAATGCGCCAAGGCGCTGTTCGGCGCGGAAGACGGGAGCCGCGCCGCCAAACTCATCGACGGGGAGAGCTTCGCGGACTGTATCATCCTTCCCGCCGCGGGCGAAAAGCCGAGTGTGGAGATGGCGGAGGCCGTCGTAGACGGGAGCGTGCTGCGCCCGCTCGAGAGCGACAAAAAGCTCTTCGTGCTCGACGTGTTCCATACCGCGCCCGCGCTCGTACAGAACAAACTTTTGAAGGTCTTGGAAGAGCCGCCGGCGAACGTCTATTTTCTTCTCGGCGCCTCGTCGGAGCAGGCCGTATTGCCTACGGTCCTCTCGCGGGCCAAGCGGATAGCGGAAGCTCCGTTTACGGAAAAACAGATCGAAGACGCGCTCCGTAGGGGGCATGTCCGAGAAGAGGGCATTCGGGAAGCGGCCGCGGCATGCGGCGGGATCTATTCCGTGGCCGAAAATCTGCTTGCGGGCGGCGGCGAGACGTTTGCGCTCGCGGAGCAGTTTTTGGAGGCGGAAAATATCGAAGCGCTGTGCCGGAAGTTGGGCGAGATCAAAGAAAAGCGCGAATTTCTGGCGGCGGTGAAGCTGGTTCTGCGCGACGCGATGATGCTCGCCGCGGGCCGGGAAGACGCCTGTGCGCGCCGTTCGCCCGCCACCTGCCGGATCGCGGCGAAGTATCCCGTCGGGGTGCTCGTGCGGGCCGTCGGACATGTCGGCGCCTGCGAGCGAGAAGTGAATTTCAATGCCAACCTCGGGCAGGCCGCGTTGGCGCTGGCAGTACGCATCAGGGAGGATGAAAAGACATGGCAAACGTTGTCGTGATCAAATTTAAGGGAAACAGTAAGCCCTATTATTTTACGAGCGGCGGGCTGACGCTCAAACGCGGGCAAAATGTCATCGTGGAGACGGCGCGCGGGCTGGAGTTCGGCTACGTCGTGCAGCCCCAACAGGAGGTGGGAGACGCCTCCGTGGTCGCGCCGCTCAAGCCCGTCGTGCGCATCGCGACGGAAAAGGACGAGGAGACCGTGCGGCGCAATGAGGAGCGCCGCCCCGAGGCGATGAAGATCTGCAGGGAAAAGATCGCGGCGCGCGGGCTCCCCATGAAACTCATCGACTGCGAATTTACCTTCGACGGGAGCAAGGTCATTTTCACGTTTACGGCGGACGGGCGGGTGGATTTCCGCGAGCTCGTCAAGGACCTCGCCTCCGTATTCCGCATCCGCATCGAGCTGAAACAGGTGGGCAGCCGCGACGAGACGAAGATCTTGGGCGGCATCGCGCCGTGCGGGCGGGTATGCTGTTGCGCGGGCGCCATGCCCGATTTCCGCAAAGTCAGCATCAAGATGGCCAAAAACCAGGGGCTCTCGCTCAATCCGAGCAAAATTTCCGGCCTCTGCGGCAGGCTGATGTGCTGCCTCTCCTATGAAAACGAGTACTACGCGGGCGCGTTCAAGAAGATGCCGAAGCTGGGCTCCACCGTGACGACGCCCGAGGGAAACGGCGCCGTGATCTCCATCGACATGCTCAAAATGACGGTCAAGGTCAAGGTGGAAAAGGACGGCGCGGTGTTCTACCGCGATTTCCCCGTCGGCGATCTCTCCTTCAAGCAGGCCCCCGATGCAGACAAGGACGACGAGAAAAATTCCGAGGAATAAGATAAAATTTCGCGAAAACTCTTTACGAAACGACACGGTTGTGATATAATACGGGTAAGATTTTTTTGGAGGTGGATCCATGGCTCACAAGATTACGGACGCCTGCGTATCCTGCGGCGCGTGTGCGGATACCTGCCCCGTCGGCGCGATTGCTCCCGGTGATACGACGTATGTCGTCGATCCCGACGTGTGCATCGATTGCGGCGCTTGCGAAGACGGATGCCCTACGGGCGCGATCACCGCGTAACTGAAGAGAAAAGGCGCTCCGCGCCTTTTTCTTTTTCCTCCCGCTTTTTGCTTCGGAGCCGCCAAAGGCTCGCGGCGCAGACCATCTATGCAGATCATCGAATCGCTCCTCATCGGAGACTATCAAATCATACAGGACACCGAAAAATACCGCTTTACTTCCGATTCGGTCTGCCTCGCCCGCTTCGTCAAGGCCAAAAAGGGGGAGGAGGTCGCCGACTTCTGTTCGGGGAGCGGCATCGTCGGCCTGCACTTTTTTGCCGAGAACCGCGGCGTCCGGCATGTCACCTGTTTTGAGGCCGACGAGGGGCTCGCCGCGATGAATCGCGACACGGTGGCCCTCAACGGGCTCGGGGACTTCTTCACCGTCGAGAACATCCGCGTGCAGGACATCGGCCTCGCCTATACCGAGAAGTTTTCGCTCATTCTCTGCAATCCGCCCTACGAGCGCCCCGACGGCGGATTTGCGAGCCCGGACCCCGCCGTATCCCCGTGCCGGAGAGAGCTCTCCCTCACGCTCGGGGAACTGCTCGACAGCGCGAAACGCTGCCTCAAATTCGGCGGAAGATTGGCCGTCGTCCATCGTGCCGATCGCGTCTCAGAGCTTCTCTGTGGCATGCATGTCCGCAACCTCGAGCCCAAAAAACTGCAATTCATCACGGGACGGGCGGAGAAGAATCCCTACGCCGTGCTGGTTTTGGCCGTCAAGGGCGGCGCGGCCGGCGTGGAAGTCTTGCCCACGCTCGTCAACGCAAAGGAGACGGCATGATCGCATTTGTCGCAACGCCCATCGGCAACCTCAAGGATATCACGCTGCGCGCGCTCGACGAACTGCGCGAGGCCGACGTCATTTTTTGCGAGGATACCCGCCATACCATCCGCCTTTTGACCGCTTACGGAATCAAAAAACCGCTGATCTCCTGCCATAAGTTCAACGAACGCGAGGCGGCGGAGAAGATGCTCGCGCTCTCGCGGGAGGGGAAGCGGATCGCCGTCGTCTCAGACGCCGGCATGCCCGTAATTTCCGATCCCGGGAGCGCGGTCTGCGCCGTTTTGAAGGAGGCGGGGGAGCCCTATACCGTTCTGCCCGGGCCGTGCGCCTTCGTCTGCGCGCTGGTGCTTTCGGCCTTCCCCGCGGACAGATTTACCTTCGTCGGCTTTCTGCCGGATAAGCGCGCAAAACGGCTCGATGAGCTAAAACGGTATACCCATGTCCGCGATACGCTGATCTTTCATTGCGCGCCGCAGGATCTCGACGCCTACATTTCGCTCATGTATGAGGTCTTCGGCGACCGCCGCGCCTGCATCGTGCGGGAGATCACCAAGATCCATGAGGAGAGCGTGGAATTTACGCTCAAAGAGGGATATGGGGGCGAAAAACGCGGGGAGTGCATTTTGCTCGTGGAGGGCGCGCGCGAGGAGAACGAGTTGCTCGCGCTCTCGCCCGAGGAACATCTTCGGCGCTATCTCGCGGAGGGCATGGACAAAAAGGAGGCCCTGAAATTGGTCGCAAAGGAGCGCGGCGTCTCCAAGAGCTCCCTCTATCGGCTCATCGTGGACCCCGAACCCCGAACTCCGGAACCCTGAACATCGGAGCCCCGAACGCAAGCGTCTGTCCCTCCTTCGGGAGGGATTTTTTGATCGGGAAGGCGAAGAAGTCCGTTTTTTTCGGCAGAGGCGGGTCTGCCCCCAAAGAACGTTCAACATGCATGATAAATCGCGCGAGAATTGTGAAAATATTGTGTTTGGTGTCATAATTTCAGGGAAAGCGCGCGCAAAATTCTTGCCAACCGCCCGGAAAACTGCTATAATGGCCGCATGCTGATTCAGGCCTTTCCGCGACTGAAAGGAAGTTTTTTGTGCACATGCCTGGAAGATTTCTTTCGTTCGCCCGCCTATCTCGTGCTCGCCGTCGCGCTGATGACGGTCTCCGAGGTATTGGGGTTCGAGCTGGAAGTTTACTACACATTTCTTGTGCTGGTGCTCATCGGATTTCTCTTTTGCGATGATACGATCGCAGGCGTTCCGATCGCCTGCTGCGGCTATATGACGCTCTCTCCGGGGAACAATCCTGTCAAACATCCGGAGACGACCGCCTTTACAGACGCCGCGTTTTTGTTGCAGTTTATCGTGATCCTCTCCCTCATCGGCGCGTTGGTCCTCGCCAAATGGGCGGCCGTGCTCGTCGAAAAGGGAAGGAACGTGCCGTTCCCGCGGCTGTTCGGCGGCTTGGCCGGATTGGGGATCGCCTATATGTTGGGCGGGCTGGACCTCGGCGGAGTGCAACTCCGGAGCGCGCTCTTCGGGTTTGCGCAGTTTGTCTCGCTCGCGCTGCTCTACGTCTTTTTCATCACGACGTTGGATTTCAGCCGTATCCGCAAATCGTATATCGCCGGCCTGTTTATGGCGATCGGATTCGGGATCTGCATCGAGATTGCGGACATGTATACCATCGACGGCGTCTTCCAGGGGCTCACGGTGGACCGCGGGTCGCTGTATACGGGGTGGGGCGTCTACAACAACGTCGCCTGCATCATGGCGATGTGCATGCCCGCGCCGGCCTATTTTGCGGCGACGCGGCGGCGCGGCTGGCCGTATACCGTCGTCACCGCGATCTTCTATCTCGCCGTCGTGTTTACGCAGAGCCGCGGCGGGATCCTGTTCGGAACGGTGATGGCGTTCCTCTGCGCGTTCTATATCCTGCTTGCGTGCAGACGCGAGGCGCGGCAGGGGCATCTCGTCGTCGGGATCGTTGCGCTCGCCTCGGCGCTCGTCGTTTTGCTCTTCGCGCGGGAAAAGGTCTTGGACATCTTCCATTCGCTCGTCGAGGCCGGCGCCAACCCGAGTGAACGCGATACCATTTACGTCAACTGTTGGAACGCCTTTTTGCGAGCCCCGTGGTTCGGCGTGGGATTTTACGAGACGCCCGGCTTCACGTTCGACGAATTTTCGCACTTCATGCCGCCGCGCGCGCACGATACCTATATGCAACTGCTCGCCTCGTGCGGCCTGCTCGGGATCTTGGCCTACGGCCTGCACAGGCTGGATACGGTCGTCCTGTATTTGCAGCGGCCCACGCACGAAAAGACGTTTATCGCCCTTGTGGTCGCGGCCTTGCTCCTCACGAGCGTCGTCGATTGCAACTTCTTCAACTTCGGCCCGGGCATCATCTATGGGGTGCTGCTTGCCTTCGCCGAGGGCCATTCCGTGAAGCGGTATCGGCATAAGATGTTGAATGCGTACACCGTCATGCCGCGATGTCTGCGCGGCCAGCATTTGGATCTCCCCTATTGAAAACCCGATAAAACAGGAAACTCCCCGAAGCCGAAGCCTCGGGGAGTTTCCTAATATGATAAGGGGGAAAATTATGAACGCAAGGATGTTTTGTGTCTCTATTATATAGCGGCGGGGGAAGAAAGTAAAATATTTTGTCGAAAAATTTCCGAAAATGTTTTTTCTAAGCGGAACGTTCAAGTCTTGTTTGGAATTTGCAAGGCGGGTGCGCGAAACCGTTCTGTGTTTACAGGACGCGGCACAGGAGACAGGCGGCCACGACGCCGAGCAGGTTGGCGACGAGCGCGCAGAGCACGGGGAAGAATAGCCGCCGATGGGTTTGCCCCGCGAAGTAGACGGCGAGGATATAGAAGACCGTCTCGCTCGAGCCGTAGGCGGCGGAGGCGCAGCGCCCGATGTAGCTGTCGGGGCCGTAGGCGGCGTAGAGTTCCGAGAGAATGGCCGTGGAACCGCTGCCCGAAAAGGGCTTGATGAGCACGAGGGGTGAAATTTCCGGCGGAATGCCGAGCAGGCGGAAGCAGGGCGTGAGCGCGTGGGTGACCATGGCCGCCAGCCCGCTTTTTTCGAAGAGCGCGGAGAGAATGAGCATGGCCGCGAGATAGGGGAAGACGGACAGCACGAGCGGCACCGCCTCCTTGACGCCGTCCGTAAAGCAATCGTAGAGGCGGATCCGCCGAACAACCGCATAGAGAAAGAGGGAGAGAAAGAGGACGGGAATGATGCAGGGTACCCACTTCACGGCGTGCGTCCTCCGGCCCTGCGGGTCCGACGGTCTGCGGTGAGCCGCACGAGGAGCGCGCCCGCGAGCGTGGAGACGAGCGTCGCGAGCAGGGTGGGCAGGAAGATGTCGGCGGGGGCGGCGGACCCCGCCGCAAGACGGAGCGCAATGACCGTCGTCGGGATCAATTGGAGGCTTGTGGCGTTCAAGACGAATAGCATGTCCGCGGCATAGGCGTTGTTTTTCGCGAGGAAGGCCTCGGTGGCGCGGATGCCGAGCGGCGTGGGCGCGCCGGGGAGACCCAGGAAATTGGCGGAGAGATTGGCGCCGGCGAGCGAGAGGGCGCTTCGGTCGTCGCTCCGGAAGAGGCGGCGTGTCACGGGGAAGAGAAGGCGCGAAAATTTTTCGGAGAGCCCGCTCCGTTCCAACACCTTGAAGAAGCCGAGCCAGACGCAGTAAACGGTGAGGAGGGAGAGCGAGAGCACGGCGGCCCTCTGTCCGCCGTCCAGCATGGCGGCGAGGAAGGCGTCGGGGTCGGAGACGAGAAAGAGCGCGGCGGAGAGGAGAAAAATCGCCGCAAAAATGGCGTTCATATCTCTATTTGTATTCCGCGCGGGGCGGCGGATATGCCGTAAGGGGGGAAAGCCGAGGAAAAATCCCCGAAACGGGCGCGCGCAAAAGAAAATCCGGGCGGTTGTTCGCAAATGATTTTACTTTTTGCGCCGATTGCGCTATAATAGGCGTGAAGAGGTAAATTATGGCAAAGAAGTACTACATCACAACGCCCATCTACTATCCCAGCGGCAATTGGCACATCGGCCACTGTTATACGACGGTCATCTGCGACGCCCTCGCCCGCTTCCATAAGATGAAGGGGGAGGAAGTCTTTTTCCTCACGGGCACCGACGAACACGGCCAAAAGGTGGAAAAAGAGGCCTTAAAGCGCGGGATCACGCCCCGCGCGTTTATCGACCCGCTCGTCTCGGAGCTCAAGGATATGTGGAATCTTTTGGATGTCGGCTACGACCGCTTCATCCGTACCACAGACGAGGATCATGTGCGGGCAGTGCAGCATATCTATCAGAAGCTCTACGAGAGCGGCGATATCTACAAATCGGAATACGAGGGCTACTATTGCACGCCCTGCGAATCGTTCTGGACGGAGGCACAGCTCGTGGACGGCAAATGCCCCGACTGCGGCAGAGAGGTCGCCCTGCAAAAGGAGGAGAGCTACTTCTTCCGCCTCTCCAAATACGCGCCCGCGCTCCTCAAACATTACGAGGAAAATCCCGCCTTTTTGCAGCCCAAATCGCGCGTCAACGAGATGGTGAATAACTTCTTGAAGGCGGGGCTCAACGACTTTTCGGTCTCCCGCACGACGGTGAAGTGGGGGGTGCCGCTGCCGTTTGACCCCAAACATACGGCGTATGTTTGGATCGACGCCCTGCTCAACTACGTCACGGCGCTCGGGTACGGCTCGGAGAACGACGGCCTCTACCGCAAGTTCTGGCCCGCCGACCTGCACATGGTGGGCAAGGAGATCGTGCGCTTCCACGCCATCATCTGGCCCGCGATGCTGATGGCGCTCGGCGAGCCGCTCCCGAAGCAGATCTACGGACATGGGTGGCTCCTCATCGGCGGAGAGAAACTCTCGAAGTCCAAAGAAAACGCCCGCCCCGAGCTCACCGATCCCTATGAATTGGTCAAGCGCTACGGTGCGGACGCGGTCAGATACTATCTCCTGCGCGAGATCCCGTTCGGCAGCGACGGGGAGTATACGACGGAGCGCTTCCTTCTCCGCGTCAACGCCGACCTCGCCAACGACCTCGGCAACCTCGTCTCGCGGACGCAGGCGATGATCGTGCAGAACTTTGCGGGGATCCCCGCGCGCGGCGAGGCCGAGGGCCCCGACGCCGAACTCATCGGGATGCTCAACGGGCTTTCCGAACGCGTCAACGCGGACATGGGTGCCCTCAATGCGCCCGATGCGCTTGCGGATATCTTTGCCGTCGTCTCGCGCGCCAATAAATATATCGACGAGACGGCGCCGTGGCTGCTCGCGAAAGATCCCGCCAAGCGGGCGCGTCTCGGGGCGGTGCTCTATAATCTCGCCGAGACGGTGCGCGTCACATGTATTCTCTTGAAGCCCTTTTTGCCGCGGGCGACGGCGCACATCCTCGCGAGTTTCGGCTGTGAAAAACAGGATTTCGGGGATTGCCGATACGGCGTTCTCAAGGAGGGCGGGCCCGTCGAGAAACTTCCGCCCGTCTTCCCGCGCCTCGACGTAAAGAAGGAGCTTGCGGAGGTCGAAAAACTCGCCAAGGCCAAGGCCAAGTCCGTTGCGCCTTCCCCCGCGGCCGAAAAAGAGAGCGCGGGTCCCAAGCCGCCCGTCTCGTTCGACGATTTCCAAAAGCTCGAGCTCAAAGTGGGCGAGGTCATCGCGTGCGAGAAGGTGAAAAAGAGCGAAAAACTGCTGCATGAGACGGTCAGATTGGGCGACGAGGTGCGCTCCGTCGTCTCGGGCATCGCAAAATATTATACGCCCGAGGAGATGGTCGGGAAGAAAGTCGTCGTCGTCACCAACCTGCAGCCCGTAAAACTGTGCGGCGTGCTGTCCGAGGGCATGATCCTCTGCGCCGAAGACGAAGCGGGCAATCTCGCCCTCGTCTCGCCCGAGCGGCTCGTGGGGAGCGGGGCGACGGTCCGATGATCGACGTCCACGCGCATTTTGCGGATGAGGGGTACGAATTTCCCGCGGAGTGGGAGCGGATCAGGGCGGCGGGAGTCGATCGGGTCATCCTTGCGGCCGATACGCTCGCCCATGCGCGCATGCACGCGGAATTTGCGGCCTCGACCGACGGCTGTTATTTTACCGTCGGGATCCACCCCGAGTTTGCCGCGGCGTCGCCCTTAGACGGCGAAGCGGCGCACGCCGAATTTGACGCGCTTGCCCGGCGGCCGAAGTGCGTGAGCGTCGGCGAGATCGGGCTCGATTATCATTATGGCGACGGCGCCAAGGCTGCCCAGCGCGCCCTCTTTGTGCGCCAGCTCGAATTGGCGGCCGAATGGGGGCTTCCCATTCAGATTCATTCCCGCGACGCCTGCGCCGATACGCTCGCAATTTTGCGGGAGATGCGCGGCTGTCTCGGACATGGGTACCTCATGCACTGTTATTCCTATGGCGTGGAGAACCTTTCTGCGTTCGCGGAACTGGGCGCGTATTTCTCGTTCGGGGGCGTCGTCTGCTTCAAAAACGCGAGGCGGGCGGTGGAGAGCGTTGCGGCGTGTCCCCTCGACCGCATCCTGTCCGAGACGGACAGTCCCTACCTCTCGCCCTTCCGCGGCGAAAAAAATACGCCGGCCAACATCCCGACGGTCGTCTCCAGGATCGCGGCGATCAAGGGGCTGCGTTTGGAAGAGGCGGAGGCGAAGATCGGCGAAAACGCCGCGCGCCTGTTTTCAAAAATGAAATGACGGAGGGCCGCTCTTTCGGGCGGCCGAAGATGATGAAAGATACCTATACTTATCCGATCGGCGAAAATTTATATCTCAACCTCACCAACCGTTGCTCCAACCGCTGCACGTTTTGCGTGCGCGAGGGCAATGAGACCTACGAGGGCTATGCGCTCTGGCTGAAACACGGCGAGCCGCCGCGGGAGACGGTGGCGGAAGAGATTGGCGATCCCACCCGTTTTCGCGAGATCGTCTTCTGCGGATTCGGCGAACCGACCTACCGTCTTTCGGACATGGTATGGCTGTGCGATGTCATTCATGCGAAGGGCGGGCGGACGCGCCTGAATACGAACGGCCACGGCAGCGCGATCAACGGCTTTGATATCGCGCCGCTCCTGAAGAGTCGGCTCGACGGCGTCAACATCTCCCTCAACATGCCCGACGCGGCGGGATATGCGGCCGTCTGCCGTCCCAAATACGGGGAGGCGGGGTTTGGATACATGCTGGATTTTGCGCAGAGTTGCAAAAGAGAGGGGCTGAACGCGTGGTTTTCCGTCGTCGACTGCATCGGCGAGGAGGCTGTCGAACGATGCCGAATTTTGGCGGAAACAGTCGGACTGCCGCTCCGCGTTCGTCCCATGATCGAATGACCAAAAGAGCCGCGTCTGCGGCTCTCCTTTTCTTCTGTGAGGAGGGGGACTCCCTCACACACAATTTGGGCTACCCATGTCCGCGATATGCGAGGTGATTTATGGAAATCCGCGAAGTGCTCATGCGGCACGGCTTCGATTTCAAAAAGAAATTCGGCCAGAATTTTCTCTCCGACGGCAACCTGCTCTCCGCCATCGCGGAGGACGCGGGCGTCGATGAGACGACGACGGTCCTCGAGATCGGCGCGGGCGCGGGCGCGCTGACGCGGGCGCTTGCCGAAAGGGCGAAGCGCGTCGTCGCGTTTGAGATCGACCGGACGCTCGCCCCCGTTCTCGAAGAGACGCTTGCGGGCTTCCCCAATGCGGAAGTCCGCTTTGCCGATTTCGAAACGTGCGATTTTCCCGCGCTGGAGAGGGAGCTCGGACCCTACCTCGTCGTCGCCAATCTTCCATATTATATCACCACGCCCGTCGTGATGAGATTCGTGGAGGACAGCGCGCTCTGCCGCGGGTTCACCGTGATGGTGCAGGAGGAAGTCGCCCTGCGCTTTGCGGCGAAAGAGGGCACCGCGGACTACGGCGCCGTCACCGCGGCCATCGCGCGGTTCGGCAGAGCGGAGATCGTCAGGAAGGTCCCGCGGACGCTCTTCTACCCGCGCCCCAACGTCGATTCCGCCGTCGTGCGGGTGACGTATGAGGAGGGACGGCTGGGCGAGGTAGACCGCGAGATGTACCGCGCCGTCGTGCGGGCGGCCTTTTCTTCGCGCAGAAAGACGCTGGAAAACAATCTCATGGCCGCGTTTCACCTCTCGCGCGAGCAAGCGGCGGCCGTTCTCGCCGAGGTCGGCGTCGCGCCCGGGGTGCGCGGGGAGACGCTTTCCCCCGAGATGTTTGCGCGCCTTGCCGATCATCTCCGCGGCAAACTGCCCGGGTGAGCGCCCCTTTGGAGCATGCTTGCGGGCGTCCGTCTCATGGCGGGCGCCCGTTTCATATTTCGCAAAATTTGTTGTCGGACGTGGCGATACCCGCCGCCGAAAGCCCCGTGACAGGATGCCGTGTTACAGGACCCGCCGCGCTTCGAGAAAATACTCCCGGCGCGCCGCGGAAATTTGCTCGATCTTGGCGTAGTCGGACGCGGTGTGCAAAATATAGTTGTCGCCGAGGTAGAGCGCGACGTGGCCCACCCGTTCGATCCCCGTTTTCTCTTTCCGCGCGGCATTGGTAAAGAAGAGCAAATCGCCGCGCCGAAGGTCTTCCTCTCGGACATGGGTGCCCTGTTTTATCTGTGTGCGCGTCGTAACGTCGAGGAGCACGCGCTCCCCGCGGTAGAATATGTATTGCATGAGCGAGGAGCAGTCGAAGGCCTCGGCCGTAAAATTTTTGAGAAGATTGCCCCGTCCGTCGTGATAGCGCACGGCACCGTAGACATAGGGAACGCCCAATTGCAGGCAGCCCTCTTCGACGACCCGCTCGACGTCTTCGCCGCCCTTTTTCAAGAATTGCGTGCGGCAATACCGCTCGCTGAGGAAGGCGGACTTCCCGCGGTATTTGGTTTCGACCCAGCCGTCTTCGCGCCCATACACCGGCATCAGAACGCCTTTTTCCAAACTCCCGAGCACGGCAAAGCTCGTTCCGCGGCCCGCGCGGACGTTCAGCCCGTCGACCGTCGTCATGACATATTCCGCTTCGGCGGGCGCGGCCGGAGGCGCTTCGTCGGGCTGTCTTTCAGACATGGGTGGCTCGTTTTTTGTCTCTGGCGTCTCATCCTCTCCGTTTTGCGGAAGCGTGGGAAGGGGCGCGGCATCGGATATTTCGGGGCTCGGCACTTCGGACGCCTCGGGATCCGGCGCGGTTCGGTCGGAGCAGGCCGTAAGCGGAAGCCCTGCGCACAGCAGCGCGGCAAACAAAAACAGTTTTTTCATATCGTCCTCCCTGAACAGGAACATGATACCATGCCGCGCGCGAAAAAACAAGAGAGGACTTTTGGACGAGTTTCCAAAAACCGGTTGAATTTTTTCGGATCTGTGGTATAATAATGATAAAAGCAGGAGGCGGGACCTCATGAAGATCAAGGGTTTCGGAGAGAAAGAAATTTACGTTCACGAGTGGCTCGACTGCGCGTCGCCGCGCGCCGTTGTCCAAATTGTACACGGCATGGCGGAGCATGCGGGCCGCTATGACGCGTTCGCGGCCTTTTTGAACGCGCACGGCTTCTACGTCGTGGCCGACGACCACCGCGGGCACGGCGAGACGGACCCCGACACGCTCGGCTACTGCGCGGGCAACATGTTTGCGGACACCGTGCGCGACGAGGCGGCGATCACCGATTTTTATCGGCAGCGCTTCGGCCTCCCCGTCATACTCTTCGGGTTCTCCTACGGCTCCTTCCTCACGCAGAGTTACATTTCGAAATACGGCGACAAATTGGCGGCCGCCGTCATCGCGGGGAGCAGTCATAAAAAGGACTTCGAAGTCTATCTCGGAAGCCTTGTTGCGGGCATGGGGTGCCTGTTTACTGCCAAGAGGCCCGCAAAGCTCATTGAAAAACTTTCCTTCGGCGCCTACGAAAAAAAGTTTGACGACGGGGCATGGCTCTCCGTCGACGCCGAAAACAATGCGGCTTACGCCTCGGATCCGCTCTGCGGGTTCACATGCTCCAACCGCTTTTATAAGGATTTTTTCAAGGGCCTCAGGAGCCTCTACACCAAGTCGTACATCGCGGGGCTTCCCAAGGCGCTGCCCGTGCTGTTGGTTTCGGGCGCGAACGACCCCGTCGGCAATATGGGGAAGGGCGTGAAGAAGCTCTACCGGTTCTATACGGAGAAGGCGGGCATGCAGGACGTTTCGCTCGTGCTGTTTGAAAACAGCCGTCATGAGTTTTTGAACGAAAAGGCGGGGCGGGATGAGAAGTGGGGGGCCGTCCTCTCCTTTTTCGAGGAGAACGTGCCCGCGGAATAGGCGGAGGCCATTTGTCGCAGATAGTCATTTGAGTGAAAAGCGATCAAAAAGAGTACGGCGCAGTCCGTACTTTTTTTGTCTGCCCGAAGACGCCGCGCAGTGGTTGGGGAATCCCGCCCCCTTTCGGCGCGCAAAAACAGCGCGCCACTTTCCTCCCTTCGGGGGGACAGCGAGGGAAAGGCGTCCCCCCGAAGGGGGGAAGCTCCGCCGAAGGCGGTGAAGGGGGAAGGACCCCCACCTCAGTCACTTCGTGACAGCTCCTCCCCAAGGAGGCGCTATTTCCACCCCCTCCCTCGGGAGGGGGCTGGGGGGGGGTGGGGCGCTTCACAAAGGAATGATTGCGGACATGGGTATGGGAAATAAGGTCAAAGGTTTCCTAATTCCCTGAAAAAACAAAAACTACGCTTTTTGTTTTTTCCCTCAATTTGCGCTCCGCGCTTTGAGCGGGCGACGCCTTGGCGGCAGGGACCGCCTGCGGCCCCTTCGCGGAGGCCACCGCTCATGTCGCGCCGCCGCTCACAGCCCACCGGGCTGTTGAGCGAGAATTGCGGCGCTCCACCCACGGAAATTTCTTGGAACAAGAAATTTCGTGAACTAAATCCTGTGCGTTAGGCGGAATTGACTTCCGCCGTGCGCGACCCAATTTGCCACGCCACCGCACGCTTGTTGTCTGTAAGCAGGTCGCGCCTTGGCGGCAGGGACCGCCTGCGGCCCCTTCGCGGAGGCCACCGCTCATG
>CANQWO010000034.1 GCA_947627565.1 uncultured Clostridia bacterium
AGAGAGCAATATGAGAGTGGAGAGTACCCCCTTCCGCCGCGCAAAGCGCGGCAGCTTCCCCCCTGCGGGGGGACGCCGAGGGAGGGAGAGACAAAAAAGGCCGCACCCATGTCTGCGAGTGCGGCGAAGAAAACGTGTAATTGGCGATCGGCGGTTTACGATTTACGAGCTCAGCTTGGATACGCCCGTCCGGACCGCCGCCTCGGCGACCGCTTCCGCCACGGCCGTGTGCGCACGGCGGTCGTAGGCATAGGGAAGAATGTAATCGGCGTTCAGTTCCGCGTCGGAGACGCAGGCCGCAATGGCCTTCGCCGCCGCCATCATCATTTCGAAATTGATCTTCGTCGCGCGGACGTCGAGCGCGCCGCGGAAGAGCCCCGGAAAGACGAGCACGTTGTTGATCTGATTGGGCTTCTCCGATGAGCCCGTTCCGACGACGGCAGCACCGGCCTCCAACGCATCCTCCCGCGCGATCTCGGGCGTGGGATTGGCGCACGGGAAGACGATCGCCCCGTCCGCCATCGTGCGCACCATCTCCTTGGTCACGCAATTGGGGCCGGAGACCCCGATGAAGACGTCCGCGCCCGCCATGGCGTTCTTGAGGGAGCCGCGGATGCGGCGCGGATTGGTGATCGCGGCGAGCTCCCGCTTGGCGTCGTTGAGCCATTCCTCTCCCGCGCAGAGCACGCCCTTGCGGTCGCACATCGTCACCTCTTTGACGCCCAATTTCAGCAAAAATTTCGCGATGGCCGTCCCCGCGGCGCCCGCGCCGTTGATGACGACGGAGATCGCCTCCACGCGCTTTCCGACAAGGCGAAGCGCGTTCAGGAGCGCCGCCGCCGTCACGATGGCCGTGCCGTGCTGGTCGTCGTGGAAGACGGGGATATCGAGGTCGCGGATGAGCCGCTGCTCAATCTCGAAACAGCGGGGGGCGGCGATGTCTTCCAAATTGATGCCGCCGAATGAACCCGCGAGCAATTCTATGGTGCGGACGATCTCATCCGGATCTTTGGAGCGGATGCAGAGCGGGAAGGCGTCGACGTCGCCATAGGCCTTAAAGAGCGCGCACTTGCCCTCCATCACGGGCATGCCTGCCTCCGGGCCGATGTCTCCCAGCCCCAAGACCGCGGTCCCATCGGTGATGACGGGCACCGTATTCCAACGGCGCGTGAGCGCAAAGCTCTTTTCGACGTCCTTTTGTATGGCGAGACAGGGCTCGGCGACGCCCGGCGTATACGCGAGCGAGAGCTCCTCGCGGCTCCCCACCGGCACGCGCGCCTTGACCTCGATCTTTCCGCGCCATTCGGCATGTTTTTTCAGCGACTCTTCCCGATAATTCATGACAGCCTCCTGTGTTCCCCATCATTATACGCGGTTTCCCGCCCGCCGTCAAGCAAATTCGCGGCGTGAACGAAGCCTTCCCAAAGGGAAGAATGGGCGGAGATTTATAATCCCCACCTCAGTCTCGCGAGCGCTCGACAGCTCCTCCCCAAGGAGGAGCTTTTGTCTCTGCGAGTGCTCGGTAATGCCTCCCCGGGGAGGAACTTTTGCCACCCACCGACATCGGCGGCGACTCCCCGGGGAGGGGATTTCCCCCCATGCGATCGCACATTTGACAAAAAAGGCAGGGGGCATGTCTGCAAATACCCCCCCACCTCAGTCTCGCGGACGCTCGACAGCTCCTCCCCAAGGAGGAGCTTTTGCCCCGCAGACGCTCGACAGCTCCTCCCTAAGGAGGAGCTGTTGTCCTGCGAGTGATCGACGGCTCCCCAAAGGAGGAGCTGTTGTCCTGCGAGTGATCGACGGCTCCCCCTAAGGAGGAGCCGAACGTATTATTTCGTATGAAGACGGATGGCCGTGACGCTGAACGCCGGCGCGGTATATCCGAACTTCGAGCTTGCGCTGATGGTGAAATTCTTGGGCAAGACTTCATAGCCGTCTTTATCGAGCGTGTTCATGCTCTGCGCACCGTATTTCCCCGTGATGACGGTGCCGTTCCCCGCTCCCTTGACGCTCGCGCCCGCGATCTCGACGTTGACTTTGAGGTCGGTATCGCCGGCGTTGACGATCTTGACGATGATGTCGCCCGAGACCTTATCCAGCGTAACGGACTGATAGAGCCGGTCGACATTCACGCCGTCGGTGGCATAGGGCGTCACCGCGTCGGAGACCGTCATTTCGGCATTCAGATAGTTCGTGCCGCTGTTCTTCATGAAGAGCTGCTGGGTGTAGTAGTTGGGCGAGAGGAGAAGTTCGGAGTCGGTGAAGTACATCATGTCCACTACCCACTGGTTCGTGGGAAATGATGCGCCTTTTAAGCCGTCGCAAACGCCGAACATGGGCGCATAGGCCGCGAGGTCTACGACGTCGCCGTTGCGCTCCAAAGCCGTCATGTAGGCCGCTTCGGAGATGGCGCTGTACCAACTGTTCGTCTGATACGCATTGCTGGCCCCGTAGTAGCGCGTGGAGGCGTTGGCCGAGAACTCGCCGACGAATACCTTATAGTTGTTCTCATAGACGGGCTTATCGTAGATGCAGTTTTCGGGCGTCGCATAGTGGAGGAAATCCACATAGCCCATGTAGTAATGGTGGTCGACGATGCCGTATTCCGAGGCGCTCGCGATCTTCTTCGACGAGAGATAATCGCTGATGGCGTTGGGCGCAAGATAGGCTTTCGGCCCTGCTTCCGGCGCGCCCTCGCAGTCGGAAAATACCATGCCGCTGCCGACGATGGGCCGGACATCGCCGTAGGCCGTGGGATTTTCTTTCTGTGCGGCGCGGAACGCCTCGAGGAATTGCTCATAGCAACGATAGTAGGTTTCGGTGAACTGTTCGTTCCCGACGCCGATATACTTCATATGGAAGGGCTCGGGATGCCCCATTGCGGCCCTGATCCTGCCCCATTCGGTCGTCTCGTCGCCGTTGGCAAACTCGATGAGATCGAGCGCGTCCTGCACATAGTCTGCAACGCCGTTGCCGTGCCGGCCCTTGAGGAGCACGGCCGCACCGCTCGCCATGCCGCCCTGATCGGAGAAGCCGCAATTGACGATGGGAACGGGCGTCGCGCCGATCTTCTCGCAGAGCAGGAAATATTCATAGAATCCGAGGCCGTAATCCATATTATAGCCCCAGAGATCGAAGTTGTTGGTGCGGGTGGTCCACTCGCCGTAGGTCGTCACCGTCTTGGCCTTTCCGTTGGTATCCAATTGATAGGTGAATGCGGGAACGGTCTCGTCGCCCGCGTTGCCGCCCGTCACCGCGACGCCGATGGAATTTTTCCAATCGTAGACTTCCTTGGTCTCGTTGCCGCCGTTGCCCGCGTCGCCCTCGATGATGCACCCGCCGGGGAAGCGCATGAACTTGGGCGAGAGATCCGCGATCGCGCGATAGATATAGTTCTTGACGCCCACCGTGGCGTCGGTCGTCTCGAAGCGGACGGCGTCCACGTCATAGGTGCCCGATTCATCGAACAGGAGCCGGACTTCCAGCTCGTCGTCCGTCGTCTTGGAAGACTTGACCGTGCGTTCGTATTTGATCCATGTATCGCCCTGCGGCACGGAGACGGTCGTCCCGAGGACTTCGTCGCCATAGCCGTCCACCAGACTGAACCGCATCTTGGCGGCGCGCTCGGGCGAGCGGACAAAGGCGGAAAATTTGTATTGCACGCCCTTGCGGACGTAAATCGCGGCCTGCGAATGCCCCGCATTGACGAGACCGCCGTCGTTATCCAACACGCTCACGCGCGCATAGTGCGGATTGACGTCGGCGCCCGCGTCTTCGTTGTGATAGACCGCATTGTCCGCAAAGACGCCGTCTTCGCTGTTTACGGTGAACTCCGCCTTCTCGGTTTCCCAACCGGAGGCCGTGTAGTCGCGGGAATCGCCCCCGAGCGATTCGAAGTTGCCGTTGTTGACCATGTTGGCATCCATGGCGTAGGAGGCATAGTTGATGTCCTCGAGGAAGATGCCGAAGAGGTTATCGGAGATGTTCAACGAACCCGAGAGTTTGGCCGTGATGGTCGCATCGGCTTCGCCGGAAGAGAAGCTCTTTCCGTTGAGGTCGGTGCCGCATCCGGCGGCGCCGAACGCGATCACGCAGGCGATCGCGCTTGCACAGCATGCAGTCACTATTTTTTTCATGTCTTTCCCCCCCTGAGTTTCAGGTTTTTGTCCATTATATCACACGAACTTGAAATAATCAAGATTTTCCTAAAAAAATTCCCGCTCGAAAGCGGGATTTTTCAGCGGACGACGGATTCCAGCCGCACGGCGAGCAGCGCGGCGAGGGAGAGCTTGACGGCGTCGGGCAAAAGATAGGGCACGACGCACATGCCGAGCGCATAGGCGACCGTGCAGTGATAGAGGTTGACGAACCACAGGGTCCCGAAGAGATAGCACACGGCCAACCCGAGGAGCATGGAGGCGTAGAAGAGGAACGTCCTCCCCCATGCGTTCTTCACGGGGATGAATTTGATAAACGCGGGGAACGCGACGGCGAAGACGAACCCGAAGAGGTAGCCGCCCGTCGGCCCGAAGAGCGTTGCGGGGCCGGCGCCGAATCCCGCAAAGACGGGAATGCCGACGAGCCCCATGAGGAGATAGGTCCCGATGGCGGCGAGGCCGCGCCGCGGGCCGAGAAGCGCCCCGATCAGGCAGACGGCAAAGGTCTGCAACGTGACGGGGATGGGCCCGACGGGCACCGAGATCCACGCGCACGCCGTGATGAACGCGACGGCCAATGCCGAATAGGCGAGCGACTTCGAAATGCTTCTCCGCGTTGTACCCGAAATATTTCGCATGGGAATAGCCCTTATAAGTATTTTTTGAGGGAGGCGGCGCGGTCGCACTTCTCCCACGGGAAGTCGGGGCGGCCGAAATGCCCGTAGGCGGCCGTCTCGGAATAGATGGGACGGCGGAGATCGAGCGTCTCGATGATGGCCGCGGGACGGAGATCGAACTCCTTTTCCACGATTTCGGCGAGCCGGTCGTCGGGAAGTTTGCCCGTGCCGAAGGTGTCCACGAAGATCGAGACGGGATTCGCGACGCCGATGGCATAGGCGAGCTCGATCTCGACTTCATCGCACAGCCCCGCCGCGACGAGATTCTTGCAGACGTAGCGGGCCATGTATGCCGCGCTGCGGTCAACTTTGGTGGGGTCCTTGCCCGAGAACGCGCCGCCGCCGTGGGCGCATCTGCCGCCATAGGTATCGACGACGATCTTCCTGCCCGTGAGGCCCGAATCCCCCTCGGGACCGCCGATGGAGAACTTGCCCGTGGGGTTGATATAATATTTGGTATTTTCGTCGAGCAGTTCCGCGGGAATGACGGCCTTGACGACGAGCTCCTTGACGTCGTGGTGGATCTGCTCCTGCGAGACCGTCTCCTTGTGCTGGGTGGAGACGACGATGGCGTCGACGCGGACAGGCGTCTTGCCCTCGTATTCCACGGTGACCTGCGTCTTCCCGTCGGGGCGGAGATAGGCGAGCTGTTTGCTCTTGCGGAGTTCGGAGAGCCGTTTCGCGAGCTTGTGGGCGAGCATGATAGGCAGCGGCATCAGTTCCTCCGTCTCGCGGCAGGCATAGCCGAACATCATGCCTTGATCGCCCGCGCCGATGGCGTCGAGTTCGTCGCCCCCCGCCTTCTTCTCCATGGAGGCGTCGACGCCGAGCGCGATGTCCGCAGACTGGCCGTGGACGAGTTCGATGATGTCGCAGGCGTCGTAGGCAAAACTGCCGTGATGATAGCCGATCTCCTTGATGACCTTGCGCGCGACCGCCCGATAATCGACGTCGGCCTTGGCGCTCACCTCGCCCGTGATGAAGAGCGTGTTATACGCCGCGCAGCATTCGACGGCCGCGCGCGCATTTTTGTCCTGTTTCAGAAGTTCGTCCAAGATGCCGTCCGAGATCTTGTCGCACACCTTGTCGGGATGCCCCTCCGTCACGCTCTCGCTCGTAAAAAATCTTCTCATGACCGTATTTCTCCGTATTTCGCTGATATCTTATCTATTATATAAAAACATCGGCCGAAAGTCAACCGAAATCATGTTGCAATTCTCGCGGAATCGTGTTATAATTTGCGTATGCATTGCACGCTTTGCCCCGTCGGATGCGGGGCGGACAGAGACGTCGCGGCCGGGCGGTGCGGCGTGAGATCGCTGACCGTCGCAAAGGCCTATCTGCATCCCTTTGAGGAGCCGCCCATCTGCCATACGAACGGCGCGGGCGCCGTCTTCTTCGGCGGCTGTTCCCTCAGGTGCGTCTTCTGCCAGAACTACGAACTCTCGCGCGCGGAACGCGGAAAGCCCGTCTCACCGCGCGAACTTGCGGATATCTTCCGCCGTCTCGAGGACGCGGGAGCGGACACGCTTGACCTCGTTACCCCGGACCATGTCTCAAACCTCGTTGCGGAGGCGCTGTCTTACTACCGGCCGGGCATCCCTGTCGTGTATAATTCGAGCGGCTATTGCAAGACGGAGGCGCTCGAAGCGATCGACCCCTTCATCGACATTTATCTTCCCGATCTCAAGTTCGTCTCCCCCGCGCTCGCGGCGCGCTACACGGGGCGGAGCGACTACTTCGAGTTCGCGCAAGAAGCCATCCGCTTCATGGCAAAAAAGCCCCTCGTGAGGGGCGAAAAGGGTCTGCTCTCGGGAATTTTGGTGCGGCATCTGGTGCTTCCGGGCTGTACATCCGATTCCCTCAAGGTCCTCGATTTTCTGAAAGAGACCCTGCCCGAGGAGGCGCCCGTCTCCATCATGCGGCAGTATACGCCGATGGGCGACATCGCGGGCTTCCCCGAGCTCAACCGCCGTGTGACGGCGCGGGAATATCGCCGCGTCGTGGACTATGCCCAAATCTGCGGCTTCAAGGAGCTCTATACGCAGTCGAAAGCGAGTGCGGACGCGGCGTTCGTGCCCGATTGGGACGAAACATTTTAGCCGTTGAGCCAGTCGTCCTTGAGTTTGACCAATTTTTTGGCGAGTTTTCCCGCGTCGGCGGGCGAGGCCGTCTTGAGGCGTTCCTCGAGCGCCCGCACGGCGCGCAATTTGCGATCGCGATCCATAAAATCAGTATTTCCCGGAGAAAAAAATCTATGCTCGTAACCCTCGACGGCGTGACATTCGGCTATGATGGCGTCCCCAACGTACAGGACGTCTCCTTTACCATCGGCGAAAAGGAGCGCGTGGGCGTCGTCGGCGGAAACGGCGAGGGAAAAACGACGCTGCTCCGCCTCATCCTCGGCGAACTTTCGCCCGACGCGGGCACCGTCACGCGGAAGAACGGCATCCGCATCGGCTATCTCGAACAGAGCGGCGGCTTCACCTCCGATTCCACCGTATACGGCGCCATGAAGGAGGTCTTTGCGGAGGACGAGGCGCTCCTCGCCCGCAAGGAGGAGGCCGAACGCGCCCTCGGGACGGCGACGAAAGAAGAACTTCCCGCGCTCTCCGCGCGCATCGAGGCGCTCGCAAAACGCATCGCCGCACGGGACAGCTATCACTATGAAGTCCGCATCAAAACGGTGCTCGGCGGCATGGGCTTTGAGGGCATGTACACGCAAAAGGTGGATACCATGTCCGGGGGTGAGCGCACAAAACTCAAACTTTGCAGGCTGCTCCTCGAGGAGCCGGAACTTCTGATCTTAGACGAGCCGACCAACCATCTCGACATCAAAACGCTCTTCTGGCTCGAGGACTATCTCACCGGGTTCAAGGGCGCGCTCCTCGTCGTCTCCCACGACCGGTATTTTCTCGACCGGCTCACGGCGCGCACGCTCGAGCTCGAGCACGGCAGACTCACGTCGTTCAAGGGCAACTATTCCAAATATAAGGTGCTCAAAGACGAGCGCTACAAGGAGGCTCTCCGCGCCTACGAAAGACAGCGGGAGGAGATCGAAAAACTGCAGGACTATGTGAACCGCAACATCGTGCGCGCGACGACGGCGAAGAGCGCGCTCTCCCGTGTCAATAAATTAGAGCGCATGGACGTCTTGGAGCGGCCCGTCCCCCCGCCGGAGCCGCCGCGGTTTGTCTTCAAAACCGAGGAAAGACCCTACGAGCGCGTCATCGACGTACCCGCTTTCGACCTCACGGCGGACGGCAAGCCGCTCCTGAAATGCGCGTCCTTCACGCTCATGCGCGGCGAAAAGTGCGCGCTGGTCGGCGACAACGGGACGGGGAAGAGCACGCTCCTCAAATTCCTGCTCTCCGGCGATCCCCGCGTGCGGCTCGGGCGGCTCGTAAAGCCCGCGTATTATGACCAGGAAAATGCCGATCTCGACCCCGAAGCCCGCACGCTCGACGCATTTTGGGAGCGCGCCGTCGGGCTGTCTCAGACGCAGGCCCGCAAGATCTTGGCGCAGGCGGGGATCACTGCGGGCGACATCGATAAGAAGGTCAGGGAGCTCTCGGGCGGCATGCGCGCCAAGCTGGCCCTCGCCGTACTCGAGACGGAGAACGGCAATGTGCTCGTATTGGACGAGCCGACCAACCACCTCGATCTCGCCGCCCGCGAAGCGCTCGAGGAGGCGCTCAAAACCTACGACGGCACCATCCTGTTCGTCTCGCACGACAGGCGGTTCATCGAACAGATCGCGACGTCGCTCTACTGCATCGAGGACGGCGCCCTCGTCTACTTCAAGGGGAGCTATGCCGACTTCCTCGCCGCAAAGCGGAAAGTCGTCCCCCCGCCCGCAGAAAAGACTGTAAAAAAGGCGGAGGGGTACCGTTCCAAGGAGGAGCGGGCGCGGGAAGCGCAGACCAGAAACCGCATCCGCGAGATCGAAACGCGGTTGGAAGCGCTGGAAGCGGAGGAGGCGGCGCTCAACGAACAGCTCGCGGCCGACGCCTCGGACTATGGGAAGGTGCGGCGCATCACGGAGGCGCTCGCCAACCTGCACGCCGAATCCGACGCGCTCTACGCGGAATACGAGAAGCTGATCTGAGCGGCCGCTATGGAAGGAGCAATACACAAAATGAGGGGGGCATGTCTGCGATGTCCCCCTCTTATTCCTCTGTGCGCTTTACTTTTTCGCGGGCGCGCATCTCCCGAAAAAAGGATGTGAGAACTTCCGAACAGGCCTCCTCCATCACCCCCCCGACGACTTCCACCGTATGGTTGAGAAGATTCGCCGCGGCGAGCTCCCGGGTGAGGCTTCGGCCCTTTTGTTCGTATGCGCCGAAATATACCCGCTCGATGCGCGCGTTGAGCACGGCGCCCATGCACATGGGGCAGGGCTCGAGGGTGACGTAGAGCTCCGCCCCCTCCAGCCGCCAGCTCTTCAGCTTGCGGCAGGCCATATCGATCGCGCGCACCTCGGCATGCTGCGTGGCCATCTGACGCTTGGTCCGGACATTGTATCCGCGCCCGATGATCTTCCCGTCGAGCACGACCACCGCGCCGATGGGAACCTCCCCCTCCGCCTTGGCCTTCTTCGCAAGACGGATCGCCGCAAGCATGAATTTTTCCTCCATAACGCCTCCTATTTTTTCGCCGCCGCGAGCGCGAACAGTGCGTCGACCGTGCGGCCGATGAGCGCACCCAGCGCTTCCCGACCCAGCGGATGCCGCAGTTCGTCGCTGCCCGCCTCCACCGTAAACGCGGATATTTTCAATTCTTTTATACACCAATCTTTATATCCGCCCGCAGAGTTTTTGAGCTTCACAAGCGGATACCCCGTGCTCGCAGAGAGCGCCGCCGCGAGCCTTCTGTCGGCAAGGCGACGCCCGCGCGGCTGATGGTAGGACCAATAGATCTCCTCCCCCTTCGTGTGCCAGCTCACCGTCATGTCGGGCCGGACTTCGCGCGTGAAATCGCGCAGCGCCGCCGTTTCGGGCGCGGAAAAGGGCGCGGGACCGATATAATTTTCGGGCGCGGGAGCACGGACATTGGAAGCGCCGCAGCCCCAATCCGCGTCGAAATTGACGTTGAGATCGACGGCCTCCGCATTGGCCTTCCAGAGGGAAAAATCGCCGCCACCGTTGACTTCTTTGAGAAAATCCCAGCACTCCGACGGGACGCTTTGCGCCCCGACCTCGGAGAGAAGCGCGCCGTCCGGATTGGAGAGAGGGAGCACCCATGCCCCGCCGCGTGCGAGCCCCCTTCGGACATGGTATAGGGAAAGAAGCGCAGTGATCCACTCTCTGCCGTGGATCGCATATTGCGAGATCATCTGCGGTCCCGTCTTTGCGCCGACGAAAACGGCATACAGCGGCCGATCGAGCGCGCTATAGCCGATGACGCGCTTCTCCCCGCGATAGCTTTGGTAAAAGGCCGAAACTTCCTCGAAGACGTTCATCTTCCATTGTATGCGCGAGGATCGCCGGGCGGTGCGTCACTTGTGGTATTCCGCGCCCGAGAGGATCATAAAGGCGCGATAAATTTGCTCGAGGAGAATGGGCCGAAAGAGCTGGTGCGGGAAGGTCATCTTAGAGAACGAAAGAAGTTCGTCGGCCGCATCCTTGACGCGCTTATCCAGGCCGCAGGAGGAGCCGATGACGAACGTGATCTCTTTGCCGCTGTCGATAAGTTTGCCGATTCTTAAGGAAAATTCTTCCGAGGAGCACATTTGCCCCTCGATGGCGAGCGCGAAGACATGGCCGCGGCAACAGCGCAGGATCTCGTCCGCTTCCGCCGCGGGATCGGCGCGTTCGGGGAGCTCGCAGAGCTCCAATTTGCAGAACCGCGCGAGCCGCTTCCGATACTCCGCGCAGGCTTCCCGGAGATAGCTCTCCTTGAGTTTTCCGACGCAAACGAGATGGATCTTGATCATGCCGCAAACCCCGTCACGAGAAGGACGATCCACTCGATCGCGCAGGCGGCGATGCCGACGGCGGCCGTCAGGAAATACCCCTTCCCCCCGCTGAGCGGGCCCTTTTGCGCGCCGTGCCCATCGAAGAACAGGAACATGGCGGCGCCGACAAGCGCGACCGCCCCGCAGACGGTCAGCGCGACGGAGGCGCCCTTCGGGATCGACCAATCGACGCCCATCACGGCCGCCATGACCAGAATGACCGCATTGTTGAGGAAGTGGGCGAGCATCGAGGGATAGAGGCTGCCGCTGCGGACAGCGAGGAGCGCAAACATCGTGCCGCACACGAACTGGTAGATCGTCTGCTCGGGGTTGCCGTGGTAGAGCGAGAACAGCGCGCCCACGATCAAAACGGCGGACGCGGTCCCCCATCCGCTCTCCCGCATGGCGCCGAGTTGGATGCCGCGGAACGTCGTCTCCTCGAAAAATGCGGGCAGGACCGCGATGATGAGAATGGACGGAATGAGCATAAATCCCGATACCATGTCTGAGGTGACGGGCGCGATGTAGCCCTCCTGCTCGCTTTGGGGCGTATAGCCCACGCACTTCAAAAGCGCAATGAAGAGGTCGTTGAGCGTATTGAGGGCGAAGAGCAATCCGAACGCGAGGAGAACGGCGATCAAATAGTAATACCACTTGCAGGGGGTGTAGACCTTGCGCGGAGAGAGGCTCTTCCGCCGAAAAAAGATGAGCGCGCACACCCCGAGCCCGACCTGCGGCAGGAGGAACGAGAGGAACCGATAGAGAACGGTATCGGTGTAGCCCTCCCCCATTGCGAGCTGTAAGACAGGCAAAAACACGACGGCCAAAAACAGAGGCAGGACCGCCGCCAAAGAATAGTTGAGCCCGGCCTCCGGAAGCGGGGCACGGAGTTTCTGTTGGGTTTGCATAGCTCCATTATACAGGGTTTGCCGAAAAAATGCAATGAATCCCTTGCTTTTTCGCAAATTTCTTTCTATAATAAATATGCTTGACCGACGCAGACGATCTTTGAAAACGCGGCGCAGACGATCTTTTAGAAGCGCAGACGATCTTCCCCGAAAGGAAGAAGGCGGCGCGGACGACCTTTAGAAGCGCGGCGTCGGCCGCGGAAAGGAGCAGTATGAGAAGCATTTCCACGCAGCAAATTGCGGACTGCGTCTATCGCCTCGCGCGCAGGGCGGGGCTCACCCTCACGGAGCCGTGCCGGGAGGCGCTGAAACGCGCGGCGGAGGCGGAGTCCGGCGCCGCGAAATTCGCCCTCGAGACCATTCTCGAGAACGAGACCGTCGCGAAACGGGAAAATTTGCCCGTCTGCCAGGACACGGGCATGGCCGTCGTGCTCCTCGAGATCGGGCAGGACGTCGCGCTCACGGGCGAGCCGCTCCAAAACGCGGTCGACGACGGCGTGCGCCGCGCCTACCGCGACGGGTATTTCCGCAAGAGTCTCTGCGACCCGCTCACCCGCGTCAATACGGGAGACAATACCCCCGCGCATGTGCATGTAGACATCGTCGGGGGGGACCATGTCCGCGTTACGTTCCTCGCAAAGGGGTTCGGAAGTGAAAATATGAGCAGACTTGCGATGCTCACGCCCGCCGAGGGGCGCGAGGGGATCCTCCGCACGATCGTCGAAGCGGTCGCGGGCGCGGGGTCGAGGCCCTGCCCGCCCGTCGTCGTCGGCGTCGGCATCGGCGGCTCCTTTGATTCGTGCGCGCTGCTCGCCAAAAAGGCGCTGACGCGCGACATCGGAACGCGGAATGCACGGGAAGACGTCGCCGCCATCGAACGGGAGGCGCTCTCCCGCATCAACGCGCTCGGCATCGGCGCGCAGGGATTCGGCGGAAAGGTCACAGCGCTCGACGTCCTCTGCGAGATCGCCCCCACCCATATCGCGGGGCTCCCCGTCGCCGTCAACATGCAGTGCCACTGCGTGCGGTGCGAAAAGGAGGAACTATGAAATTTTTGAAATTGCCCCTCTCGGCCGAGGAGAAACGGGCGCTGCACGCGGGCGACGCCGTCTGCCTCTCCGGCACGATCTATACGGCGCGCGACTGTGCGCATCGGCGCATTTTTGAACTGCTCGACGCGGACATGCCCCTGCCGTTTTCGCTCAAAGACGCATTTATCTACTACGCCGGGCCGTGCCCAGCGCCCGCGGGGAAACCCGTCGGGAGCTGCGGGCCGACGACGTCTGCGCGCATGAATATGTTTGCGCCGCGGCTCTTGAAACTCGGCCTCGGCGGCATGATCGGCAAGGGAGAGATGAGCGAGGAAGTCCGCCGCACCATTGCGGAATGCGGCGCGGTCTATTTTGCGGCCGTGGGAGGCGCGGGCGCCATCTATGGCAACTGCATCAAAAAGAGTGATTGCGTGGCCTTCCCCGATCTTCTGAGCGAAGCGGTCTATCGCTTTGAGGCGGAGAACCTGCCGCTCGTCGTCGCCATCGACAGCGCGGGAAACTGTATCTATCCATAGAACACGACTCAAGGTGAAAGCGGGATAAGCAAAAACGCGGCAAAGGCCGCGTTTTCTTATTCCGGATATGCAAACCGCTTCTCCGAGAGTTCCGTGAGATAGTTTGCAATGTAATATTTCGCCATCGGAAGATTTTGTTCGAGATAGTTCCCGCATTCCGCGGGCGTCGCGCCCGGGATCTCCCCCTCGAAATCGAGAATGAAATCGCACATCTCCCGCACGAGCCCGTAGACTTCGGAGGGCGTCAGATTGCCGAACATCACGAGATAAAATCCCGTCCTGCACCCCATGGGGCCGAAATAGACGACGTCGTCCTGCCGCCTCGAGTTGCGGAGAAAGGTCGCCCCGAGGTGCTCGATGGTGTGTACCGCGGGCATGTCCATGACCGGCTCGCGGCCCGGAGACGTCATCCGCAGATCGAACGTCGTCACGACGGTGAGCAGTTTTTTGTCCCTTCGGGAGACATAGAGCCCGGGCAAGAGACGCGTGTGGTCGATGCAAAAACTCTCAATCTTTTTCATGCGCGTCCTCCCGATCCGCGACCGGCGGCACGGTTTCCTCCTTCTCCTGCGGCATCAAAAAGTCCACGCCGTCGGAATGGAATCCGAGCCCGCGCACTTCCGAGACGACGGAGATCGTCATGAACGCGCGCGGGTCGATCTTCTCGACCTCCGCTTTGAGCGCGACGAGCTGGCGGTGGGAAATGATCGTGAGGAGCATGTGGCAGTCCTGCTTCAGATAGCCGGTCTGGCCGTAGAGCACCGTCACGCCGCGGCTGATCTTGTTGAGGATCATATCGCGGATCTCGAGATAGTGCTCGCTGATGATCTTGACCTGCGTGCGCCGCATCCCGATCGGCGAGACTTTGCCGATGACGAGCGCCGCGATGAGCGTGATGAGGACGCCGTAGATGACCGACTGAATGCCCACGCTCTCGGCAAAGTTCGGAACGGTAAATTCCAGCGCGATGATGGCGCCGTCGAGCAGCCACAGCGACATGGAGACGGGCGTGCCGAAATACTTCTGAAAGATGAGCGGCGGGATGTCCGTGCCGCCCGTCGAGGCCCCCACCCGGACGACGATGGCGATCCCGAAGCCGAACAAAAGCCCGCCGATCACGCAGCACAGCATGGGGTCGCCGAGCGTATGAGCGAAGGAGAGCCCACCGTGGCGGTCGGCATAGAGCTCGTCGAGCAGATTGTAGAGGCTCATGAAGCCGGGATACAGAATGGTACCGGCGAGCGTGCCCGCGGCAAACTTGCGGCCCAGCGCGATGACGCCGATGATGAAGAGAATGATATTGGCGCCGTAGACGACGAGATTGACCACCCATTTGCGCATGGATCCGTCGATGCCGGCCCCCAACAAATTCCTGACATAAATGCCGAGGCCGGACGTCCCGCCCATCGAAAAGCCCATGGGCTCGATGAAAAAGGCCGTCGCGGCCGCCGCGATCCCGTTGCCGAGCAGGATGATGATGCTGTTGAGCAAAAAGCGCATCACCTGGCGCTTGGTCGGTTTTTTGAGACGATGTCTGAAGAATTTCATACCGAGTCGTATTCCTTGGGAGATACCCGCTCGATATTATAGCACCGAAACGCGCTTTTTGCAATGAATTTCAATCATTTTTTTCGGAACGAAAAAGCGGCGGGGATCCCCGCCGCCCGCCGTGACTTTGCTCAGAACGCGTATCCGTTTCCGCACGAACAGATATTGTTCGGCTGATTGTAGGGATAGAGCGCATATTGTTGGGCATAGTAGGCGTCGTAGCATTGGTTCCCGCACGCAGTGTACGCGGAAAGATCGGCATTCGAGCCGCAACCGCAGTTACAGTTACACCCGCAACCGCCGTTGCCGTTGGCAAATGCGGGAAGCGCGTTACCTTGGTTGCCGCAACCGCAGCCGCTGTTGCACCCGCAGCCGCTGTTGCCGTTGCCGAGCCCGAAGACTTCATTCGCCGCATTGACGCCGCTCACAAACCCGTTGGTAAACGTCTGGGGCGAATTTCCTCTGCACCCGCAGCCATGGCCATGGCCGCCGTGACCGCAGCCGCAATAGGGCTCCGTCGAGAAGAGATTGTTGACGGCATCCGCAAAGCTGTTCATCAGATAACAACCGAGGCAGTTGCCCTGGTTCCACGAATTGCTCATGTTTGACCTCCGTAAAATTCGGCTTTTCGCCGACAATATATCGTATGAGAAGAAAATGCCGCGATGTGATTGCCCCGCCGCTTCCGTGCATAATTTCTCCGCGGCAAGGCCATACTCCCGGTATCCCTTATGCGAGGTGAACCTATGGCAAAGAAGAAAGTCAAACATCTCACCGAGGAGGAATATGAAGCCTACCTCCGCAAACTCTTGGGAAAATGAAAAAATCGGAGCCGAGGCTCCGATTTTTTATGCCGTTTTTGCATCATTCCGTGCGAAGCGCAATGACGGGGTCTTTGCGCGCCGCCGCCTGCGCGGGGATCAGACCCGAGATGAGCGTGAGGATCACGCTGACGCACACCATGATGAACGCGGTGAGCGGCGGGAGCGACGCAATGTTCGCAATGCCCGAAAGCGACAGGATGATGAGGCTGATGATCCACGAGATGAGATAGGTCACCGCGATCCCGATGAGCCCCGCGGCAAGGCCGATGATGAACGTCTCCGCGTTGAAGAGGTTGCGGATGTCCTTCTTGCGCGCGCCGAGGCTTCGGAGCACGCCGATCTCCTTGATCCGTTCGACGACCGAGACATAGGTGATGATGCCGATCATGACCGAGGACACGACGAGGGAAATGGCCGTGAACGCCACGAGGACATAGGTGATGACGTTGAGAATGGTCTGCACCATGCCCATGAGCAGCCCCACGCGGTCGGTATAGGTGATCTTATCCTCCTCGGCGCGGCCCTCCGCTTCGTTCCATTCGTCGAGATAGGAGAGGATGTGCTCCTTGGCGTCGAAATCGGAGGCATAGATGAGAATATCGTTGGGCGCGGGATTGCCGCCGAGTACACGCACGACGGCTTCGGGCGCCATCGTGATGTAGATGATCCCGGTGAGGGAGATGCCCTGCTGTGCCATCGTGTTCTCGATATACGCCGCACATTCCGGGCTCGTT
>CANQWO010000035.1 GCA_947627565.1 uncultured Clostridia bacterium
GTGACCTTGCCGGGAATCGAACCCGGGATTGCGCCGTGAGAGGGCGCCGTCTTAACCGCTTGACCACAAGGCCGTATCGCAGGTCCCCGCCGAAAACCGCGGCGCGGGTGCCGTCCGCTTCGAGTGCCGCATCGCACTCTCTTGCTGATTATAGCATATTCATCCTAAACTTGCAACCGTTTTTTGCCGTGTTTCCGTAAAAATTTTTTTCGGCACAAAAAAAGACATCCGCATGTGCCGCACTTCGAAAAAGGGTTAACCCGCTTCTCGCAGGTGGGTGCATGGCGGAAAAGCATCAGACTTTCCGTTGCAATAACAGACCTCGCATAGCTTCCCCAACCAAAACTCCCGAAATGACTTTGTGGATTACGTTTTTCCCGAACTCCGTACACTGCAGGTGTCATTTGATATTATAGCAAACCTGCCCGGAAATAGCAATCGTTCGGGCAATAATTTTTCAGGTATTTTTTGGCTTTCCGGCGCATATGGGCATACGGCGTGCGATCCGCCGTCTTCATTGCTCCCGGAAGGCAGAAGTGATGCGGAAGAGCTCCCGCTCGTAATTGAGGCCGTACCGCCTGTCCGGGACCTCGCGCGCGGTCCGCTCGATGGAGGCATAGCAGAAGTCGGCGGTCAGTTTCAGCGCCGCTTCCATGGAAAATCCGCCGCCCACGCAGCCCGCAAAGGCCGACGCGAAGACGTCTCCGGCGCCGTGGAAATTCCCCGTAATTTTCTTGAGCGGCAGATAGCGGGGCGCGTCGTCGAAATAATACAGGCCGTAGCCCTTTGCGTCCTCGGCGCCCGTGATGACGGGGTGGGGGCAGACGGCGCGGAGCTTTTCGAGCGCCTTGGAAAAATCCCGCTCGCCCGTTAAGAGAAAGCTCTCCGTTTCATTGGGCAAAATATAGTCCGAGACCGCGCAGAGCCTACCCATGTCCGCGGCGAAGGCTTCGTCGAACCCTTTATAAAAGGTAAAATTGTCGCCGAGAACGGGGTCGACGACGAAGATGCCGCCCTCCTTCAGGAAGCGTTTTTTCAGCCCGATGACGAGGTCGATCTGCGCGCGGCTGCCCAAATATCCGCTGTAGATGACGTCGTATTTGAGGCCGAGCGTTTCCCAATGGTCGCAGATCTTGTACATTTCCGCATCGAGATTCAGAAAGGTGTAGCCCGTGAAGCCGCCCGTGTGGGTGGAGAGCAGGGCGGTGGGGAGGATGTCCACCGTCGCCCCGCAGGCAGAGAGAACGGGAAGGGCTACGGTGAGCGAGCACTTTCCCGCGCAGGAAATATCGTTGATGGCAAGGACGCGCATGAGATGCCTCGTGGAGTGAAATTTTCCCAATATTATATCCGATGCGGGTGCGAATTGCAAGAATTTTCATGTATTTTTTAGGATTTCCGAAAATTTTTTTGCAAAACGGGCGCAAGATCGTTTTACAATTCCGCGGCGCAGGCGTATACTGATAAATATGAAAAAAGTGATCGAGATCGAGGATCTGTGCTGTAAGCGCTGTGCCGAGCGGGCCGAGAAGAAGTTGCTTCTCCTCGACGGCGTGACGGGCGCCAAGGCGAATTTCAGAAGAAATATCGTGTTTGTGGAGACGACGCTGCCTGACAGCGCGTTGACGTCCTACCTGGAACTTGCTGGATTCATGGTCAATGCGATCCGCCCGCGCAAGGGGATCTTCGGCTGAGCTTTGGGGAATGCCCGTAAATCATGAAAAACTGCCCCAAAACGCTTGCGTTTTTACGGTAAGACGGTTATAATAGAGATAACTGAATCGGAAAAGCGTTGACAGAGGACGCGTCCATCGCGGTTTGCCGTTCACAGAGAATCCCCGCAAGGTGAGAGGGGGAGGCGGTGCGCGATGGGTATCCCCTCCCGAGCTTGCGGGCGAACTCGAGTAGCTTTGCACGGTTTTGCGGACCGTGATCTCCGCGGCAAATGACGGTTTGTTTTGGTGGTTGATATGCCTTCGCGTTTTCCGAAACGCGGAGGTTTTTTTGGAGTTTGCGATATTCACGAAGAAGTTCACGAAGAAGTTCACGAATTTCTATCATATAGAAGCCTTTTATAATAGGGGCATAGAAATTCCGTGAGGGGTTAAGAAAGTACATCTCAGAGCAATTCGCCCACACCCATGTCTGCCATCAAAGACAATAAGCGTGCGGTGGCGTGGCAAATTGAGACGCGCACGGCGGAAGTCAATTCCGCCTAACGCACATCATTTGGAAAGGGTTCACGAAATTCTATCATATAGAAGCCTTTTATAATAAGGGCATAGAAATTCCGTGAGGGGTTAAGAAAGTACATCTCAGAGCGATTCGCCCACACCCATGTCTGCCATCAAAGTCAACAAGCGCGAAGCGCAAATTGAGGGAAAAAACAAAAAGCGTGGTTTTTGTTTTTTCAGAAAATCAGAATTGTGGGAAGTGCGGGAACGCCTACCTTGCTGTCCCCCCAAAGGGGGGAAAGTGGCCGCTTGCGGCCGAAAGGGGGTGGAGCGCCGCAATCCTCGCTCAGCAGCCCGGTGGGCTGTGAGCGGCGGCGCGACATGAGCGGTGGCCTCCGCGAAGGGGCCGCAGGCGGTCCCTGCCGCCAAGGCGTCGCCCTGCTTACAGTCAACAAGCGTGCGGTGGCGTGGCAAATTGAGACGCGCAGCGCATAGGGCTCCCGCAAAAAAACGTAGTATTTTTGCGGGACAAGAATGCGTGGTTTTGCTCGCGCAAATGATTTGAAGCGCCCCACCCCCTTTGATTCCCCCTCCCGAGGGAGGGGGGTGGAAAGAGCGCCTCCTTGGGGAGGAGCTGTCACGAAGTGACTGAGGTGGGGGTCTCTTCCCCCTTCACCGCCTTCGACGGAGGGCCCATGGATGAGGGACGCCATAGGAACGGCGCAAATCCCTCTCCAACCGCTTTGCTGGAATGCTCCTCCGGGGGCGCTGAGGACAGATAGCGAATCACAAATTTTGTCGGTATAAAAATTTTTTGAACACGATAAAGGAGGCACCCATGTACAAGAAGGTAGATACATCTCTTAACTTTGTTGAACGGGAACGGGAGATCGCCGAGTTTTGGAAAGCGAACGGCGTCTTCGAGAAATCCATCGAAAAGAACGAGGGCGGAAAGGAATTTTCCTTTTTCGACGGCCCCCCCACGGCCAACGGAAAGCCGCACATCGGGCACGTCCTCACCCGCGCCTTCAAAGACCTCATTCCCCGCTATCACACCATGAAGGGGGAGCATGTCCTCCGCAAGGCGGGCTGGGATACCCATGGACTTCCCGTCGAGCTCGAAGTGGAGAGGTCCCTCGGCATGGACGGCAAGCAGGACATCGAAAAGTTCGGCATCGAGCCCTTCATCAAGCGCTGTAAGGAGTCGGTGTGGAAGTATCAGAGCGAATGGGAGAAGATGTCCGCGGCCGTCGGCTATTGGGTGGACATGGACAAACCCTACGTCACCTATCACAACGACTACATCGAGTCGGAGTGGTGGGCGCTCAAGGAGATCCACAAGAAGGGACTGCTCTACAAGGGCCACAAGATCGTGCCGTATTGCCCGCGCTGCGGGACGGCCATCTCCTCCCACGAGGTCGCCCAGGGCTACAAGCTCGTCAAGGAAAATTCCGCCGTCGCGCGGTTCAAGGTGGCGGGGACGGAGAATACCTACATCCTCGCATGGACGACGACGCCGTGGACCCTTCCCTCTAACGTGGCGCTCTGCATGAATCCCGCCGAGGACTATGTGGAGATCGCGGCGGAGGACGGCGCGCACTACATCCTCGCCGAGGCGCTTGTCTCCAAGTTCTTCGAGCACGTTGAAGTCCTCTCCCGCAGAAAGGGAAAGGAATATGAGGGGACCAAGTATGAGCCGCTCTTCCTTTGGGCGCAGGGCGAACTCGCCTCCATGCACTATACCCGCGTCTATGAGGTCGTTTGCGACGGCTATGTCACGCTGACGGACGGCACGGGCGTCGTGCACATCGCGCCGGCCTTCGGGCAGGACGACTACAATGTCGGTCGGCGCTACGGGCTCCCCGTCCTCTCCCTCGTCAACGAACAGGGCAAGTTCGACGGCCGCTGCCCCGAGCTCGAGGGGCTCTTCATCAAGGCGGCGGACAAAGTCGTTCTGAAGCTCCTCAAGGAACAGGGCAAGCTCTTCAAAGTTCTGCCGTTCGAGCACGACTATCCGCACTGCTGGCGGTGCGACACGCCCCTGATGTATTATGCGCGTTCCAGTTGGTTCATCAAAACGACGGCCGTAAAGGAACAGCTCATCGCGAGCAACCGCTCGGTCAACTGGATGCCCGACAATATCAAAGAGGGGAGAATGGGCAACTTCCTCGAGAACGTCATCGACTGGGGCCTCTCGCGCGACCGCTATTGGGGGACGCCTCTGCCCGTCTGGGTCTGCCCCGACTGCGGGGAGATCGAGGTCATGGGGTCCATCAAGGAGCTGTGCGAGAAGACGGGCGCGCCCGCAGACATCGAACTGCACCGTCCCTATCTCGACGGGCTCGTCTGCACCTGCCCCAAGTGCAGCGGCAAGATGAAGCGCACGCCCGAGGTCATCGACTGCTGGTTCGACTCGGGCTCCATGCCCTTCGCGCAGTATCACTATCCCTTTGAGAATAAGGACCTCTTCGAGGAGACCTTCCCCGCCGATTTCATCTCGGAGGCCGTCGACCAGACCCGCGGTTGGTTCTATACGCTGCTCGTCATCTCCACCATCCTCTTCGGCAAGGCGCCGTTCAAGAACTGCATCGTCCTCGGCCACGTCAACGACAAGGACGGCGTGAAGATGAGCAAGCACAAGGGCAACGTCGTCGACCCGTGGACGGTGCTCGGCAAACAGGGCGCCGACGCCGTGAGATGGTATTTCTACACGGGCAGCGCGCCGTGGATCCCCTCGCGCTTCGGGGAGGAGGCCGTCTCCGAGAGCCAGAGAAAGTTCCAGGGGACGCTCTGGAACAGCTATGCCTTCTTCACGCTGTATGCGGAGATCGACGGCTACGATCCCTCAAAATACGATTTGCAGTCGTGTAAACTCACCCTCATGGACAAATGGGTGCTCTCCAAGCTCAACAGCCTCGTCAAAGAGGTCGACGAAATGCTCGCCGCCTACAACATCACCGACAGCGCCCGCGCCATTCAGGACTTCTCCGACGAGCTCTCCAATTGGTACGTCCGCCGCGGCCGAGACCGCTATTGGGGCCCGACGATGACCGACGACAAGGCGGCGGCCTATACGACGCTCTATACCGTCCTCACGACGCTCGCCAAGCTCGTTGCGCCCTATACGCCCTTTATGGCCGAGATGATGTATCAGAATCTCGTGCCGGCATTCTTCCCGCAGTCGCCCGTCTCCGTACACCTTTGCGACTACCCTGTCGCGGACATGGGGTGGGTGGACGCGGTCTTGGAGGACGGAATGGAGGACGTCTTGAAGGTCGTCGAGCTCGCGCGGAGCGCGCGGAGCACGGGCGGGCTCAAGAACAGACAGCCGCTTGCGGAGATGATCGTCGCGAGCGAGCGGGAGCTTGCGTTCGGCGAAGAACTCGAGGCCGTGATCCTCGATGAGCTCAACGTCAAGAAGCTCACGCGCGCGCAGGGCGGCGACGCGCTGGTCAGCTATTCCTTAAAGCCCCAGCTCCGCACGCTCGGCCCCAAATACGGCAAAAAACTCGGCCTCATCACCAAGTTTTTGAACACTTGCAACGCGCGCGAAGTCGTGGAGGCGGTGCGCGGAGGCGGAAGTTATGCGGTGGACCTCGACGGCGAAGTCGTCTTGACGGAGGAGGATCTGCAGATCTTCACCTCTTCCGCGGCCGGCTATGCGACGGCGCAGGGCTACGGCATCACCGTGGCGCTCGACACGAATCTCACCGAAGCGCTGCTCGACGAAGGCTGTGAGCGCGAGCTCGTCTCCAAGATCCAGACGATGCGAAAAGAGGCGGGATTTGAAGTCACAGACCGAATCGGGGTATACCATGTCGCGGAAGGGCGTGCCAAAAAGGTCTTGTGCGGCGCCCGATTCAAGGATGACGTGTTGGCGGTGACCGTCGAAGAGGGGACCCGCGAGGGCTACACGAAGACGCTCGACATCAACGGGGAACGCGCGACGATCACCGTGGTGAAGCTGTAAATTCGATTGGCAAAAGGGCCCGCCGGATGGCGACGGGCCCTTGTTTTTCAAACGGTTGTCTCCGAGCCGACGTTTTTTTAGGGGTCGGGATCGTCCTTTTCGTATTCGACGAGCTCATCGAGCGACACGTCGAAGATCTCCGCGAGCATGCAGATGGTATAGATGTCGGGAGTGGAGTATTGGTTTTCATAATTGGAAATAAGGCTCTTGCCGCCGCGGAGTAGGGCGCCGAGTTCTTTTTGGGTCAATCCGAGCTGTTTGCGGTAGAACCGAATATTTTCCGCAAGTTTCATTTTCATCATCTCAAATGTACAAGGGAATCGGGCCGCAGAGCGCCGAGTACAAGAAGATTGTGCGCAAGTGGCCGCTTTTATTCACTTTGTTGGACAAAAATTGCGGAAAAGCGGGAAAAGAAAAGCCCGCACGGAACCGTGCGGGCCGAAGAAAAGCGGGTTATTTCGTGAGGCGTTCGATGGCTTTTCGATACATGTTCAAGAGCAGTTGAACGCGATCGATGGAGATGTATTCGTCGGCTTGATGGACGACGGTCTGGTCGCCCTCCATCTCGGGACCGAACGCAACGCCGTGCTTGAGCGCGCGGGCGTAGGTGCCGCCTCCGATGGCGACGGGCTCCGCATGTTTGCCGGTGCATTCCTCGTAGACGGAGAGGAGCGTCGTGATGAGATCGCTGTTCTTGTCGTGCAGAAGGGGCTTCTGATGGTGAACGATCTCATAGCTGACGCCGAACTTTTTCAGCAAATCGTGCACCCGTTCCACGGACATGGTAGCGGGATAACGGATGTCGCAGCAAATTTGCAGGTCGTTTTTGCGGAACTTGACCGTGTTGGGCGAGATGGTGAGACGGCCCGTTTCGTCCTTCAGATTGCGAAGGCCGTAGACGTCGTCGAAGACGCACGCGATGGCATGGCGGACGACGTCGCTCTTCTCTTCGAAGAATTTCAGAATGGGTAGGATGGCGTTTTCGCCCTGTTCGGGCGTGGAGCCGTGGGCGCTCTTCCCGTGCGCGATGATCTTTTTGCCCGAGATCTCGAGATGGAGGGCGCGCGCCTTGGTGAGCGTGAGGGTGCGGGGGGTCGCTTCGCAGCGGTCGCAGACCATATTTGCGCTCGAACCGCCTTCGAGGAAGAGGAACGGCGCCTTATTCATGCGGAAATGCAGTCTCACATGCAGAATGCCCTTTTCCGCATAGATGACGGGGAAGTCCGCGTCGGGCGAGAATCCCGTCTCGGGGAGCGCGGCGACCTCTTTATAGTGGTCGATGCAGGCCCAGCCCGTCTCCTCGTTGCAACCGACGATGAGTTTGATCTTTTTGGAGGGGACGAATCCCTCGTCTTTGAGCGCTTTCAGCGCATAGAGGCAGCAAATTGCGGGCCCCTTGTCGTCAATGGCGCCCCGTCCCCAAATCTTGTCGTCCTCGACGACGCCGCCGAACGGATCCTTGGTCCAACCGTTCCCCGCGGGAACGACGTCAAGATGACATAAGATGGCAAATTCTTCGGGTCCGTCGCCGAACTCCACGTCGCCGACGAAGCCGTCGTAGTTATGTGTTACAAATCCCATCCCCTGTGCAAGCGACAGGTAATGAAGCAAGCAATCCAGGGCGCCCTGTCCGAAGGGCGCGGCATGCGAATGCTTTTGGCGGGAGGAGTCGAAGCGGATGCTTTCGGAGATGCTCCTGACCGTCTGTGCAAGATACTCTTTCATGTCCCAGTCTCCCTTTTGTACTCCCCGTCGCCCGCGAAACTTGCAAACCTCGCAAAAATCGCTCTCCAAAGCACGATTTGGGCTTCGGGTAAGGGGATTGTAACAAAATCCGACCGAATTGTCAACGAATTAGTTTAGCATTTTGCGAAAAGAAAAATTTTCCCAAACTGTCAATATTTTTCGTGCAAATTCACGCAAAATATGCTACAATTGATGGCGAGAGGGTAAAAAAATGCACGAAGGTCACAGAAAACGGATGCTGGAGCGGGCGCGGGAGGACAGCAAGGGGCTGGCCGACCACGAATTGCTCGAAATATTGCTCTTTAATTGTATCCCTCGGGTCAATACCAACCCCCTTGCGCATCAACTCATCCAGTCGTTCGGGGGCTTGAAGGGCGTCATATCCGCAAATTACGAGCAACTTTGCAGCGTGCAGGGCGTCGGAGAGGCGACGGCTTCCTACTTTTTGTGCCTTCGCGAACTTGCGACGCGGCTCGGCGGCGAACAAAAGGAGAACATCGTCCAGAATCTCTATGAATTTCGCCTCTATCTCAGCGGCCATTTGCGCGACGAGCCCCATGAGATCGTCGAAATTTACTGCCTCGACGCCGACGGACACATCAAATTCCGCAAGCAGTTCACGTCGGAAGACGCGAACGGGGTCGATGTCGGCGCGGAGGAGCTCAACTTTGTGCTCGCGGCGCAGCGGCCGCGGGGCGTCATTCTCGCGCACAACCATCCGCTCGGGCAGGCCGTTCCTTCGGAGGAGGACGACCGGTTCACCGAAGAGGTCCAACTGCTCTGCTCCATGAACAGCGCATTCTTCTACGACCATGTGATCGTCGGCCGGAGCGGTTACTATAGTTATTTCGAACAGGGGCGCATGGAGAGCATCCGCAAGGCGTTCCACGTCGATAAAGTCATCGGGAGGAAGCATCCGAAGTGAACACGCAAAACAAGTTTTCGATGGAGCTGGTGTTCCGTTACAGCAAATTCATCGTGTTCGGCATCCTCGTCGTCGTGGAGGTCGTCTTCCTCGCCAGCAACTGGAACGCGCGCTATTTCGACGGGATCCCGTCGTGGTATGCCGTGCTTCCCGTCGTCGCCGTCCTCACGGTGGAGAACGCCGTCAAGCTCTGGGCGCTCAAGCGGCCCGCGCAGAAGATCGCCTGCTATGTCATCGACATCGCCGCGCTGCTTGTCCTCACGGTGTTCTCCGACGGCAATCTCATCTCGACGCTGTATATCATCATTCTGTCCGATTTCTACATCAGCCAGAGGAGCCTCAACGCCAACATCGCCATGGGGGCCTCGTGCATCGGCGTCTTCCTCATCACGTTCGCGCTCTCCAATGCGTTCAAGGGCATCGATTTCAACATCGCCTCGCTCGTATCCAGCGCGCTCAACGACCTGCTGCTCATCGTTTTGCACTTCTTCATCCTCAACTTCGCGATCCAGATCTACAGCAAGAACAGGGAGATCACGAAGGCGCTCGAGGAACTCAACGAGAGCAACGCGAAATTGCAGGCGGCGTATAGCGAATTGCAGGAGATCACGGTGCTCGAGGAACGGCAGCGCATCGCAAAGGATATCCACGATACGGCCGGCCACTCCATCACGACCGTCATCATGCAGACGGAGGCGGCGCGGCTCGTCATCGACAGCGACCCGCAGGAGGCCAAGCGCAGGCTGGCGGCGGCCAATCTTCAGGCCAAGCACGCGCTCGAAGAACTCAGGGAGAGCGTGCACCTTCTCTCGGGCACGCTCGGCTCCGTGACTCTGCGCGACAGCGTCCTCGAGATCATTCACGATTCCACCGACGGCACGGGCATCTCCATCCGATACGACGTGGACGAGCTCACGCTGTGCGATGCAAAGCGGAGATTCCTGCTCAACACGCTCAAAGAGGGGATCTCCAACGGCATCCGCCACGGCAACGCGACCGCGTTTTGGGTCGAGCTCAAGGCGGACGGGGATAAGATCCGCTTCGTGCTCTCCGACAACGGCGAGGGCCGCGACATCACCGCGCTCAAGGAGGGCTTCGGGCTCTCGGGCATGCATGCCCGCGCGGAATCGCTCGGCGGCGAAGTATGGTTCGAGACCGAGCCCGGCGAGGGGTTTGAAATTCATTTGATTTTGCCGTCAGACGGCGATATGAGGTAAAAAGATATGATTAAAGTCCTGATCGTAGACGACCAAGCCATTCTTGCGGACGGCATCCGCAGCGTGCTCTCCTCCTGCCAAGACCTCGAGGTCGTGGGCGTTGCGCAGGACGGCGCCTGCGCGCTCGAAGCGGTGGAAAAGCTCGCGCCCGACGTCGTGCTCATGGATATCCGCATGCCCAATATGAACGGCGTCATCGCCACGCGGGAGATCAAGAAGCGCAGCCCCGAGACCAAGGTGCTCATTCTCACGACGTTCGACGACAGCGATTATATCCTCAACGCCATCAACAACGGCGCCAGCGGGTATCTCCTCAAAGACGTCTCGGCCGCCGCCCTCATCGACGCCGTCAAAAACGCCTATGCGGGCGACACCATTCTTCCCGCCAAGATCGCCCGCCGCATCGCCGACGCGGCGCGCATGGTCAGCTCCGACCGGGAGATCCGCATCAAAAAGGAGTATGGCATGTCCGACCGCGAGGTGGAGATCGCCCTCATGATCTATGAGGGTTTCACGAACAAACAGATCGCCGCGGCGCTCAAACTCAGCGACGGCACCGCGCGCAATTATATCTCCTCCATCTATGAGAAGCTGAACGCCTCTTCGCGGGCGGAAGCGGTCGAATGTATGCGGCGCTTTTTGGCGTCGTGACCCGAAGAAACGCGTAGCGAAGACCCGCCGTGAGATCGGCGGGTCTTCGTCTATGTATTTCAATCTTCGAGGCCGAGCAGATAGTCCGCCGAGACGTCGAGCGCTTTGCAGAGGAGGTAGAGCGTATCCAAACTCGGCATGCTCTTGCCGGCCTTGTAGTCCGAGATGCACTGCTTGCTGACCCCGACCGTGCGCGCGAGGTCCGTCTGGGAAACGTGCGCATATTTCAGACATTCGATCAACCTGATTCGGAATTTCGTAATGGTTTCCACATAAAAAATTATAGGGATTTTGTAAGTTAATACTTGACAAATACGCTATTAGCGTACTATAATGGGGATAGAATCGGACGGAAACGGAGGACGGCGGGCGATGAACGGCGAAATTGCGTGCAGATTGGATGCGCTCTCGGAGCAAAAACCGACGAAGAGCCAAAGGCGGCTCATCCGCTATTTCCGCACGATGGACCTTCGGCGCGCGAGCTATCTCACGATCACGGAGCTTGCGCGGGAGACCGACGTCGCGGAGGCGACGGTCCTGCGCTTCTGCCGCGCGCTCGGGTTCGAGGGATACCAGGATTTCCGCGTCGCGCTGGCCTATGAAATTTCGGCGGACAAAGAGGCGAACGCGGACATGGAGTACTTCAATGAGCTCGACCGCGCCTGCCGCGAGGCGTTGGAGGCCTGCCGCGCCGGGCTTGCGGAACAAAACCTGCGCGCCGTCAATACGATGCTCGCGGAGGCGGGCACCGTCTGCTGTTTCGGCGACGAGAGGGGAGCGGCCGCGGCGACCGAGCTGAAAAACCGCCTCATCTCGATGGGGTTCTCCGCGCATTGCGAGCGGGACGTCCGCTCCATGAGCCTTGTCGTGGCCTCGCGGGACGGCGGCGTCCTCGTGATCTTTTCCGCGACGGGGACGGACCGGGCGGCGGCGGAGATCGCCGAGCTTGCCCGCGCGAGCGGCTGTAAACTCATCGTCGTCACATGCGAGGCGGCCGCGCCCATTGCGCGCTATGCCGACGTCTTATTGAAGATCTCGCTCGAGGACGCGAGCGGGGAAGCGGCGCGGCTTGCCATGCTCTTTGCCGCGAATTGTATCGCGGGCGGGCTCTATCTCTCCGACAAAGCGCGATTCGATCCCTATCTCGCGCGGAGCGGGCGTGCCATTGCCGGAATGCATTTTTGAACGGCGACCCGCGGACATGGGTATCACGTTTTTTGTATGCGAAAAGCGAGGAGCATTTGCTCCCCGCTTTTTTAGCGCACATTTTTATGGTGTTCAGGCTTTCTCGGAAAGAGTTTTGATGTAGTCCGCAAATTCCCTTTCATACTGGACGAAACGGATCGCGAAATTTTTCAGATCTGCATCGCTATCCCAAATCGCATTGCCTTCCGTCGTCGGAAGAACCCTGGAGAACATGAAGCGGAATCCGTGGAGCCTTTCGAGCAATGCAGCCTTTGCGCTGTCATCCAACGAAAGTGTGGAGAAATTCCACGTCACCGTACCGTCTTCTTCGGAAACGATCCTGCAGCTTCCGATCTGGTCGTAGAGCTCTTTGACCGCCTTTTCGATAACATCTTTGAGCGCGGTCGCGACGGTCTTTTCCGTTTCGCCTTTGATGAGTTCATTGTCCAGCTCGGTGAGAGCGGTGACTTTTTTGTCAAGTGCTGTTTGTTCGGCTTCTGCGAGCCAAGTCGGCTTCAAATCGGACACCCACGATACTCCCCATTCCGTCTTGGTGTCACGGTTCAAATTGGACGTCCAATAATCGTAGCCGTTGTACCAAGCGTAAGCCGAGGAGAGCTTCTTCATCGTTTGAAGAAGCTTTTCGATCGTCGCTTCTTTGCCCTGTTTTACCAGCGCTTCCAGCTCGCTCTTGACCGCCTTGTACTCCGCCGTCACGCCGTCGATGTTCTTTTCATAGATCGTCGCGACATAGTCTTGATAGTTCGTGACGAGCTTCTGATTCTTTGCGGTGAGTTTGTCGTAGGCCGGCTTGAAGTCTTTTACGATCTCGGTGAGCGCTTCGGTGAGGTCGTCGTGCGTCGTCGCGGTTTCATATTTCGCCTTGCTCGCCGCGATTTTTTTATTCAGCTCCTGTGCAAGCGGATTCTCATGCGTATCGCGGGCGGTCTCGTATGCCGTGACGCGGGCCTCCCCGATGTAGGTTTTCATTCCGGCGCTGTCTTTGACGGCGGGGATGTCGACGCCGAGATCATATTGATGGGACGTATCGGCGTTATCGTACAAGCTGTTGATCGCATCCCAACTTTCGAATCCCGTGTAGTCGTCGTTAGCGGGCAGCAGCGCTTTGAACTTATCCGCGCGCGCAAGGTACAGCTCATAGATGACGTGCAGCTTGGAATAGGTTTCATTGTTATAGGTGGCATCCGCCATAAAGGAGGCGTTGGAGACGAGCGTCTGCACGTTTGCGGGGAACGCGTCGAACTCCTCTTTGAGGGCGTCTACCGCCTGAATATATTTTTCGGTGAGGGCAACGTTTTCGATGTACTGTTGAAGTTTTTTCGCAAAGGCGTCGGCCGTAGCGTTGTCTTGTGCGTTCTGTGCGAGCAGCGCGTCTGCCGTCTCCTTGCAAGCCGAAAGGGCGGTTTGCTGTTCGGGCGTAAGGGGATCCCGATCGGTTAAGGTCAGCGCGAGGAGACGTCTTTCGGAATAATCCTCCTCCGCGTCGTACTGGGGAATGCCCTTGATCGCAAAGTCGAACATCACTTTGCCGTCGTCGTTTGTGCCGAGGAAGAACTCAAGATTGGTGATTTGGGCGCCGATCATACTCTGAATGAGCGCGCCGGCAATGGGGCCCATCAAGTCGCCGGCAGATTGCGCGACATAGTCTGCCGCCGTTTGGACAAGTTGTCCGTATGCCGCATCCACGGCCTCCACAATGGGTGCCCCCAACGCGAAGAGGACGCCGTTTGCCTGCTTTTCAAAACGGAACTCGGAGAGCAGCAACATCGCGGCTCCGTTTGCGGGAAGCGCGGGCATCTGCACGGTTTTGAGGTCTACCTGCGTGACGAAGAGGGGGTCTTGTTCCGCATTGTTGAGTACGAGTGTCAAAACGCCGTCGCCCGTGTAGTAGACGTCGAGGTTGTTCAGAGCGGGTCCTACGAAGGGAGGCAAACTTCCCGCGGACGCAAACCCACCGACCATTCCGAGGATCGTCTTTGCGGGCGTGAGATCGAGGTTCAGGTGCGCCTTTGCGAGCGCGAAGTAGTTGTCCGCCCACAGGGCCGCGGGGTCGAGACGGACATCGAGATCGCCCGCGAACGAACCGATCAGCATCTGAGAGAGGGGCAGGCCGATTTCGATGTCGAAACCAATCGCCTCGCCCGCTCTCTCCGCGGGCGTACTCTCGACGGTCACCGCAATGCCCGTCAGTTTTTCCACGCCGTTTTCCGTCGCGGCGGAAAGGTCTGCTTTGAGCGCCGTGAATTGAAGGTCGAGAAGGGAGGGGAGGAAGTCGCCGAGCGACGACTTGAGCCCCGTGAGGAAGCTCGAATAGGCCGTATTCAGCATGAAGATGCCGGCGTCTTTGACGGTGAGCGTGTAGCCCGCGGCCGTCTTTTCGAGACCGACGGAGCTGCCGAGGAGCGCCTGCAACGTCTCGGGCGTGACCGTGCTGCCGCCCGCCTGGGACATGAGCTCGTTCAGATCGACGGTGCGCGTCATGACCGTGCTGTCCGCGGCAGCCGTCTTGTTGTGGAGCGTGACAAGAAGCAGGCCGTCGCCGGGATAGCGCACGGTGAGCGTGTTCGCCAAGCCGGACACGAGCGGGAGCGCCGTGAGGTCGAGGTCGAGACGGAGCGTGAACGCGTCGAGATAGTTGCCGCTTGCAAGTCCCTCCTGTTTGAGGGCGAGCGCGAGCGTGCCGTTGAGCGTCTTGACGCCGTCCGCAACGCCGAGATTGACGGCGACGGGAAGCGAGAGGGAGTTGTTCTCGTCCAGCGTGTTCCCGAACGCGGTCAGAAGCTGCATGGCGGGATCGTCGTTCTGTTCGGGCTGGATCTCCGAAGGCGTCGAGCCGATCTTGCTGTTGAACGCCTCGGCGTCGGGGATCACAACGTTCTGATTGACCGACGAATAGGTGCAGGTGAGCGTCTGCACGATGTTCATTTCAAGCACTTTCTTGCCGACATAGGAGCAGGAAGAAGTGTAGGAGACGGGCGTCCAGTCCTTTTTGACCGTGAGCGTGACGTCCACGTCGGAATAGGCGGGGAGATTGTCGAGAGAGCCGTATGCCTTGGCCTGCAGACGAATGCCCGTGGTGGCCGATTCGGTCGCCGAGCCGTTTGCATACGATTGGTCGCCCGCAAGACGGAAATAATAGGTGAACGTGTCGCCCTGCGTCTCCCGGAGCTCGGCATAGCGGAGCGTCTTGGGATTGATGACGTAGCCGCCGAGCGTGACGTCGTCCGCGGTGAAGCCGTATACCTTTTTATAGTCTTCCTTCTCGGCGACCTTCATCTCGCCGTCGAAGCTGTTGCGGTAGACGACCTTTCCGTTCTTGGAGAAGGACTGGTGCTTCATCTTGACGAGAACGGAATCCGAGCTGGCCTGGTTGAGATAGTCGTCCCCGTTCTTATAGGTGACGTTGTGGATATCCTGTTTGTATCCCGCGAGATCGGCGACGGCTTCGCCCTCGGCGGTGATGATATAGCTGTCGAGTTCGCTCTGCTTCTGCAAGAATGCATAGATTGCGTTTTCGGGCGTCAGTTCATTGGGCGCCTTGTTGGTAACGAGCGTCGTGGATTCTCCGTTCTCCACCTTGGGAGATTCGTCATTGCCGCCGCATGCGGCGAGACCCAAGGACGCCGAAAGGACACAGGCTCCGGAAAGGAGCACAACTGCGATCCCTTTCAATTTTTTCATAAAACCCTCCTGTCTAAAGCAGTTTTTTCGATGCGGTATTTACACACATCTCCTTAGAGTATATACTTTCAATGACATTTTGTCAAATAGTAATAAGGAAATATTACAAATTTTTTTTGCGCGGCTTTGTGAGCGGTCCTTTTCATAAAAAAACCGCGCCGGACGCGGCGCGGTGGGAATTGGAGCGGTGGGATTTTGAGCGATCGGCGCGGCGGCGCCGAAAGGTCAGACCGATTCGAGGTTGATGAGCGAGGAGTTTCCGCTCTTGCCGTTGGGCGTGCCGCCCGTGATGACGATGACGTCGCCCTTCTTCACGAGCCCGCTCTCCACGGCCGCCCGCTTTGCGAAGTGGAACAAAACGTCGACGGAGAAATATTCCTCCGAGAGAACGGGGAGGACGCCCCACGAGAGGGCGAGCTTGCGGTAGCTCTTTTCATCCGTCGTCATGCCGATGATGTCGATGTT
>CANQWO010000036.1 GCA_947627565.1 uncultured Clostridia bacterium
AATGCGGAAAACACTCATCGCACTCATCTTGGTGCTGCCGATGGTCTTTGTGCTCGTCATCTTCACGGCGACGAACGAAGCCAGTCTCGGCGTCAATATTGCCGTAAACGGGATCAACATTATCGCGGAAGGTCGCGATGCGGAGGGGACATTGTTCCTCGATATGGCAGATAAGACGGAACATATAATAATGGCGGAAGTAACGCCGAACAATGCGACGGAGAAGGGTTATACGTTGACGTCGAGCGACGAAACGGTGGCGGAAGTGTCGAAGGACGGAAAGCTCCTCCCCAAGCGGCAGGGGACGGTGGAGATCATTGCGACGAGCAACGATAAGAACTTTACGGATTCCCTGCCGGTGGTGATCGTGGCGACCAAGCCCTATGACTTTGACTTTACGCTGGCGGCCGTCGGAGACGGGGAAACGTCTCCGGAAAATGTCTTGGAGAAAACAGAAGAGGGCTATGCGGCGGAAGTGCCCGCGGGAGAATATCACTATGGGATTTCCATTGCGCCGGCGGGCTTCACGGCATACGACCTGAAAGAGGAGACGGGGACGTATGCGGAGATCGAAAAGGGCGCGAAGACGCTGTTGTTGCCCTTTTCGGGGGAAGCAGTGTTTGGGATCACGGTGCCGGACGGCGTGAGAGGAGATATCCAAAAGACGCTGCGGCTCAATGTGACCAAGCCGGAGAATACCATCCTCATCAACGGGCAGGCAATCAAGAGCGGGCAGGACATGATGTTCTGGGATACCAAGATCGCTTACGGCACGCGGGAAGTGCAGTTGTATTTGGAATGCAACGGCAACTTTTCGAGTTTTACTTCGGAGAACGCGCGGGTCGTGGAGTCGCATTCGCTCAAAAACGGAAGATATATCTTGACGATCGCGCTGGATGAGATCGGCTCGGAGTCGGGCGTGAAGTCGATCGGCGGGATCCTGAAAGCGGGCGGCGAGACCTGCACGGTCACGTTCACCTTTACGGATTTTGAATTTTCGCTGTATTCGGACGTAGAGATCGTGGAGACGGAGAACGGGAAACACACGACGCTATTCACGGACAAGTCGACGTCGTTCTATGCGGTGACATCGGGCGGCGCAAAGGGCGTGAAGTATGAATGGACGTTTGAAGGTCCCGCGGAATATTTGAAGAGCGGGACGTTGAGCGTGCCGGACGATATGGTCACGCTGACCCCGAGAAAGGACAACGAGGAACTTTTCCTGCATGTGAAGGCGACATACGGATCGGAAGAAAGGACTTTGGACGTTACGATCCTCGCCGTCAAAGAGATCGGCGTCATCCAGATCAAGAACAACACGAAGGCAGACCTTGCCGAATGCTATACGGTGGCGGGGCTGGTGTATGCCGACGGCATGACCAAGACCGCAGACAATACATACCCGCTACAGGTGTATTCGCACAGCACGGCGGGCGGGACGGACCGCGCAGGCGGGGAAGTCGTATATTCCGTGAAGGCGCTGACGGGGGATACGCCCGCCGCGATGGTGGAAATGCGAAAGGGCGTCCCCACCGTTGTCCCTACGGGTACGGGCAAGGTGGAGATCACCGCAGCATGGAAGCATAACGAAACGTTCGGGCAGAACGTCTCCGCAACGGTCACTTTGAATATCGTAAAGGACGCCGTTGCCGTCAAGACCGCACCCGAACTCACCAAGGCTACGGAAGATGGGTGCGCCGTCGTCCTTATGGGCAATATCAAGCTCGGCACCGACGCAAACGGGAACGTCCTCCCCGACGCCGAACGCAAAGCGCTTCTCCAAAGCCATCGCATGAAGTCCACCTATAACACCGAGTGGTATAAGTACGCGGCGAACTATTCGGAAAACGACGCCTACATCTCCTATGTGATGGAGTTCAAAAACGACGTCTATGGCAACGGCAAGTCCATCGACGCCGACAACTTTACCCATGCCGTCGATAACACGGGTTCGCCGTCGCCGTTCGTTGAAGGGCTCTATAACGGACCGCTCCACTTTGTTACGTTCAGGGGCATAGCGTCCGTCGCGGGACAGGATAACTGCGCCTTCCTCGTAAGGACCAACGGCGTGAAACTCTACGGCGTCAACCTCCTCGGTTGCTCGGATAGCTCGCTCCTCGATCCCGAAACGAAAGAATATAACCTCGCGCGGCTCAACCTCACGGGCACGACGCTTGAAGTCAACGCCGACTGCGACATCGTCAACTGCCGCATTCGGAACGGGCGGAATGTCGTCCGCATCTACGGCGGCAACCGCGACGGCAATAAGTACTTCATCGACAGCCTCGCTTCAAATCCTGCCGGCGTCGCGAGCGAACGCATCCACGTCTCCATTGACGGTTGCATTCTCTCTCACGGCAGAGAGTTCATTCTGAAAATCGGCGCCAACCGGGCCCTCCGCGCGTCCAATAAAAACGGACGGGAGCCCGCGCTTACCGATCAGAGCGGAAAAGCGTATTCCGAAACAGGGACGTCCAACCGTTACGGCAACCTCTATAACGACGCGTACTTCTATTCGCACTATGTCATGACCGACGTCACGCTCAAGGATTCCGTGCTCGAGACCAGCGGCCTCTTTACCGTGGGCATGGAGAGCAACTTCTCCGGACAATACCTCTACGATGGCTCCGACCCCAAGGACAGTTACTATCAGGCCACCAAGGAATGGCAACATTCCGGCGGCACGTCGTTCGCCGCAGTGCTTCGGCTCGTGGGGGACGTGCGGCTCTACGACTGGAAGGATTTCTCGCTCGTGGACGCTTCCACGCTTATTGAAACGACCGCGGGCAATGTGGGCGATCTCTCCGAGGGTCTCAAACTCGATCTCAAGAAGATGATCGAACTTGTCACGGGCAAGATGCCCGACTATGCCGACGTCATTGAATCCCTTGACGGGAAAGAGTATGTTCACGGCGGCATTGCACTCTATGGCGGGGGCAGAAACTATTCCGCGGTAGACTTCTCCAAGCTCGGCAACAAATCTTCTTCCGGCGCGGATCCCGGCGCGGCGCTCAACGATTTCATGTTCATCGGCGTCAATATCAACGTTCTCCAAGGGGGGCAGGGCGTGTTGGATACGCAGGGGACTATCCTGCCCAAGGCTGCGGGCACCCGGGACTTCAATTTCTATATGTACGGTAAAAACAGCGCCAATAACTATCTCGCCCAGCTCAACGATGAGCAGAAGGGCATCAAGTATTCCGGCGTCACAAAATTCCCGGCCTTTGTGTGAGTTCACGAATTTCTATCATTCACGAAGAAGTTCACGAAATTCTTTTTATAGGAGCTCCCTGCGGGAGGCATATCAAGGGCAAAGAATTTCCGTGAGCGGATTGCTCTCGCGTTTCTATTGCTCTTAGCCGCACAAACCTTGCTGTTCCATCAGACAATAAGCGCGGAGCGCAAATTGTGGGAAAAAACAAAAAGCGTGGTTTTTGTTTTTTCAGAAGATCAGAGATCTTTGACCTCATTTCCCATACCCATGTCTGCGATTTACCCCTCGCAAAGCACTCCGCCCCCTCCCGGGGGAGGGGGAACGAAAGGGGGTGGGGAGTAAATCAAGTTCACGAAATTCTTTTTATAGGAGCCCCCTGCGGGAAGCATATCAAGGGCAAAGAATTTCCGTGAGCGGATTGCTCTCGCGTTTCTATTGCTCTTAGCCGCACAGACCTTGCTGTTTCATCAGACAACAAGCGCGAAGCGCAAATTGAGGGAAAAAACAAAAAGCGCGGTTTTTGTTTTTTCAGCGGATTTTTTTCACGAAATTCTTTTTATAGGAGCTCCCTGCGGGAGGCATATCAAGGGCAAAGAATTTCCGTGAGCGGACATCTTGTTTGTTTTCATTGCTCTTAGCCGCACAAACCCTGCTGTGTCATCAGACAATAAGCGCGAAGCGCAAATTGAGGGAAAAAACAAAAAGCGTGGTTTTTGTTTTTTCAGAAGATTTTAGTTCACGAATTTCTATCATATAGAAGTCTTTTATAATAAGGGCATAGAAATTCCGTGAGCGGACTGCTTTTGCGTTTTCATTGCTCTTAGCCGCGAAAGCCGAGATGATCCTCGGACACGAAGCGGAGTTCAAACAGCGGTATCTCGAACGTCGGGCGGCGCTTGCGGACAAGAACCAAGCGGACGTGAAGATTACGGACAAACCGCAGGAAATCCATATCTACTACAAGATAGACATCGACTCGGTACTTACCCCGTAACTCCCGCCGCACACCCCCGAATGAGCATTATGTCCATTTGGCTTATCGGAAGGCTATGCTGAATACTACTCAGCCGAGCTTTCGGAAAAAAGTCAAGCGCGGAATGACTGAAAACGCCTTAAAAGCAAAGAGCAACGGTGTGCATCTGCCGTTCGGCTACTATGTAGATGACACCGACCATTATCAAATCGACGAAACGAGCGCGCCGCGAAGCGGCGCGCTTGTTTTACTCAAGCACCCGCCAAAGTTGTTTGCGATTTTATGGTATAATTAATCAGAAAGAAAGAATTGTTGTTGTGCGGGACATTTTTCTTTCTCAATCGTTTTATAAGTAGGAGGTGTTTTGTGAGGAAGAAAGTTTTCTATTTTCTACTCCCGTTTCTTTTGCTGATATTATGCGGCTGTGGCGGGGATATGAAAGGCTGGCCGAGGCTCGAATTGGGTTTGGATATCGAAAATTACGATGAAGTTTCGCTCGAATTTCATCATATTTCTTCTCATTCCGATCGGATGCCGCTCGATGTCGATGAGGATTACTTCGGCACATCGGTAGACAGAAATCTCATAACCGAATTCTATCGGGAAATCGACGGCTCGCCATATAGCAAAGAAACATACGACAAGATAGACACGGAAAACTATCGGAGCAAAGTGGTCATCACATTTTGGAAGGACGGTGAGGCGGGATATACTTTTACATTTTATGAGTATGCCGTCAAAAATGGCTATTTTGTTTTGGACAACGGAGAAATTCACAAGTATTTAGGCGACTTTGTAAGCGGCACGTATGAGCGTTTCAAGGATAAATTGGAAGTAGCCGAAATGTCGTAAAAAAGATGCGCCGAAATTGTTCGATTTACTTTCATGGTGTTTCACCAAATCTTGATAAATCCGAACACCCTTGTTCGGGTTTATTTTTTGCGCTTTTTCGGCGCCTGCTTTTGTCGTTCCGCGGGTCCGCCTCAGGGCGTGCGGCGTTGGAAAAGAATGTTTTGTCTGCGTGATTCTTCTTGACAAAACGAAGGGAAAAGAGTTAAAATAAGTACGGTTCAAAACATGTACGGAGCAGCCGAAATGGAAGAGGAAATCATATCTGCCGTCGCGAATGCGGAAGAGCAGGCGGCGCAGATCCAAAAAAAGGCGGAAATCGAAGCGGCTGACATCATCGCGAACGCGGAAAAAGAGGCAATGGAGCGCACCAAGGCCTCTGAGTCCGCATGTGCGGCGCTTGCGGAAGAGATCCTCAAACGCGCTGAGACGGAGGCCGAGGCGGCCTATCAATCCGCGCTCGAAGCAATCAGAAAAGAGGCCCGCGAAGACGCCGAAAGCCGTATAGAGCACATCGGCGTGCATGTCGCCGCCGTCACGGGGAGAATCGTCAAGTGATCGTCGGAATGCGAAAACTGAATCTTGCGGTCCTCTCCTACGACCGCGATTTGGTCCTCAACGCGCTCGAGCGCACGCACGCCGTCGAGATCAAGGAGCATGCCGAGACGGAGTCGACCTCCTTTTTGGCGTCGGACCGGGAGACCCTGGCGGCCTATCTCTCCTCCTTGGAGGGAACGCTCGGCGTCATCTCTTCGCACGCGCCGCAGACCAAAGAGGGGAAGGAGGCGCTTCGGGACGGGTTCGAGGTCGCCTACTCCGAATTTCTCGCCGCGAAGGACTACCGTGCGCAGGCGGACGCGCTCATCGAAAATACGGCGCGGGCCGTGGAGGAACGGGCGGCCGCAGAGGGGGAGATCGCAAGGCTTACGCGCGAGATCGCCACGGCAAATCCCTATACCATGTCCGCGGTTAGGTTCTCCGAATGCCATGATACCAAACATACGGCGGTGCGATTCGGTTTTGTGCCGCTTTTTGCGTGGGAGACCCTTCAAAAAGCCCTCGATTCACTGCCTTTGACCGCATATGAGGCCACCATGTCCGAGGATGGGGCTATCGTTTTTGCCGTATGTCACAAGAGCGCGCTCCAACCCTTCGAGGAACTTCTGACGGCCGCGTCCTTTTCCGCATGCCCCTATACGGGAGAGCGGACGGGAGCGGAACTTCTCTCCGCGCTCGAGGAAGAGCGGCGCGCGCAGGAAGCGCGGAAAGACGCCGCCGAGCGGGCGCTCGTTTCCTTTTCCTCGGAACTTCGTCCGCTGAAAATTTACTGCGACTATGTGGGCTTCGAACTCGAAAAGGCGGAGGCCTCCGCGAAGATGCAGACGACGGCGCACGCCGTCTTTATGGAGGCATTCGTGCCCGCGGACGGGGAGGAAACGGTCAAGAGCGCGCTGGACGCGCTCGAAATTCCGCTCTATTGCGCCTTTTCCGATCCGTCGGAGGACGAACCGGTGCCCACGCTCCTCAAAAACAACCGCGTCGTCGAAAACTTCGAACTCATCACGAATATGTATTCCCCGCCGAACAGCCGGGAAATGGACCCCAACACGGTCATGTCCTTCTTTTACAGCCTGTTTTTGGGCTTCATCATGGCGGACATCGGCTACGGGCTCATGATGCTCTTCGGCGGCGGATTGCTCTACCGGAAGTCGAAAAAGGGCGGGCTGAAATCGCTCTCGGGCGTCTTTGCCGTATGCGGCGTCTTCGCGATCGTGTGGGGATTTTTGTTCAATTCCCTGTTCGGACTGGCGGTGCTGCCCTTTACGGTCATGCCGAACGCGCAGACGGCGATGTATACCGTGATGGGCATCGGGCTCCCCGCGGTGCTCGTGATCTCGCTGATGCTCGGCGTGATCCAGCTCATGGCGGGGTATCTGTGCAAGGCCGTGCAGACGTGGCGGCGGAGCGGCTTTTGGGACGGCGTCTTCGACGGCGTCGTCTGGGCAGTCTTTTCGCTCGGCGTGGAGATCGCGCTCTTCGGGCTTGTCGAAGAATTTCACGCCTCCGTTTTGACGGCGGCGGGCGGGATCGTCGCGGGCGTCTCCCTCGTGGTCGCCGTCTTCACGGCGGGCAGGAAGCAGAAATTTCTCGGCAAGATCACCAAGGGGTTCGGTTCGCTGTATGCGCTGATCGGCTACTTCTCCGATGTGCTGAGCTATCTTCGCCTGTATGCGCTCATGCTGACGGGTGCGATCATCGCGCAGGTGGTCTCGCAGTATGCGCTGGCGATGCTCACCTCGGGCTCCTTCCTCGCGGTCGTCGGCGTCTTCCTCATGATCGTGGGGCACATCTTCAACCTCGCCATCGGCCTGCTCGGGGCGTACATCCACACGGCGAGATTGCAATACATCGAATTTTTCGGCAAGTTCTACGAGGGCGACGGGGTGCTCTTTGTCCCGCTCGGCTCGGAGAGGAAATATATTGATTTGAAAAACGCGGCTTAAAAGCCGAAGATATCGGAGGTTTTGTTACTATGTTTTCGACAGGGTTTGTCATTGCCGTCATCGGGATCGCGCTCTGTGTGCTGCTGTGCGGCGTGGGGTCTGCGATCGGTCTCTATAAGACTTCGAGCGCGGCGGCGGGGGTAGCCGGCGAGAACCCCAAAAAGTTCAACGGCACGCTCACCATGCTGATGTTGCTTCCCGCGACCCAGGGTCTGTACGGATTCGTCATCGCGATCATGGCTTCCAATGAGCTTGCGGCGGTTCTCGCGGCCACGGCGGCGACGACGGCGCAGGGTTGGGCCATTTTCGGGGCATGTCTGCCCATGGCGCTCACGGGCTTTTTCTCGGCGTTCTTCCAGGGCAAGGCGGCCGTCAACGGCATCTATGCGGCGGGAAAACAGAATATCGGGTTCAAGATCGTAATGGGCCCCGCCATGATCGAGCTCTATGCCCTGCTCGGGCTCGTCATTTCGATCATGGTCCTGATGGCGATCTAAGGCAATGGGCAAGGAAGAGATCGTAGCCCGCATACTTTCCGATGCGGAAGCGGAGGGGGAGGAGACAGTGCGCGCCGCCAAAGCGCGTGCGGAGGAGATCCTTGCGGCCGCCGAGAAGCAGTGCGAAGCGGAGCGGGCGGAGACCGAACGGGAGGCGGAGGCGCAGGGAATGCGCATCCGCGACGGCAAGGCGGCGATGGCAAGATTGGACGGCGCCAAACTCCGTCTCGCCGAACGGCGGCGCGTCATCGACGCCGTGTATCTGCGCGCGCTCGCGGCGCTCCTCTGTCTGGAACGGCACGACGCCGTCTCGCTCGCCGAGCGGCTCCTGCGGGAGAACGCGGAGGAGGGCGACGAGATCGTCTTTTCCGCGGATTTTCCCTACTGCGAGGAAGTCGCAAGGCTTTCCGTCGTCGGGGAGAAAAAGCTGACCGTGAGCGGAGAGCGCCCCGATTTGGGCGGCGGCTTTTTGCTCCGCGGGAAGACTGCGGATAAGGACGTGACCTATCCCGCGCTGCTTGCGGCGGACAGGGAGGCGCACCAGGCGGAGATCGCACGCGCGCTCTTCGGAGAGAATCACTGAATGTACGGCACGGTATATACAAACGGCGTGATCGCCGTAAAAGAGCGGCAGCTTTTGGGCGAAAAACTCCTGCGCTTTCCCGGGATGACGGCGGAGGAGGTCCTCCGCGTGCTCGCGGAGAGTGGGTTCGGGACGGGCGGCGAAGACCCACTCCGCACGGAGGAACGGGCGCTCGACGCATTCATCCGCGAATATGCGCCCACGCAGGCGGATCGGGCGTATTTCCTCGTTCCGCGCGATTTTCACAATCTCAAGGCGCTGTATAAGGCGGAAAAACTCGCCGCGGACCCCGCGCCCATGCTGGGCCCCGAGGGGCTTTGGTCCGTCGATCGGCTCAAGGAGATGCTGGCGAAAAAACAGCCGCCCGTTCCCGCGATCGGGGAAGACGCGACGGGCGCCGCGATCGGCGCGGCGTTCGACCGGGCGATGTTCGGATATCTTCTGCGCGTCTCGGGAAAACGCGGGAATCTGAAGAGACTTCTGCGGGCGCGCATCGACATGACAAACATCCTCACTGCATGCCGTTCCTCGGACATGGGTGCCGCGGAAGAGCTCTTGATCGAGGGGGGCACGCTCAAATTCGGGCAGCTTTCGGCGATCTTTTCGGAGGACGCGGACGCGAAGGAGCGGGCGCTTGCGGGGACGCCGTATGAGGATTTTTATGCGGCATGTCTTGCCGCGGGGAAGCCGCCCTATACGGGGGCGGAGCGTCTCCTCGAGAGCTTCGAGGAGAAAAGTTTTGCGGAGCGCCGCTTCGGGTTGGAGGGGCGGGAGCCCTTTCTCTACTATGTCTTCCGGCGGCGCGCGGAGATCCGCAACGTGCGCACGGTGCTCGTCTCTCTGCGGGCGGGCGTGCCGGCGCGGGAGATCGAAAAACGGCTCGCCGGAGGGGTATGATGCAGGGAAAAATGGCGGTCGTCGGCTCTGCCGAGACGATCACGGTATTCAAGGCAGCGGGCGTGGATGCATTTCCCGTCTCGGATGAAAAGAGCGCGCGGGAGACCCTTCGCCGGGTCGCGCGCGACTATCCCGTCGTCTTCCTCTCGGAAGAATACGCGGAGCCCCTGCATGATCTCTTGAAGCGATTCGACGAGGAGGCGTATCCGGTGGTGCTGCCCATCCCCACGGGGAGGGAAACGGGCTACGGTGAGGCATTTTTGAAGGCCTCCATGGAGCGCGCGCTCGGCGTCGATATCTTGTTCCAAAAATAGAGAATACGCGGATGCATATCTTGGAAGGATCATTATGGTTGGGAATGTTGGAAAAACGGTAAAAATTTCGGGGCCGCTCATCGTCGCCGAAAACATGGCGGACGCCAAACTCTACGACGTCGTCCACGTCTCAAAGATGGGGCTCGTCGGCGAGATCATCGAACTGCGCGGCGACAAGGCCTCCATCCAAGTCTACGAGGAGACCTCGGGCATGGGGCCGGGAGAAGACGTCGTTTCAACGGGCGAGCCGCTCTCCGTGGAGCTCGCGCCGGGGCTTCTTACGGGCATCTTCGACGGCATCCAGCGGCCGCTGACGACGCTCAGTTTTCGCTACGGCAGCCGCATTTCGCGCGGCGTCTCCGTCAATGCGCTGAGCCGCGATAAGAAGTGGCATTTCACGCCCAAAATGAAGGCGGGCGATCCCGTGCAGGAGGGCGATATCCTCGGCGTGGTGCAGGAGACGGAGATCGTCGAGCACCGCGTCCTCGTCCCCAACGGCATGAAGGGCAGGCTGATCTCCATCGAGGAGGGGGACTTCACCATCGTCGAGCCCGTCGCGCGGGTCAAGACGGAGAGGGGCGAGGAGCAAATCTGCATGCTGAGGAAGTGGCCTGTCCGCAAGGGGAGGCCGTATCGCGAGAAGTTCTCGCCCGATCAGCCCATGGTGACTGGCCAGCGCGTCATCGACACGCTCTTTCCCATCGCCCGCGGCGGCGTTGCGGCCGTTCCCGGGCCGTTCGGAAGCGGCAAGACGGTCGTCCAGCACCAGCTCGCCAAGTGGGCCGACGCGGATATCATCGTCTATGTCGGCTGCGGGGAGCGCGGCAACGAGATGACCGACGTTCTGAATGAATTTCCCGCGCTCAAAGACCCCAAGACGGGGGAGCCGCTGATGAAGCGGACGGTGCTCATCGCGAACACCTCGGATATGCCCGTGGCGGCGCGCGAGGCCTCCATTTATACGGGCATCACGATCGCGGAGTACTACCGCGACATGGGGTATAACGTTGCGATCATGGCCGATTCCACGTCCCGCTGGGCGGAGGCCCTGCGCGAAATGAGCGGCCGTCTCGAGGAGATGCCGGGCGACGAGGGCTATCCCGCCTATCTTGCGAGCCGTCTCGCCGAATTTTACGAGCGCGCGGGCGTCGTAAAACTGCTCGGGAGCGACGAAAGAAGGGGATCCGTCACCGCGATCGGCGCCGTCTCCCCTCCGGGCGGGGACCTCTCCGAGCCTGTCTCGCAGGCGACGCTTCGGATCGTCAAAGTCTTCTGGGGCCTCTCGGCTTCGCTCGCCTACAAGCGGCACTTCCCCGCGATCGACTGGCTCATCAGCTATTCGCTCTATGCGGACAGGATGAAGGGTTGGTACGATAAAAATGTCGGCAAGGGCTTCTTCAAATACCGCCAATTCGCCATGACGACGCTGCAGGAGGAGGCCTCGCTCGACGAGATCGTCCGCCTCGTCGGCATGGACGCGCTGTCCTCGCACGACCGCCTCATCATGGAGACGGCGAAAATGATCCGCGAGGACTACCTGCACCAGAACGCCTTCCACGAGGTGGATACCTACACCTCTCTGCACAAACAGCTCCTGATGCTGCTCACGATCTATGAGTTTTACACGCTCTCCGAGGAGGCCGTAAAGCACTTTGTCGCCCTCGACGATATCCTCCAATGTCCGTTCATGGAGAAGATCGGGCGGGCGAAATATATCGAAGAGAGCGGTCTTTCCGCCTTCGATGAACTCATCGGGGAGATGAGCGCGGAGATCAAGGCGCTGACCGAGGGAGGTGAGAGCGATGAATAAGGAATATAAGACGATCCGGGAGGTCGTCGGGCCCCTGATGCTCGTCGAGGGCGTCGAAGGGGTGACCTACAACGAGCTTGTCGAAATTTTGTGCCAAAACGGCGAGACGCGGCGGGGCAAGGTCCTCGAGGTCAACCGCGACAGGGCGGTCGTCCAGCTCTTCGAGAATGCGCAGGGCCTGCAGATCGCGACGGCCAAGGCCCGCTTTTTGGGCCATGCCCAGGAGCTCGCCGTCTCGAAGGATATGCTCGGCAGAGTCTTCGACGGCATGGGCAACCCGCGTGACGGCGGCGCGCCCGTCATTCCCGAAAAAATGCTCGATATCAACGGCGAGCCCATCAATCCCGCCGCGCGGGACTATCCCAACGAGTTCATCGAGACGGGCGTCTCCGCGATCGACGGCCTGAATACGCTGGTGCGCGGACAGAAACTCCCCGTGTTCTCGATGAGCGGGCTCCCGCACGCCGAACTCGCGGCGCAGATCGCGCGGCAGGCCAAGGTGCGCGGCTCGGAAGAGGGCTTCGCGGTCGTATTTGCGGCGATCGGCATCACCTTCGAGGAGGCGCAGTACTTCATCGACGACTTCAAGCGCACGGGCGCCATCGAGCGGACGGTGCTGTTTACCAATCTTGCGGACGACCCCGCCGTCGAGCGCATCGCGACGCCGCGCATCGCCCTCACCTGCGCCGAATATCTCGCCTTCGACTGCGGCATGCACGTCCTCGTCATCATGACGGACATCACCAACTATGCGGAGGCGCTCCGCGAAGTTTCCGCGGCAAGGCGGGAGATCCCCGGGCGGCGGGGCTATCCCGGGTATCTCTATACCGACCTCGCCTCCCTCTATGAACGGGCGGGCAGGATCCGCGGCTCGAAGGGCTCCATCACCCAGATCCCCATCCTCACGATGCCCGAAGACGACAAGACGCATCCCATTCCCGACCTCACGGGCTACATCACCGAGGGACAGATTATCCTTTCGCGCGAGCTCTATAAGAAGGGGATCAACCCGCCCATCGACGTCTTGCCCTCGCTGTCCCGTCTCAAAGACAAGGGCATCGGCGCAGGAAAGACGCGCGAGGACCACGCCGACACGATGAACCAGCTCTTCGCGGCGTATGCGCGGGGGAAGGAGAGCAAGGAGCTCTCCGCGATCCTCGGCGAGGCGGCGCTCTCCGACGTCGATAAGCTGTATGCGAAGTTTGCCGAGGCCTTCGAGGAGCGGTATGTCAGCCAGGGATTCGAGACGGACAGGACGATCGAAGAGACGCTCGATCTCGGCTGGGACCTCTTGAAGATCTTGCCGAAGAGCGAACTCAAACGCATCCGCACGGCATACATCGAGAAATATATGAAGCAAGATCTGTGACGAAAAATGAGGCACCCATGTCCGAGATGAAGCGCAAGACGCGGACATGGTACCGTCTTTTATCGTACCGAAACGGATACATTTTCATCCATTTAGATTAAATTATGGCAAGACTGAATGTAAATCCAACGCGAATGGAGCTCAAAAAGCTCAAAGCGCGCCTTTCGACGGCGGTCCGAGGGCACAAGCTGCTTAAAGACAAATCCGACGAGATGGTGCGCCGCTTCACCGTGCTCCTCCGCGAAGACAAGCGTCTCCGCGATGAGGTGGAGGGCGATCTCGCGGCGGCGCTGAAGCAATTCGCGCTCGCGGGCGCGCTTACGCCGCCCTATGTGCAGGAGGCGGCCTTTTCCATGCCCGCCGCGAACGTGGAGGCGGACTGCGGAACGGAGAGCGTCATGGGGGTGGACGTGCCGAAGATCACGCTCACGCAGACGACTTCCGCCGCGCTCCCGTATGCCTTTTCGGAGATCACGAGCGAGGCGGACGGCTCCGTAAAGATGGTCTCCGCGCTCCTTCCCAAACTGTTGCGGCTCGCCGAAATCGAAAAGGCAGTACGGCTCCTTTCCTACGAGATCGAGCGCAACAAGCGCCGCGTCAACGCCTTGGAATATGTCATGATCCCGCAGCTTGAGGAGACGATCAAATTCATTCGCGATAAGCTCGACGAAAACGAGCGTGCGGCGATCGTCCGCCTCATGAAGGTCAAATCTCCCGCCCAATCGTCCTGAAATATTTACGCCGAAGCGATCATCCGCCTCGGCATTTTTTCAAAAAGGTAACCCACCGGCGATGCCGATGGCAAAGAACTTTTGCTTGAAGATATTTTGCGGAATATCTAACGTTCATCGTGAAAAAATCATGATATTTCTTTTGAGCGCGGCCAACTTGTTGTAAAAAAATGTTCGGTGTGGTATAATAGAACGGAAAGATTGCGGCGCGTCCGCATGAGAGGTAACCTGTCCTATGAAAAAGTTTAAGGCCTTTGTCATGTCGTCCATTCTTGCCGCCGTGCTGTTGCTCTGCTGTTCCTGCGGCGTTTTCGACTTGCCCGATCCCGACGCCAACTATCCTTCCGATGTCGCCGTGGCGCGCGGAGAGGCGGGGTCGCCCGAGAGCTTTCTCGCCGCCGACGCAACGCCTTCGACCGAGCTGCGCCGCGCCTATGAGGAGGCGGCCGCCGACGGATTCGAAGGGAGCTACTACGAGTTCCTCGAGGGGCTCGGGCTCAGCGACGACAGCGCGCGCATCCAAAGCGCACTCCCCGCGTCGGTCAGCGTCTTTGCGTTCTTTACGAGATCGAACGGCGCGAAGTATTACAGCGCCGGATCGGGCGTTATCTACGACCTCGACGCGGACATGGGTACCGCCATTCTCGTCACCAACTATCATGTCATCTACAATGTGGGCAGCCGCGGCGACGAGACGGTCACGCACATCAGCGACGATATCCGGATCTATCTCTATGGCGAACTCACGACGTCGCGCACCATGACTGCGACGTATGTGGGCGGCGCGATGGAGTATGACATCGCGGTCCTCTCCGTGACGAACGACATTTTGAAGGAGGGATTCGCGCGCGAGATCGTCGGCGCCGATTCCGACAGCCTCTCCGTGGGCGAGCGCGTCTATGCGATCGGGAACGCGGACGGCAAGGGCATGTCCGTGACGCAGGGCGTCGTTTCCGTGCCGGCGGAAAATATTTCCGTCAAATCGGCCGATGAAAAGAAGTCGCTCACGATGCTCGAGATCCGCACCGACGCCGACCTCAATCACGGCAATTCGGGCGGCGGCCTCTTCAACGGGCTCGGTGAACTCGTGGGCATTGTCAACGCGAGGACGGAGGACGATGAGGTCGAAGGATTCGGGTATGCCCTTCCTGCCAACCGCGTTTTGGCGCTGGTGCAGAACATTTTGGATACCTGCGCGGCCGATCCGGAGGCGCGGGGCGCCGCGGTCGCCTATCTCGGCGTGACGAGCGAGGTCGCGGGGAAGAAGAGCGTCTTCGACGAGCGCACGGGCAAAGTCTACACGGAGGAGAAGGTGACTTTGAAGTCCATCGAATATAATTCGCCCGCCAACCTTGCGGGGCTTCGGGAGGCGGACACCATGCTCTCCGGGAGGCTCTTCGACGCGAGCGGCGCGCTGGTCCGCGAGGTGAACTTTACGAGCCAGCACCGCATCGGCGACCTGATGTTCTTTGTGCGGCTCAGCGATCGGTTGGAGTTCACCGTCTCGCGCACGGGGGAGGAAGAACCCGTCACCGTGACCATCGAATATAACGATAAGGAGATGTTCCGCGCCAAAAATTGAACGCTTTGCGTCTCGACCGGAACGAACGCTCGGAAAAATGAAATAGAAGTGGCGCCGACCAATGGTCGGCGCCACTTTTGGAGCACCGAGGCAATTATAATCCGAACACGAAAGCTCGTCAAGGCTGACCGTTTGCGTTCCGTTTTTATAGTTGAAAAT
>CANQWO010000037.1 GCA_947627565.1 uncultured Clostridia bacterium
GCGGAAGTCAATTCCGCCTAACGCACAGGATTTAGTTCACGAAATTTTTCTTAACGAAAAATTTCCGTGAGCGGACTGCTCTCGCGCTTCCATTGCTCTTAGCCGCACATACCGATTCGTTTCATCGGACAAGAAGTGCGGAGCGCAAATTGAGGGAAAAAACAAAAAACGTGGTTTTTGTTTTTTCAGCGAAATAGGAAACCTTTGACCTTATTTCCCATACCCATGTCCGCGATTGACCCTTTGAGAAGTGCCCCACCCCCTTTGATTCCCCCTCCCGAGGGATGGGGTGGAAAGAGCGCCTCCTTGGGGAGGAGCTGTCACGAAGTGACTGAGGTGGGGGCCCCTTCACTCGCTCCGCAAGAGAGCCTTCTGGGGAGATGCCCCCCTCCCCTCTTCACCGCCTTCGGCGGAGGGCCCGTAAACAGGGACACCATAGGAACGCCAAGGCGTTGCCCGACTCAAAGCGCGAAGTGCAAATTGAGGGAAAAACAAAAAGCGTAATTTTTGTTTTTCAGGGGTGATCGCGGACATGCCCCCGTCGTTTCACGTCAAGGGGCGTTATCAACGAGGCTTCCCCGAAGTGGGGAAGCCGATCGTTTCGCGTTCTTTACTGGTGGAACTCCTCGTCTCCGGCGGGGCCATCCTGGGGGCCCTGCGCGCCGGCCGCGCCCTGCTGATAGAGCTTGGCGATGACGGGCTGGATCTTCCGGGAGAGTTCGTCAAACGCCGCGTTGTACCTGTCTTCGTCGTCCGATTCGAGATCCTTCTTGGCCTCGTCAACGGCCGCCTGCAGCGTCTGTTTGTCCTCGTCGGACAGCTTGCCCTCGCTGTCTTTGAGGGTCTGTTCGACGGAGAAGATGAGCCCGTCGAGCTTGTTCTTGGCCTCGACTTTTTGCTTCCTCTTCTTGTCCTCTTCGGCGTATTGTTCGGCGTCCTTCACGGCCTTGTTGATCTCGTCTTCGGAGAGATTGGTCGAGGACGTGATGGTGATGTCGGTGGACTTGCCCGTCCCGAGGTCCTTGGCCTCGACGTGCACGATGCCGTTGGCGTCGACGTCGAAGGTGACTTCGATCTGCGGGATGCCGCGGGGCGCGGGCGCAATGCCCGTGAGCATGAATCTGCCCATCGTCTTGTTGTCGCGGCAGAACTCGCGCTCGCCCTGCAAAATGTGGATCTCCACGCTCGTCTGGTTGTCGGCCGCCGTCGAGAACACCTGCGATTTCTTGACGGGGATGGTCGTATTCCTGTCGATGAGGCGGGTGAACACGCCGCCCAACGTCTCGATGCCGAGGGAGAGCGGCATGACGTCGAGAAGCAGCACGTCTTTGACCTCGCCCGTCAGCACGCCGCCCTGAATGGCCGCGCCGATGGCGACGCACTCATCGGGATTGATGCCCTTGAAGGGTTCCTTGCCCGTGATCTCCTTGACCTTGGCGACGACGGCGGGAACGCGCGTCGAGCCGCCGACCAGGATCACCTTGTCGATATCGTTGTAGGTGAGGCCGGCGTCCTTCATCGCAAGGCGCATGGGTTCGGTCGTCTTGTCGATGAGGTCGGCAATGAGCGCTTCGAATTTCTGCCGCGTGATGTCCAGCTCGAGGTGCGCGGGGCCCGCGTCCGTCATGGAGATGAAGGGCAGGGAGACGGAGGTCTGGTTCATGCCGGAGAGCTCGATCTTGGCCTTTTCGGCGGCCTCTTTGAGCCGCTGCATCGCCATTTTGTCCTTGGAGAGGTCGACGCCGTGGCTCTTCTTGAACTCGTCGACCATATAATCCATGAGGCGCTTATCGAAGTCGTCGCCGCCGAGCATGTTGTTGCCGTTGGTGGCGAGCACCTCGAAGACGCCCTCCGAGATCTCGAGAATGGAGACGTCGAACGTCCCGCCGCCGAGGTCATAGATCATGACCTTGCTGTTCTCCTTCTCCTTATCGAGGCCGTAGGACAGCGCGGCCGCCGTGGGCTCGTTGATGATGCGGAGCACGTTGAGGCCCGCGATCTTGCCCGCGTCCTTGGTCGCCTGGCGCTGGGCGTCGGTGAAGTAGGCGGGGCAGGTAATGACGGCGTCCGTCACCTTGGTGCCGAGATAGGCCTCGGCGTCCTGTTTGAGTTTGGAGAGGATCATCGCCGAGATCTCCTGCGGAGAGTAGCTCTTGTCGTCGATCTTGACCTTGTAATCCGACCCCATCTTGCGTTTGATGGAGATGACCGTCTTGTCGGGGTTGGCGACGGCCTGGCGCTTTGCGACCTGCCCGACGACGCGGGAGCCGTCCTTTTGGAACGCGACGACGGAAGGCGTCGTCCGCGCACCCTCTGCGTTTGCGATGACGACGGGTTCCCCGCCCTCCATCACGGCCACACACGAATTGGTGGTGCCCAAATCAATTCCGATTACTTTTGCCATATCTATTACTCCTTTATCATTCACAAAAATTTATTTCCGTTTCGATTGGGGGCCGCTCATTTCACGACGACGACCTGCGCAAAGCGCAAGACCTTCCCGTTCTGGCGGTATCCCTTCGCATAGACTTGCCTGACGGTGCCGCTCTCCTCGCCGTCCGCGGCCTCCACGGCCATGATCGCCTCGTGCTGCTCTGCGTCGAAGGCCTCCCCCAAGGGGTCGATGACTTCGATATGCTCCTCCGAGAGGATCTTTTCGAACGCCTTGACGACGAGCTCGATGCCCCGCCGGGTCGCCTCGCTCTCACAGCTTTTGAGCGCGCGGTCCAAATTGTCGCCGATGGGAAAGAGCTTGGATACGACGTCCGCCCGCCCCTCGGTATACTTTTTTGCGCTCTCGTTGGCGGTGCGGCGCCGATAGTTCTCGTATTCGGCGGTGACCGCATACCACTTGCGCTTATAGTCCTCCGCGGCGGCGAGCGCCTCCGCGAGTTTGTCGCTCTCGGTGGGTTGCGGCGCCTCGGAAGCATTCTCTTCCGCGTTCTCCGCCGCTGCGGGCTCCGCCTTTGCGGTCTCTGCGGGTTCCGCCTCCGCGGCCGCGGACTCTTGCACCTCTTCGGGGAGAGGGGTCTCTTCCGGTTCTTCCGTCACGTTTTCGCTTTCTTTTCTCACGATATTACCTGTTTCCGCAAAATCTGTTCGTTCCCGGAATCGCGGCGCGGAATGCCGGCGCCATGCCCCATCCGCACCCGTTTTCCGAATCTTCGGTCACAATACATATAATGTAAAAAACGGATTTCTAAACGGGATTTGCAAAAAAACCGGAAATTTTTCCAAAAAAATTTGCATGACGCCCTTTACAAGCGGGGAAATTTATATTAAAATAGAGAAAATGGAGGGAATGAAATGGAAAATAAGGCATATGAGCTCTTTGCAAGGCGCAACAACAAGGTCAGCATCCGCGTGATCCCGGGGCACTTCGTCACCCAGCACTCGCATGTCAATTACTGTGTGGACATGACGCGCGTCAAGAGCGAAGCCGGCCTCGCCCGCGCGACGGCCAAGCTCTTCGCCGAACATTTCCGCGGCATCATGGTCGATACCATCATCACGCTCGAGCGCATGAAGATGGTGGGCGCGTTCCTCGCGGAAGAACTCGCGGGGTCCTCGGGCGTCAATATGAACCAGGAGATCGCCGTGATCTCTCCCGAATTTACGGCCGACGAGAAGCTCATTCTGCGCGACAACCTCGTGCCCTACGTCAAGGACAGGCACGTCCTCATCCTCGCCGCCACGGCGACGACGGGCATGACCGCCATGGGCGCCATCCGCGGCATCCGCTATTACGACGGCGATCCCGTCGGGCTCGCGACCGTCTTCGGCGGCTCGTTCGAGATCCCGGGCGTACCCGTCGAACGGCTCATCGGCATCGAAGATCTGCCCGCCTATAAGTCATATAAACCGGGCGAATGCCCGCTGTGCAAGAGCGGCGTCAAGATTGACGCGCTCATCAATTCCTACGGCTATTCGAAGATCTGAGCCAAAATTTGCAAAACAAATACCCCGCCAAAAGGCGGAGCGCAATAGGGAATTTGAGTGACGAAGAAATTCGTCGCTCTTTTTTGTAAAAAATTTGGCAGTTAAGCCCGTGGGTAAGCATGGCCAAGGGATAAGCATTGAAATCGACTTGACAAAGAACGGAAGAAATATTAGACTTATCACAGGATGGATCCGCCCAAAGGGACTCATCACCTATAATACACCGCTCGAAGGCTGAAATGAAACTGAAATATTTGGATTGCGTGGAGCTCATCGTCGAAAAAGAGGAATATGCAAAGCAGGGCGTCCACAAGGGAATGTTCGGAGCGATCATGTCCGATGAAAAAATCGGAGATGAATGGCAAGTGATCTTCTCGGAATTTTACACGGGGAAGGATATCGCGGATATTTCCGTTCACGAAAAAGACTTGCGGTGGCATGCGAAATTTTCACGCGACGACCCGGGAGAAGCGGTCGATTGATGTTTCTCGTAGGTCATATCATTTTGTATTCCTATCTCACTATGCTACAACGTAGCCTGTGTGCCCACGGGACAGGAAAAAGGAGTAGCAAGCTACTCCTTTTTCATTTTCATTCAGATTCCCTTGGAATACACCCGAACTGCGGGGTTTTTTCTTTGACGGGCAGACGAGCCCTTGCCCTTGCGGGCGTTTTGATTGGGTTCGCGGGTCACTCCGCGTCGCGGTCCCTTTCGCCCGCCTCCCCGTAAACATTCTGCGCGGGATAGGGCGCGGGCCGCATGCCCCAAGCGGGGTAGGGCAACATGGGACGGCCACCGTAAGCGGGATACGGCTGAACGGACGGCACGTTCGGATAGGGCGCGGGAAGCGACGTGTTCTGTGCGGGAAGCGGTGCGTAAGGCCTTGTCGCGGACATGGGTGCCTCGTTTTTCATGTCGAGCACGAGCGCGCCGATCGTCTGACAGATATCGTCGAAGACGGAATTGCTGATGGCGATCTTGAATTTGGTTCGCGGAGCGAGCTCCTCATCCGACGTTTTGCCGACGGCGAGCGGCGTTCCCTCCCCTCCCTTCGTCGCGATCACCAGCCTGACCTCGCTCCGCCGCAGCCGTATGATGGCGTGAACGAGAAGAAGAATGCCGAGCAGGATCGACGGCAGGAATAAAATCGTCAAAATTGTCGACCACGGGCCTAAAATAATTTGCATGCGGGGCCCACCAAGTATAAAGCCCAGGCCTACGCAGATGAGCGCGATGCCAAGCATGATCTCAAGCACAACGCCAAGCACCGAAAAAAATCCCGAGATCGCTCTCTTGCGCTCCCCGTGTATGCTCTTGACATTGCCGAGCAGGATCTCACTGCAATCATAGCGCCCGGAAGACCGGGAGTAGGAAATGATCCGCATGTTCGTCAAAATCAATGTGGCGGAAAACCGCTTCCGCCCGCGGCCATACTCCCATTCCCGCAGGAGATGTTCTCCGTGCGCCATCTTAAAATCCAATTTCATGATGCTCCTCCCAATCGTGATGCCTCTATTATAATCTTACTATTGTAAGATGTCAAGCATTTTTCTTGCATTTGTAAGAAAATATGAGTGTATGAAGCAATCGTTCGGAGCAAAATTGAAAGAATTGAGGCAGGAGCGCGGGATCGGACAGGTGGAACTTGCGAACGCGATCCACGTCAGCAAAGGCGTCATCAGCCTCTGGGAAAACGATCTTCGCGAGCCCGTGATGAGCAATCTCATCGCTCTGGCGGACTTTTTCGACGTGTCGTTGGACGATTTGACGGGCAGACGGGATTGACCGAAGCCTCGGAAAAGATAAAAGCGGCTCGGCAATGCGCCGGCCGTTTTTTTGTTGCAAAATTTCAATCCATGTAGTCTTGAAAGCTGTTTTCAAACTGGGTTTTGACGGCTTCTCTGAGCGCGGCGGTCACATCGAACGCGCCGCCGATTTTCGCCGTCTCTTGGGAGTAATCTCCCGTTTCAAAGGCGAGATCGTAGGCGGAGCGGAAACTCTTATAGTAATTGAGTTCTGCCGAGAAAAAGGGATCGGGCTGAATGAACATGCTGTTAAATGCCCGGATGATCCCCGAAATCGGAACGCCGTAAGCGTTCTCGTCCAATGCCGCCCAGTTGTCGCATTGATACTTCCACGTCTTTTGGTACTCGGCTTTGACCGCTTTTAAGGCGCGTTCTTCCGCCTCGGTCAATGGCTTAAAGTCCCGCATAAAGCCCGTATTTTCTTCGACCTGCGAAAGATTACTCATGCCGGAGAGAACGGCGAGCACGCCCTCGCGCGAAGCGGCAAACCGAATCGCAAAGCTCGCGGGGGAGGCGTCTTTGTCGATCTCTTTGAGGATATGTTCCGCGCCCATTGGCACGCGGGCAAGCGTGCCGCCCTTGACGGGTTCCATGACGATGACACGCTTTCCGTGCTTGCGAATGACTTCGTAGCACTTTTTCGACTGAATAAACGGTTCTTCCCAATCGTAATAGTTCAAGACGATCTGCACGGCGTCCACCTCGGGGTGTTCGGTGAGAATTTGATCGAGGTGCTCGGCGTCGTCGTGGTAAGAGAACGCAATGTGGCGGATTTTCCCCTGTTGCTTCCACTTCTTCATGAAGTCGAACAGGTGGCAGGCTTCCACTTCCTTTCGGTAGAGATAGCGGTTGAGGTTGTGTAAGAGATAGTAGTCGAAGTATTCCACGCCGCACTTTGCAAGCTGTTCATGAAAAATCGCTTCCACATTGCCTTCCGCAGGCATTTGGAACGTGGGAAACTTGGACGCAAGCAGGAAACTGTCCCTCGGATGGCGCTTGACGAGGGCTTCGCGAATCGCCGTCTCGGACGCGCCGTTATGATAGACATAGGACGTATCGAAGTAAGTAAATCCCCGTTCGAGAAAGAGGTCTACCATTTTCTTGAAATGTTCCATGTCGATGTCGGCCCCATTCGCGCTGTTTTGCGGCAGTCGCATGAGTCCGAATCCCAATTTTTTGATTTCACGCATTGTCATTTTCTCCTTTTTTATTCGGCATTGGGGTTAAGTACGGCTTCATCATGGCGGGCAGAAACATCGCGCAGAACGTTTTGGTGCGCTCCTCGAAACTATACGCTCCGCCCGACATGTCCCAACAAAGCATTTCGCCGTAAATGACGTCCGTCAAGGCGTCCGAGAGCGCCCCGATCGGCGTGTCCTCTTTGAGTTCACCCCGTTCGACGCCCTTTTGCAGCATTCCCTTCATGGAATCGTTGTCCATGCGGAGTTTTTCCTTGTCGTAGGGGCTGCCCACGAGATCGGGGTCAACGGTATTGCGCACCCATTCCTGGCAGAGTTTGAGCCCGTCCCGTTCGATATGTCCCGAAAACGTGACCATGTAAAACGCCAGCCTGTCCATAAACGGTCCGTCGTAGCTTTGCGCCTTGTCGTAGATCTCGCGGAACATATCGTGGCTTATCGCAAAGACTACATCTTCCTTGCGCTTGAAATAGGTATAAAACGTGCCGTTTGCAACGCCGCACGCCTTTGTGATCTCCTCGATCGAGGTATTCACAAGTCCCTTTTCGCGGATGATGCCCTTTGCCGCTTCCAACAATTTCTTCCTCGTTTCCAAAGCGGCAAGTTTTCGATTCGTCATTTTTTCAGACACACGTCCTCCGTGTTCCTGCGCCGCCCTTTGAAGCTCTGCGGCTTTCTTTGTGAGCGCGATGTATGCCGCAAACGGTTCGTCTATCGTGAGAACGGTCTGCTCCATCGGGCAAAGTCCGTTTCCGTCGCGGCGCTTGATGTTCGGCGTAAGCGTGGCGTATTTCGCGCATATCCCGTATTTTTTCAGTACGGCAAGACCGCTCTCCGAGAGCACCTCGGCGAATACGCCCTTCACGCCCATCAGGACGTATAACATGGCGGCGGCCTTGCCCACGATCCTGTCTGCGGCATAGGCGCCGTGCAGGTTTTCTCCCTGCCCGATCCAATCCAAGAGAGGACGGATGCCCCGCAATCTGCTGGTAAGGATACGGTCGTCCTTTTGCACGATGCACGTCAGATTTTGGGTTTCAAGTTGCTCGCCGAGAGAAGCGAGCGATGTCATGATCTCGAACATGGTATGCCCTTATTCCTTGTCTTTGATAAGGAGCAGGCGCAGTCCCATAACAATGAAGGGGACGAGTACGGCTTGCAAAACCATACCCAAAAGCCCCGTTTGGATCTGCGACCAAACCGCCCCTGCCGAGAGAGGAGAAACGCTTTGGAATATGGCGGCGATGGCGAGGAACGTGAGCCTGCCTGCGACCTGCGCAAGAAGTACCGCGGGGAACGCCATCCAGCCGTCTTTGGCGATCCTGCGGGAAAAGAGTCCCGAAACCGCCGCGAATACCGCAAGTTCTGCAATCATATAGGGCAGACGCGCCAAAGCGGGCATGGGATTGCCGGCAAGCGAAGTGATCGCAAAACTAACGACGGGAGAGAGGATCCCCACGCCCAAGCCCCATATCGAACCGAGTAAGCACCCGCCGAGAAGGACCGGGAGATACATGGGGAGCCATTGAACGCCGCCGGGCGCGCCGAGGGCGAGATGTACGAGCTGCGGTAAGATCACCGCAAGCGCGATAATTCCAAGCGAAATCAGCGTTTTTACCGTGATTTTCACGCGGAGAGCCGCGTTGTGACGCGAAAGAACCTGTTCGATCATCGTAAATTACCTCCGATTTTATTTTTTACATTTTTTCTGCTATGGTATTATAGGCACATTCTGAAAATCGCTTCCATGTCCTTCGGCGTAAGCGGCTTGAATCCTTGCAATGTACCGCCTGCGCAGGCCTTTTGCGCCATAACGGAGAAATTGCTGTCGTCAATGCCGAGTTCGGTGAGCGTGCTCTTGAGTCCGAGCGTATGGAAGAAGAAGTCGGAAAGGGCGTCGATCGCGGCATTTGCGCCACCCATGTCCGAAAGAGAAGGATCGATTCCGAAAATATCCACGCCGAATTTTTTGATTTGCGGGGCGGTGTTCTCATCCAGCACATATTTGAGCCAACGGGGGGTCAGAATGGCAAGCCCGAGACCGTGCGTAATATCATAAAATGCGGAAAGTTCATGCTCCATCATATGGCAGGAGACATCTTGGTCGATCCCTGCGGCAACAAAGCCGTTCAATGCCCAAGAAGAAGCCCACATGAGATTTGCGCGCGCCTCGTAGCTATCGGGAGTTTGGAGTGCAATCGGAGCGTACTTGACGACCGTCTTGATGAGATCGGTCATCACGCGGTCGATAAAATCCATTTTGGGCTGCATGGTGAAATAGTAACTGTCAAAGACGTGCGAAAGAATATCCACGCTGCCGCAAGCCGTCTGAAATTTACTGACCGAATAGGTGTTTTCGGGGTTCAAAAAGGACGCTTTGGGCTGCAACAACGGGCTGAGAATGGCAAGTTTTTCATGCGTCTGCATATTCGAAATCACACCGCCGCAATCCATTTCGGAGCCTGTCGCCGCAAGCGTGAGAACGGTGACGATGGGTAATGCGTTTTCAACGGAAGCCGTGCCCTTTACCAAATCCCAAGCGTCGCCGTCATAATACGTTGCCGCGGCGATCGCCTTTGTGCAGTCTATGGTAGAACCGCCGCCGACGGCGAGCAGGACGTCGATCTTGTTTTGTTTGCAGATTTCCGCGCCGCGGTTGACGGTCGTGTGCCGCGGATTGGGCTCCACCCCCGCAAGCTCAAAACATTCCAACCCCGCGCCCGCGATCTCTTTCAAAACTTTGTCATACAGTCCGATTTTCTTGATCGAGCCGCCGCCGTAGACGAGAAGCACTCTCTTCCCGTACTTTTTGAGTTCCGCACCGAGAGATTTCAGTTGATCTTTGCCGAAATAAACTTTTGTGGTGTTTTGAAAAACAAAATCGTTCATTATAAAGTCTCCCCTTTTGATTCTTTGATTGCATTTTACCACATTCGATGAATGGAAGTCAATGATTTTCAATCACTGACTAAAAAATTTTTTCGGCCGTTCTCCTTTCCGCCGTGCACGAACGCTGTGTGTGCCGCACTCATAAAATAGAATATGGCAGGTAAGTCTCCATACATACCCCCGCTGTGGTATAATAAATTTGCGGCGGGTATGAAAGAGGTGGCTTATGTCGTTCGTCCAAATCGTGAGCGCGTTCCGCCTTTACAGTGCGGATGTGCTCCTACTCGCACTCGGAGTGACGCTGCTGACGTCGCTCCTGAAAAAAACGGTCATGAAATCTTGCGACAAAAAAATCTTCGTCTTCCTTCCGTTCATCCTCGGCATCGTGCTCTACGCCGCATACCGGATGATCGTAACGGGGGGAGCGACCCCGCTGACGGATGGGATCATCCATACGCTCGAAGGCGGATTCGGATGCGGATGCGCCGCGACGCTCTACTATGTGATCTATAAACAGTTCCTGCGCGGCAAATTCCAAAAGGCCGATCCGCTCCTGCCCCTCCTCGAATTTCTCCCGGAGGAGAAGCGCGCGGAGGCCGCAAAAACACTCTACGATGGCAGCCAAGGGCTCACCGAAGAGGAGATGGCGGCGTACTTCAAAGAGACGCTGAACACCTTCGCGGACCCACCCATGTCTGAGGAAGAGCTCTGCGCAACGGCCGAAGTACTCGCGGAATACCTGACGTCCATCCGAAAAAATTGACCGTTTTTTCCGCCCGCGGCAATCGCCGCGGGCGGTTTTTTGCGCCGACGCCCGCGCCGCATAAAAATCTCGCCGCTTCGCATACTCCTCGTATGAAAAATGTCACGGGCGACCTCGACAAAACCAAGGAAGCCCTTAAAAAATTACTGCCGGCCGAAGATATCCTCACCTTCGACTTCACATCGGAGGGCGGAATGCGGTTTTGCACCGTCTTCGCCGACCCCCTGACCGACAAGGAACTGCTCGGAAAGCAGGTCGTCGAGGCGCTCGCGGATTACAGCGGCAAGCCGCGCGCGGAGGACGTCGCAAAGAAGCTGTCGTCGCCCGAAACGAAGACGGAAAAGGCGCTCGAAAATCTTGCGAGCGAGGTGCTCATCGGCAATCCCGTCGTGCTCTTCGCGGACATGGATGCCGCCATTGTCGTCGGGACCAAAAAAATTCCCGTCCGCGCCATTGCCGAACCGCCGACGGACGTCGCGATCAAAGGCCCGCGCGAGGGCTTCATCGAGGACTTCAAAACCAACACGTCTCTCATCCGCCGCCGCCTCAAAACGGGGGAACTCAAAATCGAGACGGTGGAAGTCGGCCGCCGCTCCAAGACGGTCGTCGCCGTCTGCTATCTCGACGGGACGGTGAAGGACGGCCTCGTCGACGACATCAAGAAAAAACTCGGGGAGATCGACATCGACGTCATCCCCGATTCCTCCTACCTCACCCACTTCCTCGCCTCCCGCCCCTATTCCCTCGTCAAACAGGTGGGGACGACGGAGAAGCCGGACATCTTCTGCGCAAAACTCGCCGAGGGACGGGTGGGGCTCCTCGTGGACGGCTCCCCCATCGCGCTGACCGTCCCCTATCTCCTCGTCGAGGATTTTCAGTCGAGCGAGGACTATTTCGTGCCGCCCTACCGCGCCACTTTCACCCGGCTCCTGCGCCTGTTTGCGCTCGTCGTCGCCATCTATCTGCCCGCGTTTTACGTCGCGGCGCAGCTCTTCAAACTCCAGCTCTTCCCCGTCAAACTGCTCCTCACCATCGCGGGGAGCATCCGCGACATCCCGTTTTCCCCGTCGCTGGAAATGCTGCTCGTGCTGCTCGTGCTCGAAGTTCTGAACGAGGCCTCCATCCGCATGCCCAAATACGTCGGCATGGCGCTCTCCGTCGTCGGCGCGCTCGTCTTGGGGGAGACGGCCGTCTCGGCGGGATTCGTCTCGACGCCCGCGATCATCATCATCGCATTCTCCGGCATCGGGCTCTACGCCGTGCCCAATCTCATCGAACAGACCAGCGTGCTGCGCCTCGCCATGCTGCTCGTCGCGGGAAGCGTGGGGACGTATGGGATCATCCTCGCGACGGCGTTCGTCCTTCTGTATCTTGTAACGACGGAAAATTTCGGAACGCCCCTCCTCGCCCCGTTCTCGCCCGCCGTGGGGCACGACCTGAGAGATTCCATCATCAAATACAACCTCGGCTCGCTCTCCACGCGGCCCAAAACGCTCAAAAGTCCCAACAAACGGAGGCTCGCATGAACAAAATTTCCGCAAGACAGTTGCTCTTTTTCCTCGCTTGCGTCGCGCCCGTGGGCAAGCTCGTATTGCTCCCCGCGCGCCTCGCGGACACATCCGCAAACGATCTCCTCTTCCCGTTGGCGCTCCACTATCTCCTGCAGGCCGGCGCCGTGTTCTGCGTGCTCCTGCTCGCCAAACGGGGCATGAACTTCTATGAACTGCTCGCAAATACGTTCGGGAAGATCGCGGCAAAGATCCTCGTGACGGTCTTCTCCGTCTTCCTGCTCTTTGCGGCGCTCCTGCCCCTGCTCGAACAGAAGATCTTCGTCCAGAGCGTGTTCTACGATACGCTCCCCTCGCTCATCGCCTACGCGCCCTATTTCGTCTTTCTGGCCTACCTCGTCTCCAAGCCCCTCGCCTCCTACGGACGGGTGTGGGATCTTCTGGCGCCGCTTTCCATCGTCGGGCTCGCCGGGATCCTCGTGCTGTCCTATGGAAGCGGCGACTATTCCGCGCTCGCGCCCGTGGGCGCTTCGGGGTTCAAGGGCTTTTACAGGGGTACCATGTCCGCGTTCGGGTGGTTCTACGACGCCGTTTTGCTCATTCCGCTCCTCGGGAAATTCGAGTATCGGAAGGGTCTGGCGTGGCAGGGCGCGCTCGCATATCTCGCGGGCGGCGCGGCCATTCTGCTCTTCGTCGCGGTGTTTTATGCGATCTACGGCCCGATCGCCGTCAATCAGCTCTTTGCGTTCACGGCGACTTCCAAATACTTTTCGGGCGTCTCGACCTTGGGGCGCATCGACTATATCTTCATCTTTGCGCTGGCGCTCGTCATGGCGTTTTGGTACGCGCTCCCCGTCCAGGAGGCCGCGGACTGCCTCTTTCAGGCCTACGGCAGGCCCCGCTATCTGCCCACCGCCGTCGCCGTTCTTTTGAGCCTCGTCTACTTCGTCCTGTCGGTCACGCTCGACTTTCGCTTTACCGATGTGCTCCGCGCGATCACCGAGACGGTCGTATGGATCTTCCCCGTGTTCTGTCTGCTCGTACCCGTGCTGCTTCTGCTCACAAGGAGGTCGCGCCGTGAAATTTCGTAAATTTTTACAGACGGTGCCCATGAAACTGTGGCTCATCCTCCTCGCCGTCGTGGTCTTTGCCTTCTTTTCCAACGACTTCGGACTCGTCGACATCCAAAAGACGGCCATCATTTTGGCCGCGGGCATCGACAAAACGGAGGGCGGCTTTTCCGTCACGGCGCAGATTGCCGTACCCAAGGGCAGCGACCGCACGACGGGCGGGACTTCCTCGGTCGAGATCGAAGCCGAGGGCAATACCGTCTCCGACTGCATCTCGCTCATCTTCTCCAAGACGGGTTGGGTGCCCAAGCTCGTCTTCTGCGACCTCATCGTCCTCGGGGAGGAGGCCGCAAAGGAGGATATCATCGCCCATCTCAACTACTTCCTGCGCAACGACTACATGCCAGATTCCTGTCTTCTCGCCGTCTGCGAAGGGAACGCGGGCGAGCTCATCTCCTCGACGAGCGCCATCGACGACGCCTCGTCGCTCGCGATCGAAAAACTGTTCTCCGAGGCGGCCGTAAAATCGGGCAAGGTCATGACGAATACGCTCAAAGACTTTGCCATCGGCTACTACGGCGTCTCCGAGAGCGGATATCTCCCTTATATCCGCATGCAGCAGCAGGAGGGCGGGCAAAACGACAGCCAGGCCGCCGCAACGGGCGGAGGCGGAAGCGGGGGCGGGGGCGGCTCGGAGCCGCAACAGGTCTATATCGCGGAGGAGACGGCCATCTTCCAGAAGGGGCGCATGGTCGGACTTCTGCCCCGCGAACAGACGCTCGCGTTCAGCCTGCTCTCGGGCAACGTCTCTACGGGGACCTTCGGCGCCGAGGACGACGGGAAGCCCGTGACGCTCACCGTGGTCAAAAACGAGGGCGGCGTGGCGCTCGACGTCAAGCATGCGCCGAAAGTCGCGCTCTCGCTCACGGTGACGGTGCGCCTCTGCTGCCGCAGCATAACGGCCCCGGTCGAAGACGTCGCGTCGGACAGCGTGAGCAAACCCATTCTCGAAAGCGCCAAACAGCGGTTGGAGGAATATGTGACGGACCTCTGGAACTCCTGCGGAGAAACGGGCTGCGACCTCTTCAACCTGAAACGGACGCTCTACCGCGATTCGCTGAAAAAGTACGCGGAGTGGAAAGAGACGCTGTTGACCTCCGTACAGCCGGAGATCAAGGCCGACGTCGTTTCGATGAAATAATTCACGAAGTTTATTCACGAAAAAGTTCACGAAATTCTTTATATAGAAGTTCCCTGCGGGAGGCATATCATGGGCAAAGAATTTCCGTGAGGATTTAAGAAAGTGCATCTCAGAACGATTCGCCCACACCCATGTCTGCCTTCAAAGACAACAAGCGTGCGGTGGCGTGGCAAATTGGGACGCGCACGGCGGAAGTCAATTCCGCCTAACGCACAGGATTTAGTTCACGAAATTTTTCTTAACGAAAAATTTCCGTGCGCGGACTGTTTTTGCGTTTTCATTGCTCGTAGCCGCACAAACCTTGCTGTTTCATCAAACAATAAGCGCGAAGCGCAAATTGGGGGAAAAACAAAAAGCGTGGTTTTTGTTTTTTCAGGGAATTAGGAAACCTTTGACCTTATTTCCCATACCCATGTCCGCGGTCATCCCTTTGTGGAACGCCCCACCCCCTGCCCCCTCCCGAGGGAGGGGATGGAAAGGGCGCCTCCTTGGGGAGGAGCTGTCACGAAGTGACTGAGGTGGGGGCCCCTTTCACCCGCTTCGCGGGAGCTTCCCCCATAGATGGGAGACGCCTCCCCCCCGCTGTCCCCCCGAAGGGGGGAAAGTGGCCGCTTGCGGCCGAAAGGGGGTGGAGCGCCGCAAATTCTCGCTCAGCAGCCCGGTGGGCTGTGAGCGGCGGCGCGACATGAGCGGTGGCCTCCGCGAAGGGGCCGCAGGCGGTCCCTGCCGCCAAGGCGTCGCCCGCTTACGGTCAACAAGCGTGCGGTGGCGTGGCAAATTGGGCCGCGCACGGCGGAAGTCAATTCCGCCTAACGCACATCATTTGGAATGGGTTCACGAAATTCTTTTTATAGAAGCCCCCTGCGGGAAGCATATCAAGGGCAAAGAATTTCCGTGGGTGGAGCGCCGCAATTCTCGCTCAACAGCCCGGTGGGC
>CANQWO010000038.1 GCA_947627565.1 uncultured Clostridia bacterium
TGTAGATGATCCCGGTGAGGGAGATGCCCTGCTGTGCCATCGTGTTCTCGATATACGCCGCACATTCCGGGCTCGTTCCGAGCGCCTTGCCGAGCGCATTTGCGAGCGCCGTGCGCTGTACCTTGCCCGATTCGTCCGCCGCGAGGGCCTCCACGCTCCGGTCGATGGCGTCTAACAGCGCCGCCGCCTTCACGGAATCCCCCGCGAACACGCCGATCGTGAAGATCGTGGTGAGCATCGTGCGGTTGCGCACGAAATAGTCCGCAATGCCCTCCTTGGTCTCGGGCATGGGGTCATTGGGCAAGAGCGTGGCCAGCGTGGACAAGAATCCCATGCCCACGAGCGGGTCTTTGAACTCCGCGAGGTCGAGCGCGGTATAGTTGGCGTTCAGTTGCTCCGCGGGAGAGCGGTAGGCCTGCATGCCGCCGATGGAGAGCGGGAATTTCCCGTCCTCGCCCGTCATCCATTGGATGAGTTTGGAATGCTCGGCGTTGTAGCGGATATATTGCTCGATGGTCGCCTCGGTGAGGTTGAGCCCCTCCTGCAAGCAGCCGTAGGTATAGTTCTCTTTGAGGCGCAAAATGCCCGAAATCTTGAACGGAATGCCCTGCTTCTCCGTCGCGTCCAGCCCATCGCGCGTGCCGTGATATTCGAAGGGATACTCCGTGAGCCCCGTCTTGCCCGTCTCCTTGTAGAGCTCGTCGGCATAGTAGAGCACATAGTCCTGCTCGAAGATGCGGTCGAAGGGAAGGAGCGTGACGTCCTCCTCGGCGGCCGCGGGATCGGAAGTGAGCGCCATGGGTACGGCGGGAAGTTCCCCGTCTCCCGCGCTCTCCAGACCCGCGTTGAAGAGATCCAAAAAGCGCTCCTCCGTCAAGAAACCGAGCTGGACGAGCGTGAGGTCGATGATGGCGTTGTTCTCGCCGACGACGAGCACGGCCTCCCTCTCGTTCTCGGGGAAGTGCCCCGCGATGACGTCGTATTGCGAGAGGACGTAATCGGAATAGGTATCGGACGCAAAGTCCGACGTCCCCGGCATCTTATTGATGACGTTGGTGAAGAAATCGACGAAGCGGAGAAGGCTCGTATACTGCGGCGCCTCGTTGATGAGTTCCTGGATGAGGAAGTTTTTGAGGTCGGTGACGGAGTTGTAGCGCAGGGAAATTTCGTCGCCCGTGGCGCCCCCGCCCACCGTCATCGAGGTGAAGAGCGCGTCGGCGAGGTTGAAACCGTAGGCATACTGCACGGCGGAGAACCACTCGGGATGGGCCTCCCTGCCCTGCTCGACATAGTCGATGTATTCCTCGCTGATGTTGTTCTGCACGGCGACGCCCTGCGCGAGGCCGGTGAGGAAGGAATTGATGTAGACCTTATCCTTGATCTGCTCCTCCGACGGCAGTTTCTGCGGCGATTGGAGGCCCTCCATGACGGACATGACGTCGAGCGCCGTCTCCGAAATCTCCAAGGGATAGTAGGAGAGCATATCCTCCTCCGTATGGCGGATATACGCATTGAATCCGTTCGAGAGCGCGAGCACGAGGCAGACGCTGATGATGCCGATGCTGCCCGCGACGGAGGTCACGATGGTGCGCCCCTTCTTGGTGAGGAGGTTGCGGAACGAGAGCGCAAGGGAGGTGAAAAAGCTCATCTTTGCGCGCGGCTGACCCTTCCGTTTGCCCTTCTTTTTTGTTTGATTTTTCCTGGCCTCGACCTCTTTTGTGGCACCCATGTCCCCGATGTAGGGGTTGGAATCGGCTTCGACGGCGCCGTCTTTCAGCCGCACGATGCGCGACGCGTATTGCTCTGCGAGCTCGCCGTTGTGGGTGACCATGATGACGAGACGCTCGTTCGCGATCTCCTTGATGAGCTCCATGACTTCGACGCTCGTCTTGGAATCGAGGGCGCCCGTCGGCTCGTCGGCGAGCAGAATGTCGGGGTCGTTGACGAGCGCGCGGGCGATGGCGACGCGCTGCATCTGTCCGCCCGAGAGCTGGTTGGGCCGCTTTTTGAGCTCCTGCCCGAGGCCGACGCGTTCAAGCGCCTTGATCGCCCGCTTTTTGCGCTCCGCCTTGCCCACGCCCGCGATGGTCAGCGCGAGTTCGACGTTTTCGAGCACGGTCTGGTGCGGGATCAGGTTATAGGTCTGGAAGATAAATCCGATGCGGTGGTTGCGGTAGACGTCCCAATCGCGGTCGCGGTATTTCTTGGTGGACTTGCCCTGGATGACGAGATCCCCCGTGGTATAGTGGTCGAGGCCGCCGATGATATTGAGGAGCGTCGTCTTGCCGCAGCCGCTCTGGCCGAGGATGCAGACAAATTCGCTCTTGCGGAACTCGAGGCTCACGCCGTTGAGCGCATGCACGGCCCCCGACGCGACCTTGTAATCCTTGGTGATGTCCGTGAGTTTGAGCATGGCGGGCGCGCCGTGTTCGGGCGTCCCGTTCTCGGGCCGCTTCCCCCACTGCGTGCCGTTTGCGGGCGCGGCAGGTTGTTGCACGGGCTGTTGCACGGGTGCAGACGAGAGCTGTGCGGGCGCAAAGGATTGTTGCACGGGCGCGACGGGCGCGACGGGCGGCGCAGGGTATGCCGGCTGCACGGGCGCGACGGGCGGCGCGGGGTATGCCGGCGGCATTCCGCCCGGCAATGCGGGCACATATGGTTGGCCGTAGGGATAGGGTTGCCCGTAGGGCTGCGCCGAGGAAAGTATGTAGAATCCCGACGCCGCCAAGGGGGACGCGTTGAACTGCGGATATTGCGGATAGCAAAAAGCGGGATCCCCGACTGGCATGCCCTGCGGAGCGGGTTGCGCAGGAAGCAATTGCCCGCCGCATGCGGGACAAGTCACGAGGCCGTCCGGATACCGGACGCCGCAATGGGTGCAATACATCATATCATTCTCCTCATTCGCCTTGAAACGGCGATCCTTTCATCGCATCATTATGCGTGCGCGCCCCTGTGCGCGTCCTTCGCGCGCCGGAACGCCCCGACAAATTCATCATATGCCGTAAGGAGCGCATGCATCTTCTCTTCGCCGAGCTCCTTTACCACATGCTCCATGATCGCGTTCGCCTGCCGGCACTGCTCTTCGAAGACCGCAAGGGCGTGTTCGGAAAGGCAGATATAGGCGATCTTCCGGTCCGTAGGCGAAGCGACGCGGCGGACGATGTTCTGCCCCTCTAACTTGGTGACGATCTGCGATACCGCGGAACGCGTGATCTCCAGCCGCCTCGCAAGCTCCGAAGAGATGACATACCTCCCCTGCTCGCCCTCCATGATGATCTCGCGCAGCATGCGAAATTCTGTCTTGGAAAGTTTTGCGGCGTCGGCAAAGAGATTGAGGTCATCCATGTCTTTGATGATTTGGAACAGTTTCAATAAATATTCATTGATCTCCATAATCCCAAGCCTCATTTGTGACGAACTAAACAAAATGTATTATACCCATTTTGTTAACCAAAGTCAAACATTCGAAAGAATGTTTTATGAAAATTCACAATATGTTCACAGGGAATCCGACCATCATTCGGGTTTTTTCCCGAAATATGAGAAAAGCGTGCACTTCAGGTTGGCATTGTAGAGGACGCGGCGCTTCTGCGGACGGCCCATGGCGCGCTCGGCGTCTTCATAGGCGGTGATGAGATAGGCGCTCCAATCGGGCAGCGCGCGGAACATCCTTGCGAGATCGCGGTAGAGCGGGAAGAGGTCCTTCCCCTTCTGCATGCGCGCCCCGTAGGGAGGATTGGAGACGAGGACGCCGTATCGCTCCGCCGCCGAAAAGGCGCGGAAGTCCCCCGCCGAGAACAGAATGTCCTTCGCGACGCCCGCCCGGGCCGCGTGTTCCTTCGCCACGGCCACGGCATGCGGAGAGAGATCGGAGGCATAGATGGGCGCGATCTCCCCGTGCACCTCGTTCGACCGCGCCTCCTCGCGCGCCAAGGCGAGCACCTCGCGCGGGACGCACTTCCAGCGCATGAAATCAAAATCGCGGGAAAGCCCGGGGGCGATGTTGCGCGCATACAGGGCGGCTTCGATGGGGATGGTCCCGCTCCCGCAGAAGGGATCGCCGAACGCCTTGTCGCGCCGATAGAAGGAATCCTCGATGATGGCGGCCGCCGTCGTCTCCCGCAGGGGCGCATCGTATGTCCGCACGCGGTAGCCCCGCTTGTGAAGGCCGTCTCCCGACGTATCCAGCGTGAGCGTGGCCTCGTCGGCAAAGAGCGAGACGCCTATGACGGCGCGCTCCCCCCGTTCGTCCAGCGTGCGCACGCCGAGCTTGGCCTTCAAACGGTCGACAACCGCCTTTTTTACGACGCCGCCCGCCGCTTTTACGGCCGCAAGTTTGCTTTGGACGCTCTTGCCGTCGATGAGAATATGCGCATGCGCCGTGAGATACTCCTCCCACGGCACGGAAAAAGCGCCCTCATAGAGCGCGTCGAAGGTGGGCGCGGGAAAGGCGCCGACGCCGAGGAGCACCCGCTCCCCCGCCCGCAAAAGGACATTGAGACGGGCGACCGTTGTCCAGTCGCCCTCCAAGCAGATCCGACCGCGAATGGCAGGGGCATACCCGAGACCCATGCGTTCGATTTCTCGTTTGACCGCCGCTTCGATCCCGGTCGCGGCGGGGATATACAGCGTCACTTCACTCCTCCGTTTCGTCGACAGATTCGGCGTCGACGGGCTCCGGCTCCGGGATAAAGGGATGGAGCGGTTCGGTATCGGGCGTCAGATCGTATTTATCGTCGATGTCGTCGCCCAAGAGCTCTTCCACCATATCTTCACGCGTGATGAGGCCCAGGGCGTTGCCCTCCGACCCGACGATGACCATGTGCTCGCGCATCGACTGCATGCGCTTCATGAGGTCGGAGACCTTCTCGTCCGTCGTCGTATAGGAGATGGGACGGATGATGTTGCCGAAATCCCGCCGCCCGGAGAGCAGATTTTCGTAAAAATCAGCACGATACAGGACGCCGATGATGTTCTGCTTCACGCCCTTGAAGATGGGCAGACGCGAGAAATTCGTCTCGCGGAAAATTTTATAGACGAGGCGCGAACTATCGCGCACTTCGGCAGAAATGACGCGATCGAGGGGGATCATGCACGAGCCGACGTGCAACTCGTCGTAGCGCAGGGTGCGCGTGATGAGGTCGTGCTCCGTGGCGTTGAGCACCCCTTCCGCCTTGACGTCGCTGACGAGCATCTTAAATTCTTCCTCGGTATATTTCTTTTTCTTCTTATCCAGCCCGAAGATAAAAAATAGGAGTTTTTTCCACCAAGAAAAGATGAAATTGAGCGGCCAGAACAGGATGCTGCATGCAAACAGCGGGTAGGCCATGGCAGCCGCAAACCGCTCCGGCTCCTCCTTGGCAAGCGTCTTCGGCGTGATTTCGCCGAAGATGAGGACGATGACCGTGAGGACGACCGTGGAAACGGTGGGACCCGTCTCGCCGCCCAAAAAATTCGTAAACAATACGGTGGCGATAGTCGCCGCCGCAATGTTGACGATATTATTTCCGATGAGCAGCGTCGTCAAAACTTTATTGTAGTCCTCGCTGAGCCGCAATGCCAACTTCGCGCTCTTGCGCTTCTGCGCAAAACGCCGCATTCTCACCGTTGAAAAACTTGTGTACGCCGTCTCCGTGGCCGAAAAACAGGCCGAAAGGATCACGAGTACGATAAGTGCGACCAATAGCCCTATGTCGCTACTGTCCATTGAAAAAAATACCTCCGCGGGCGCGTTCGCGCCCTTTATTTATTTGGCAAATGCCAGACTTACAAAATGTTCGAGACCGCTGTTCCAGACGACGAAATCGTGGATCCCGCCCGGGACCGTCTCATAGACAAACTGCCCGATGGCGCCGCCCGCATACGATCGGAGGCACCCAAGCCCGCGATGGATGGGATAGCAGAGCGCGTCGGCGTCGCCGCAATTCAGATAAAACACCTTGACGGGATAGCCGCTCTCGCGGATGCGTGCCCCCACCGTCTGCGCCGCGTCCGTCGTCGGGCCGCAGGAAAAACTGCCGATGCTCGAAAAGAGGTCGAGGCAGCGCGTCCCGATGTTGACGGATTGGATGCCGCCCATCGAAAGCCCTGCGATCGCGCGGGCCGTGCGGTCGGAAAGGACGGAAAACTCGGCCTCCACGGCGGGAATGAGGTCGGCGCGCAGCTCCTTTTCAAAGGCGTAGAAGCCCTTGACGGCCTCCGTCATGATGACGACGCCGCCGATGACTTCGCCCTTCAGATCGGTAAATTGTTTGCACGTTCTGCCGTTCGGGAAGACGACGAGGAAGGGCTCCGTGACGCCCGCCGCGATCAGACGATCGAAGATGTGCACGCATTCCCCCCGCCCGATCTCTTCGACGGGCGAGAGCCACTCGCGCTCATCTTTACAAATCCCGTGCAGAAGATACAGCACGGGATATTGCTTATTCGGCGTGTAACCATGTGGCAAATAAACGAATGCGTGTTTGGTCGGCGCGCCCTCGATGGACGTGGCCGGATACTCCAAATCGCAAATACGGCCTTGGTTCATTCCTCATCCTTGGGAAGTTCCGCAGGGTCCTCGGTGGGCTCTTCAACGGGTTCCTCGACAAGAGTTTCTACGGGCTCCTCCGTGGGTTCCTCAATGGGTTCCTCGACAAGAGTTTCTTCGGGCTCCTCGGCGGGTTGTTGCTCGACGGGTTCCTCGGCGGGCTCCGCAACGGGCTCCTCGACAAGAGTTTCTTCGGGCTCCTCGGCGGGTCGTTGCTCGACGGGTTCCTCGGCGGGCTCCGCAACGGGCTCCTCGGCGGGTTCTTCCGCAGGCTCCTCGGCGGGCTCTTCGGTGGGAGTTTCTACGGGTTCCTCGACAGGCTCTTCGGCGGGTTCTTCCGCGGGCTCCTCGGCAGGCTCCTCGACAAGAGTTTCTCCGGGCTCCTCGACGGGTTCTTCCGCAGGCTCCTCGGCGGGCTCCTCAGCGGGAGTTTCTTTGGGCTCCGCAACGGGCTCCTCCGTGGACTCCTCAACGGGAGTTTCTTCGGACTCCTCGGTGGGTTCTTCAACAGGCTCCTCGACAGGTTCCTCGACAAGAGTTTCTACGGGTTCCACGGCGGGTTCCTCAACAGGCTCTTCAACAGGTTCCTCGACGAGAGTTTCTTCGGGCTCCGTAACGGGCTCCTCGGCGGGTTCTTCCGCAGGCTCCTCGGCGGACTCCTCGGTGGGAGTTTCTACGGGTTGCTCGACAGGTTCCTCAACGGGTTCTTCCGCGGGCTCCTCGGCGGGCTCCTCAGTAGGCTCCTCGGCGGGCTCTGCAAGCGATTCGGTCTCCTCCTCGACAAGTTGCGGCAGTTCCTCGGGAATCTCTTCGGGAAGTTCCTCGGGAATCTCTTCGGGAAGTTCCTCGGGAATCTCTTCGGGAAGTTCCGCCGGCTGAGAAGGTTCCTCCGCGGGTTCGGAGGGCGCATCGCTCCGCTTTCCGATGTACCGGAAGTGGAGAAGCGGATATTTCTCTCCATGGACGGGCAAATTTCTGCCGATCAACGGGCGCCTGACCGTTTCCGAGCCCTCACCTTCAGACATGGGTGCCTCGTTTGTTGCAAGTTGCTGATTTTCTTCTTGCAATTGAAAGTTCGGCGCGGGATTGTTTTCGGCCGCCGCGGTTTCTTCATTGCGGGTTTGCTCTTCCATGATTTTCCTCCGAATATGACATGTGTATCCTATTATACTATGAAATTCGAAAATTTACAAGAGATATCGCAAAATTTTTTGCAAACTTCTTATTTTTTGTGGGAATGGAGGTAGGAATTTGCGGAATGCGCCGCCACGCAGCCCTCCCCCGCCGCCTTCGCGTATTGATACGGCCGCCCCGTCACGTCCCCCGCCGCAAACAGCCCCGCGAGATTGGTCGACAGATCCCTTCCGACTTTGACGTGCGCGCCGTCCGTCTCCAGCCCGAAGGCGAGCGCCTCGGGCGGTGCGGAGTTTTTGAGGAGAAAGACGCCGTCCACCTCGAGCGTCCGGGTGGGCAGCACCACCCGTTCGACCCGTTCCCCGCCCTCGATGGAAAGGGGCACTTCCCGGATCCATTCGATGTTTTCTGCCGTAAATTGCAGAGAGGGGTCGGAACAAATGCAATAGAGCTTGGAGGCAAACCGCGAGAGGAACAGGGCCTCCTCCGAAAATTTTGCGGAGGAAAGCACCGCCGCTACGCGCTTGCCCCGATAGAGCGCGCCGTCGCACACCGCGCAATAGCTCACGCCGCGGCCGAGAAATTCTCGCTCGCCCGCGAGCCTGCCCAGCGTCTCCACGCCCGTCGCAAGAATGACCGTCTTCGCAAAATACGACGTCTCCCCCGCGGTCAGGGTATACCCCTCGCCGGTGCGGTAGATCCCGTCTACGCGGCACGGCGTGAGACGAAGCTGTTCCGCACGCATCTGCGCGTCGAGCGACGCGGCGAACGTCTGCCCGTTGCCCGTAAGCCCGGGGAAATTGGTGATCTTCTCGGCGAGGCGCAATTTCTCGCCGAAGCCCGGCTCGCCGAGCCAAAGATAGTCGAGCAGGAGATTTTTGGCTGTGAGCGCGGCCGTGTAGCCCGCGATCCCCCCGCCCACTATGGCGGTATCATATTGTTTCTCCATCATGCTCAGTGTTCCTCCGTTCGAACGAAAGTATGAATATTTTATCATGCCGAAGACGCCTTGTCAAGATTGCATTTTTCGGCGCGGTGTGATATACTATTCCACGAGGGAACGTTTATGAAACTATCCGCCTATCTGCAACACGCCACCATGTATCGGGAGACCGATGAATTTGAGGGGTATCTCAAGACCGTGCGGCTGCTCGCCGACGCCGGATTCGACGCCTACGACTTCGCGCTCTTTGCCAATCTGCCCGTGCGTGGCAGCGTCTTCAACGGCTCGGACTACGCCGAATATGCCAAACGACTCAGAGAGGAGGCGGACCGCGACGGCCTCCGCTGCAATCAAACGCATGCCCCCTTCTACGGATACTGCACGGAGCACCTCACTTGGGAGCAGTATACCGCGCTTCTGCCGCGCGCCCTCGAGGTGACCGCCATCCTCGGCGGAGAGATCTGCGTCGTGCATCCCGAGCGCGCGTTCGGGCCCGAAGAAAACGCCGAGCGGCTCTACCGTCCGCTGACAAAATATGCCGAAAAATACGATATTCGTATCGCGCTGGAAAATCTCTGGATGGAGGAAAACGGCCGCATTGTCCCCTGCGCCTGTTCAACGCCGGAGAGCTATCTCGCGCATCTCCGCCTGCTCGATCCCGCGCGTTTCGTCGCCTGTCTCGATATCGGCCATGCGGAGATCCTTGGGGATACCGTCTCGGCCGTATCGCTGATCCATGCGCTCGGAGACAGATTGCAGGCTATCCATGTCCACGATAACGACCTCGTTTCCGACCTCCACCAGATGCCCTACTGCGGGAAGATCGACTGGGACGGCGTTCTCGGCGCGCTCAAAAAGATCGGATATCGCGGCACGTTCACCTTCGAAGTCGGGCAGGAACGGTTTCCGCTCGAATTGGCAAAACCCGCGGCCGTGCTCCTGTGCGCCATCGGCCGTCACATGATCGAAAAATTATCATAAATTACGATTTCCGAAAGATCACGGAATCGAATGAAGCAGTGCGTCGGACGCAAATTTTCCTTCGGATCTTCAAAAAGGTCTTGAAAATTTGCGAAAGAGATGGTATACTGTCAAAAAGCGCTTCCCGCAGAGCGGCGGGCGACAACTACGGAGAAAACGATGAATCAAGAAAAACTTTCGGCGGCGATCGATTCCTTCCTCGAAAACATTCGGAGCAATCCCTCCTACTATGAGAAAAATCACACGGAGCGCAACAAGCGGGCCAACAAGTATCGGGCGATTTCCAAAGCCGAACTGCTCAAAATGGAGAAGGACGATTTCCTCGAATACATCGGCCGCCTGTGGTCGATGCTCATGTGGGGCAATAAAAAGTTTGTCGTGGACACGCTCATCGCGGACAACGGCTTCGACGAACTCAAACAAAAGCTGGCGGAACTTTTATACGGCGACGACGCGGTGGAGAAGCGCTGGAATACCTTCGAACGGTCCGTAAAGGGCGTCGGCCCCGCCACCATGAGCGAACTTTTGACCTATTCCGACCCCAAGGAATACGCGATCCTGAACAAGACTACCCTGCTCTGCTTCAATTATCTCGACGTCCCGAACATGCCCAAATACAATTATCAATGCACGGGGGAAAAGTACGCCGAAGTGTGCAAGTTCGCAAAGGAGATCGCGGCCGCGCTCGAGGCCGCGGGGGCAAAGGACTGCGACCTGTTGGCCGTGGACTATTTCCTCTGGGATGAAGTTTTGCCGATCGCGACCGGGAGCCGCACCAAGGCGCCCGCCCCGCGCCGCGGCGGGAAATCGGGAAGCGAATCCCAATCCCTGCACGACGAGGTCAAGGAAAAGATCGTGGAGATCGGCCGTCTTCTCGGGTTCGAGAGCCGCCCGGAGGTGAAAGTTTCCGCGGGCGCCATCGTCGACGCGGTCTGGGAAGCCAAGATCGGCAACATGGGGAAGGCGATCTACGTCTTCGAAGTGCAATCCAAGGGCTCGATCGACAGCTTGATTCTGAATCTGAAGCGGGCAATGGGCAATGCGGCCGTCCAGGCCGTCGTCGCCGTCGCCGACGAAGCCCAATTGGGGAAAATTCTGAGCGAAAGCGCGGGCGTGATCGAAAAGCAATCTCTTCGCACCTGGACCGTCGACGACGTCCTCGCGGTCTACGACAATCTCTCGAGGGCGCACGAATCCATCAATAAACTGCAACTTGTGCCCGACAGCTTCTGAGCGCTCCGAGGCCGCCGCAGGGCGCGGGCCTTGTCTTCGATGAAACGCAAAAATCGGGCGGATCCCCCGCCCGATTTTTTCTGTCCGATTTTTGCCGTCCGGATGATTCCGGTCGTTTAAGCGTATGTATGCGCTTCGAGAAACGCGAGCACCTTTTGGACGGCCGTCGTGAGCGCGGAGCCGCCGAATCCGTGCCCCGCACCGGGGATCACCGTCAGATCGACGCGCGCCTCCCCATAGGCCTCCACCGCCCTTTCGATGTATTCGCGGCGGACGATCGCATCCTGGTCCCCCCAGACGATGCAGACATCCTTTTTGTAGGCCGCGATCGTCTTGTATACGTCGAGATCCTGCACGGAGCGGATATATTTCCCGCTGATGGAAAATCCGGGGAAGGGCGAGGTCTCCACCTCGGGCTTGCCGCGCCAGTCGTCGGGGATATTCAGCGCGGGGAAATACATGGCGAGGCCCGCGATCTTATCCTTGATGTCCTTGTCCGCCGCCGTGAGCGCCGTCACGAACCCGCCCTGGCTCCCGCCGAAGAGGAAGATCTGCGTCCCGTCCACGTTCGGCAGTTTTTTGATGTTCGAAATGACCGCGCGGAGGTCCTCCTTCATCGTGAAGGGCGTGTAATCGGCGGACGTCCTGCCCGTGCTCCTTCCGCCCGCCTGCGCGCCGCAGAAGTCGTAGGCGTAACACACATATCCCCGCCCCGCGAACGTCTCGCACTCCGTCGGGAAATCGGTATAGCGGCCGTTGAATCCGTGGCACAGAATGACGGCCGGATATTTGCCCTCCTCCAGAGGCGCGCAGAGCCGCCCGAAGAGGGTGATCTCATTCCCCTCGCTGTCGGTATAGTCGACGAGGTGATTTTGGTATTCGGTCTCATACCGAAACTCTTCCGGAAGTTCCCGCAAAACCCTGTTTTTCATGTCGTCCCCCTTGCATCCCGTGCACAGTCCCGCGAGCGCAAGCACGAGCGCCGCGCCCAATACCCAAAGCCGTTTCTTCATAAATTCCCCCATTGCCGCGCAAGACGTTCGTCCGCCGCACGCTTATTCTTGTTCGATTATAGCACCCGGCGCGACGATTGTCAACACGTCCCCGAAAATGCGCGGAATTTTTATCGTCTTTGCGGGGGCAAATGCGGGATCGGTTGACAAATGCGAAAGTTTTTGTTATAATATCGAAAGCGGGACGGAAAACCGTCATAGAATGAGAGTAGCATGCGCAAGTTCCTGTTGAAAATTCTGCATTGGCTGAAGAAACCGAGCGGATGGGGCGTCGCCCTGATCACGCTTTTATTCGGCGTGCTGTTGAGCTTGACGATCATGGCCATCCGGCTTGCGCCCCGCAGCAAGGTCCACGAGATCTTCTCCTATCTGCTCTACGGCGCGACCGCCGTATTGCTGTCCTATCTCGTCTATGTGATCGTGCTGGGGATCAAGCAGATCAGCGAACGGCTCAACAATCACAAGGGTTTGCTCGGCAGACTCAAGCTGGACTATGAGTTCCGCACGCTCATCTTTGCCATCGGCTCGGGGCTCTTCGCGGCCGTCGTCTCCGCCTATTACTTTACGCTCTTCTCTTTGACCTTCTCGCTTTGGTTCGGCGCTCTCGCGGGGTATTATCTCGTCTTGGTCCTGACGCGCGGCTGGGTCCTCCTGTCCCGCGCGACCGCAAGAAGACGGCGGGAGAACGCGGACATGGTCAAGCTGCGGGACGCGAGAAGCTACTTCGGGAGCGGCGTCATGTTGGTCCTGCTCGCCTATGCGTTCGCGGGCGTTCTCGTGCTGACGGTAGTCCGGGGCTTCCACAAGGAATACGTCGGGCTGACCATCTTCGTCGCCGCCCTCTATGCGTTCCTGAAGATCTCGTTTGCCATCTATAACTTCTTCAAGGCCAACCGGCGGGAGGATTTCACGGTGCGGACCCTGCGCAACGTCAATACCGCGGACGCGCTCGTCTCCATCATCGCGTTGCAGGCGGCCATGCTGCAAAAATTCATCCCGCAGGGAAGCCCCCTCGACGCCCATGCGTTCAACGCCGTGACGGGCGCGGTCGTCTTCCTGCTCATTCTCGGCATGGGGACCTACATGATCGCGCGCGGCCATCGGCGGATGAAGATGCTGCAGACGCGCGTCGCGCCCGAGGGCGAGGAAGAAGGCGAAGGCGAGGAGGAAGGCGCCGGGGCATGACCGCCCGCATCGGGCGCATCGGGCACGTTAGTCGCATTAGGGCGCGTTAGGCGTGTTAGGGCGACCGTTCATAGAAAGTAAAGACCAAAACAGAGACAGGCTCTTGCCTGTCTCTGTTTTGGTACACCATTTGATAACAAATCCGAACGCTCGATTTCCTCTAATGAGATCCGAATTGTTCCGTCCTTGTAGTTGCA
>CANQWO010000039.1 GCA_947627565.1 uncultured Clostridia bacterium
GGCTTCAGATATGGAAAACGAAGCATGACACGAGGCGCGGCGCGCCGAAGTAGCCGCGCTATCTCCACCACGGAAGGACGGCGAAAGCCGTCCTTTTTTCGTGGTGGAGATAGGGTATTCGAGAAAGCGTTCGCGTTCGCCCATGCGAGGCTTCGGATATGGAAAACGAAGCATGACACGAGGCGCAAGGCGCCGAAGTAGCCGCGCGCTCTCTGCCGATCAATCCTCCCGCAAGCACCACGGAAGGGCGGCGAAGGCCGTCCTTTTTTCGTGGTGGAGATAGGGTATTCGAGAAAGCGTGCGCGTTCGCCCATGCGAGGCTTCAGATATGGAAAACGAAGCATGACACGAGGCGCAAGGCGCCGAAGTAGTCGCGCGCTCTCTGCCGATCCAACACACTTCCGCACGTTGATTCATCAGGGCGCGGGGGTGCGTTTTTTCTATGTGCACAAAAGGCCGTCATGCGCCCGAAACGGGGCCGCCGCATTGCGCCGCGCGGCTTGATTTGCATCCTTTTGACGGCGTTTCCCCATACCATGTCCGCGAAGCATGCGCAGATTTTGCCCCGCACGCGGATCTTCCGCCCTGTCAACGTAAAGCTCCGAACGGGCGTCCGCCGAGGGAAACGAGCGAACTTTGCGGCGTCTGCGAAAAAATACGGAAAAGGCCGAGGGGAGGCAGAGGCCGTAACGGGGGACATTTTTATCAAAATCCGACTATTTTCGCGGAATTTCGACATTTTGCCCCTTTAGGGGCAATCGGAAAAGATCCGACAAAAAATCCCCGTATTTTTCATCGCGTTTCCCCTCACGCCCCTTGACAATTTTTGATAAAACTATTATAATGTCAAGCGAATGAAAGAGCGCGTGCGCGCTGTGGGGGATTTCCCGTCTACGGAGGTTCGGGTATGAAATTGGGTATAAGAGCGAAAATCATTGCGTTAGCGGCGATGGCGGCGCTGTCACTTACGGCGGCGTCCTGTTTTTTGACGTTTTCCGGCGCATCGCAACCGGCCTCCGCGGAGTCTGTTTCACCGTTTGCCGTCAAGACGGGGCAGACTTATACCGCCTACGGATCGTTCGAAGCGGCCTTTCACGCGTGCACGGCCGAGGACGGCGTCTATACCGTCTATGCCGTTGCGGGAGAGCGCGTCGCGTTAAACGCGCCCATCACGGTGGAGGCGGGCGACGCTGTGCGCATTCCCTCCATTGTGCAGACGGCGACGGGGTGGGACTTTACGTCCACGGCCGAGCTGACCCGTGCCGCCGGGTATGACGGCCCGCTCTTCGAAGTCCGGGCGGGCGCTTCGCTCACCCTCGAACAGCTCACCGTCACGGGCGGGCAGGCCGCGCATGCCGCGATCGAGGCGGCGGGCGACCTCGTGCTGTCCCGCGGGGCCGTCGTGCAGAACGCCGAAAACACTTCCGGCGCAGGAGGTGGCATCCATGTCGCGGGTGAGGGGGCCTCGGTTACCGTGAAGGGGGGTGTGCTCACGGGCAACCGCGCGGCGCACGGCGCGGCGATCTACGCTGAAAAACGCGCAAAAGTTCTCATTTCCGACGATGCGGCGAACGCGACGTCGCTCGTCTCCAATGTCGCCGCCCAAGATCGCGGGACGATCTGCGCGGACAGCGGCGCAACGCTGGCCGTGGAGGGCGGAAAGATCTCCGCGGGCGCGGGGAACGCCAATGCACTCTACGTTTGTTCCGACGCGGGCAGCGTCTCCGTCGAGGGCCGTTCGATCGTGACGGGGACGCTCTATCTCGAAAACGGCGCGACGGCCGATCTCACCGATTATGTCGGCGGCGTGCTCTCCGTCGGCGTTGCGGAGGACCGCCCCGACGGCCCCATCGTCACGCGCGCCAAGAGGGGAGAGGTGTGGGACGAGATCGTCTCCGTGCCCGCGCCCCGCGTCCCGGACGATTATCTCGCGTCCTATGCGTACCGCAAACGCGATCTCGCCTCCGTAGAAAGCGGTGAGGGGGCGACATACGGTTACAGCGGCGTCGGCGTCAACGTTTCGCAGGAGGAGCAGAGTACGCTTCTTCTCACCGCCGATTTTACCGACGCGGCGGGGGAGGTCTCGGCGACGGTCGGCGGCCTTCACAAGACGTTTACCGAGGACGGCGGCCACTATACGGCCTCGTTCGAACTCGCCAATGTTGCGCTCCCCATTGAGACGTGGACGCTGTATTGCGACCTATATGAGGCGACGTTCGACGCCATTGCGCTCGTCGAGATCGACCGGAGCGGCATGGTCACGGCCCCCGCGGGCACATGCTATCTCGCCGAGGACGGCACGCACAAGCCGCTCCCCAAACACGGCTATCCCAACGATATTTTGCTCGACGGCGCCGTCGCTACGTTTTATCTCGGGGCGGCGCAGACGGAGAGAAGGGTGTATATGGGGGTGCGCGTTGCGGATCCCGATCCCTCGGAGGCCGCGGGCGCCATCTACGACGCGGAGCTCACCGACGTCGCAAATACATACAACACGCTGACATTTTACGGCGCCGAGGGCTTCGAATACGCGCTCCTCGACGAAGCGGACGGGCTCATCGGCTGGGTCGCCCCGACGGATGACCGGACGGATGGGCTGCGCAAAGCCGTCTTCCGCAATTTGGGGCAGGACAAGCAGTTTACCCTCCTCGCCCGCAGACAGGGCACCGCCTACAACCTGCCGAGCAAGTATATCCCATGCGGCACGTTCAAATCGCTTTCCACGGCGGAGAGCGACGCGCGCACCAAGTTTGCGCAGGCCTACCGCAACCTCCTCGAAGACGGTTCGATGAAGAAGACCATCACGGGCGGGGAACTCAAGGCGGCGATGCAGAGCTACCTCGAACTCTCCGAAAGTGCGGAATGGGTCGCGAAACTTCCCGCCGTACACGCCTGGCTCGACGCCATCCGCGGCGCCCTTCCCGCGGCCTTTGCCAACGATTGGCGCACGGAGCACGCCGAAATTTTGGCGTTCGACATCGGCGGGCTCAACAATACGACGCATGTCTATCACAGGGGGCTTGCCGAAGCCGCCGTTCTCGCATACGGCGGGCTGGAGGCGCACATTTCGGAATTTCTCGGCACGCTCGCGGAGGGGATCGACGTCGCCGCCGTCGCGTCCGGCGCGCAGGCGCTCCTTGCGGACGACATGAAGGACAACATCATGCCCAAGGCGCGGCGCATTGCCGACATCGAGATCGAGGAATGGCTGGTTTCGGCGCGCAGCAAATACGGCTTTGCCGACGGCGCGCAGGACAGCTCTCCGCAGGTCAGGGCGCTTAACGATCTTCGCGACCGATACGAAGAGGCGATCGCGCGCGTCACGGGCATTGCGCCGTCCGACTACGAGGCGGTCCGCCGCTATGTCGATCTCGCGAGGACCAAGCTGTTCGTGCAGGGGTACTACGAGCGTCTGCTCCTGCAAAAGGCGGGGGCGCAGTTCTCCCGCGAAGGCCTTTCGGAGGCCTTGACCTCGGTCATGGGTGGCCTCGATTCCGTCACGGAGGAATATCTGTGGGCGGAATACAGGGCCATGCTCACCCTCTATCAGAGCTATGGGAAGCTCTGTTTGGACGCATATTTGGACGAGGACGCGTCGGAAGCGATGCGCGCGCTCTATGATTCCGAAAAGCGGCGGATCGAGTCGTACAATCTCACGGCGGCCGACGACGAAGCCCTTGCGGACGCCGAGGCGTGGGTCGATCTCGTCGTCAAGCAGGCCGAGACCAAGCGCGAACTTCAACTCTATTACGAGGGTCTCTTCGATCCCGAGGAGGCGGGCCGTCTCAACGCGAACGATCTGAAGGCATACCAGGCCGACGGCGCGTTCGAGACGCATTTTGAAAGTTGGTTTTCCAAGATCGAGTCGGCAGAGGATGACGACGGCCGTGCCGCCTTGCTCAAAGAGGCCGAGCGGGACATCTATGCCGAGCTCGCTTCGATGCTTCTGCAATTTCATTATCAAAGCGCCTATGGGGAGGGCGCCCCGGACGGCATGTCTCAAAAGTACAGCGCCTTTCTGGACGCGATCGGGGCGAGCAAGAAAGAAGAAAAGGACATCGAACTTTACGAGGATGAAACCGAGCGCACGTTCGCGAACGCCAAACTCGAACTCAAAGTTCTGTATTACTATAAGACGACGTTCGCGGATACCATGCCCGCGACAGAGACGCTTGAAGCCGTCTATGCGGCCATCGAAGAGGCGGGGAAGAGCGATGTCGCGGAGGCGATGGTCGCCGCCAAGACCGAGGCCGCCTACGAGGGCATGCTCACGCTCTACAAGGCATACGCCGCGCTCGTGCTCGCGCAGTATCAAGCGGATTACGCGGGCGTCCAAACGCAGGCGGCCGTGCTCGCGGAGGCCGAACGCGCGCTGGGCGGGGTCGCATACGGCGAACTTCCCTATGCGGACGCGTCGCTTGAAAAACTTCAGCCCGCCGTCGACGCGATCTTGGAGGAGGCGCACCAGAAGCTCGAAGTCCGGAAGTATTACGAGGCGCGAATCGCGGATGCCGACGCCTCGATCGTGCAGGCGCTCGATTCCGTGCTCGCGGCCTATCTCGGCGGGGCGGAAAACGGCGGCCTCATCGCGGCGGCCGAAACGGCGGAGGAAAAGCGCGCCGCCGGCTATGCGGGCAAGCTGGCCCTCTATCGCGCGTACCGCACGGCCGCGCTCCAACTGCACGTCGAAAAGACGTATGCAACCGTCCCCGCGGACCGTCTCGCCGCACTCCGCGCGCTGGCCGAAGAGACGGTCGCCGCGATCGCCGCAGTCGACTATGCGGCGGAGCCGAGCGACGAAGCGCTCGCCGCGCTCGAATCGACCGTAGACGCCCTCGCCGCGGCGGGGATGGGAAAACTCTCCCTTTTGAACTTCTTCCGCATCATCACGGAGGAGGGCGGCGCGGCGCATAAATACGCCCTCTCCCCCGTTTTGGCGGAATCCCTCGAAAATCGGAATATGGCGATCGATGAGGCAACCATGTCCGAGGGCGACCCCTTCGAAAACGCGCAAACGGCGGCGTATGCGGCCATGCTCACGCTGTATAAAGACTACGCGTCGCTCGTGCTCGGCGATCTGCAAGCGGCATACCCCGCGCTCGGGGAGATCGTCTCAAACGCCCGCAAAGAGCTCGACGCGGTGCGCTCTGCCGCCGCAGAGGCGGAGGTCACGGCGGGCATGGAGGAGATCGATACCCTCCTTGCCGATGCCGACGCGTCGCTTGTCCTCTATGACGATTACGGGGCGCTGGCCTACGAAATTCCCGGAACACTCGCGGGGCTGAACGCGGAAAACGGCGCGCGGCTGCAGGCATTGCTCGAAGCGGCGCTTTTGGAAGTCAAAGCCCTTGAAAATTCCGCCAAACATGCGGAGGCGGAGAAGCGTTGCGGCACGCTTTTCGCGGCCTTTGCGGGGTATGTCTATGAGGAATTTGCGGCCGCGTTCGAGGTCGTCTCCAAGCCGTTCGGGGAAATCGCGGCGGCGGACGCGGAGGCGCTTGAAACGGCGCGTTCGGCATACGAGGGCATGACCATGTCCGAAGAGGCGCTTCTCGAAGCGCTCAAAGCGGCGTTCGACGAGCGGGCGCCGGATTATCGCAATTCGCTCTCCGTCGGCCCCTATTTGCTCATGCTCGACGATGAGATCGCCTTCGCAAAGTTCCAACTTCACGCCGCCGCGGCGCTCGAGGAGATCGCGCAATATTTCGCCGATTATGCGGCCGACGCGGCGCTCGCTTCCGTGCTTGCGGACATTCGCAGCGCAGGGCAGACGGCGATCGGCAACATCCGATATGAACAGTATCGGGCGGACGGCGACAACGCCGACCCCACGGATCCAGCGTATTGCGACGGCTTGATGGGCCGGCTTGATACGGCGCTCGCCGCGGCAAAGGGTCGGATCGAAGACGCGATCGGGAGGGACGAAGTCGAAAAGTTTGCCGTAAAACTCGGCGGAGAACTCGCGGGTTACGCGCATTCCCGGCTCGGCGAATTGGCCGGAGCCCACGCGCAGATCACGGGCGCGTATGCGGCCGTTGCGGAGGAACTGATGCAGCGCGCAGGCGGGCTGGAATTGGTCCGCGCGGGGCTTCTCGAGATGCGCGAGGCCTACGCGAAGGCCGTGCTCGCCGCCTATGCCGAACTTCTCGGCGTGGCGGGGGACGCCTCCGCCATCGAGGCCGCCGAAGACGACGCGGCCAAGAACGCGGCCATGTTCCAAGCGCTCCTTGCCGCCTACCTCGCCTATTCGGCGGCGCGGATCTCCGAGCTTGCACCGCAGTTCGTCGAAGCGGCACAGGAAAAATTCGAACAACTCGCGCTCGCCGAGGCCTCCGACGCCGCCCTGCACGCATGCGAGCAGTCCGCCGATGCCTTCGTTGCGGACGCGTTCGCCGAGGACGCACTGCAAAAATTTTACGACGGGTTTGTCGCCGCGCAGGGCCTCGGGGACGCGCTTCAACACGACCTCGAGGACGCCTATGACGCGATCGAACAAGCGCCGACGCAGGAGAAACCGGCGGCGAAGGACGCCGGCGTCGTTGCGCTCGCCAAGGCCGCACTGCAAAAATTCGGGCAGGATCACGCGATCTCCCAAGAGGACCTCGCCGCCGCGCAAACCGCGCTTGAGAGCGAAAACGCGGATACCATGTCCGAGAAGGTGCTCTCCATAGAGAAAAATTTCCTCACCGAAGCGGTCGTTTCGGAGCTGACCGCATACGCGCCCGCCGGCAGCGGATTTGCCGCGACCGTCCGCACCGCCGTCGAAGCGGAGAAGGGCAAGGCCGGCGCGGCGATCTCCTCGGCGGCGACCCTTCCCGTCGCCCAAGCGGCCTATGCGGCGGCCGTGGACTCCGTCGCGGCGTGCGTGCGCGACCTCTATTTTGATGCGCTCCGTGAGGGGCTCGACGAGGTCAATGCGGCCGATTTTGCAAACCGATACGGTTCGCTCTCCGAGAGCGGGTACGCCGCCGTGCGCGCGCTGATGAACGCCTATGCCGACGTCGTCATCCTGGATGCGCGGCTGGATGTGGACGACGACGTCGCCTTGCGCAGTTATCAGACGGAGCAGCTCCGTGCCGCCGCGGCGTTGACGGCCGACGCCTCCGTCGACGCATTTGCCGCGGCGCTTCCCGCTTTGAAGACGCTTGTCGCGGACGCCGTCGCGCACATTCGCGGCGAACGCTTCCTCGCCCGCAACGCCTATCGCCTCGAGGCCGCATTCGCCGAGATCGCCGCCTCCGATTACGACAGGCTTGCGGCGACCGTCGAAGCCTATCGTTTGCTCGGGGAAGGGGTGCAGACCTACCTCAGCGAGACGTATTCCGCGGGGTATGCCGACTTTTTGATCCGTCTGCAGGATGAACGGGACAAGGCGGAATTTGAGAAGATCCGCAGCGAGGAGCGCGGCAAGATCGAGGCGCTCTCGGGGCTCGGTACGCTCGCCGCGGCGGCCAAGGCGCGCCGTCTCGAGGAGTTGAACGCCGTTCGCTACCTACCCCTCACCGATCCCGAGAGGAAGTCGGGCGACTATCTCCATCGCATGAGCGCGGCGCTCGGCGAAATCGCCCAAAAGGCGGATGCGGACGTCCGCGTCGCCCTGTTGAAGACGGCGGCGCTGGAAGAGCTCGAAAGCGCCCATCGCGCGGCGTTGAACAATGCGCAGGTGCGCTATCCGGAGGCGGGCAAGCGCGAGCTCGGGCGCATTCTGGACGAGGCCGAAGCGACCGTCCGCGCCCTGGAGATTTTGGATTATTCCCCCGCGCCCGAGGAGATCGCGGAAGGGTTCGAGACGGCCTTGCGCGCTCAATTCGCAGAGACGCTGTGGGCATTTTCCAAGGTGCCCGTCGTTGCCGTCGCCGTGGGCGTGGACGCCGCGGGGAACGGCGCATACGAGAGCGGAAATAAGACGCAACTCTTTGGCATCATCGAAAACGATGGGGGCATGTCCGGGGATACTGTTGCAAAAATGCAATTTGTTGAAGCCGATCCCCTTCGCGCGGATGCCCTCGTCGGCGACAAAGTTTTGAAGGCCGTCGCGCAAATTTCGCTCGAATCGGGCGGCGTGACCGTCACCAAATTCGAGGGCGTCTATATCGTCAAACTGCTGATGACGGACGCACTGAAGTCCGCCGTGGGGCTCACGGTCATCGCCGACGGCGGCGACGGCCCCGAGCGGCTCGTCTCGCGGGTCGAGGGCGAGTTCCTCGTCTTCGAGACCGATCATTTTTCCGATTTCTACCTCTATGGCGAGCGGGAAATTTCGCTGTGGTGGGTCATCTTCGTGCTGACGGTGATCCTCGTGGCCGAGCTTGCCGTGATCGTCTGTCTCGCTTCGCGCGTTTACCGCAAACTCAACGGAAAACGGGAGACGCTCGCCGCGTTCGGACTTCCGGCGTTGCTGGCCGTATTTGTCCCGGGCGGCGCGGTGATCGTGAGCGTTGTGCTCGGCGTTTTGATCCTGCTCGCCGCCGTCGCCATCGGCGTTTTGCTCGCCATTTTGTATCGCAAACCCAAGGCGGAGCCGATCCCGCAACCGCAACCGGAGCCCGAGTTGCAGGAAACGGAGGAGCCCGCGGAAGTCGTAGAAGCTGAAGAAGCTGAAGAAGCTACAGATGTTGAAGAAGTGGAGGCGCCCGAGGAAATTCGTCCGGAGCCCGCGGAGGTCGTAGAAGTCGAGGAGCCGGTCGAATCGGGGGAGGCCGAGGAAGTTGCGGAAGTCGAAGCGGCCGAGGAGGTCGAAATTTCCGCGGAAACGGAAGCGGTCGAGGAGGCTCGCGAAGAAGTCGAAATTCTCGCAGAGCCCGCCGCGCCGAAGGAACCCGAAGAGCCCGAGGAGCCCGAGGAGCACGAAGAAACCGAGGAGCCGGAAGGATCGGTTACGGTCGTTGAGACCATCGAATCCGATGAGCCCCGAGAACCGGAAGAAGCCGAAGAACCTGCGGAGCCCGAGGAGCCGGAAGGATCGGTTACGGTCGTTGAGACCATCAAATCCGATGAGCCCCAAGAAGCCGAAGTGCCTGCGGAGGTAGAAGAAGCAGAGGGGTCGGAAAAAGCCGTCGAACCCGAGATCTCCGAGGTCCCCGCCGAACCCGAAGAAGTGGAAACTTCCGAGGAGATAGAAGAGGTAGAAGAACCTGAGGTCGTCGAAATCCCCGCCGCGCCTGTCGAATCCGAGGAGCCCGAAGAGACCGACGAGCCCGAAGCCCCCGACGAGCCCGAAGAGCCTGAAACCCCCGAAGCCCCCGAAGCCTCCGAAGAGCCCGAGGTGTCTGAGGAAGCGAAAGAAGCGAAAGAAGCGGAAGCAGCGGCCGCGCCCGAAGTTGTCGAACCCGAGATTTCCGAAGTCCCCGCCGCACCCGAAATACAGGAGACGCATGTCCCGGTCGTCCCCGACGAAGTTCCCGAAGAATTTCGTCTGCCCACCGAAGAGTTGCGCGAAGAAGTTGCGGCCAGCGAAGTCAACGCGCTGATGCAGGATACCGTAGCCAAGCAGCTCATCGAGGAGGGCACCCGCGTCGCGACCAAGGGCAAGACGGGCATCGTCAATGTCGATACGCTCGGGATGTATTTCGAAAGCGGGGAGCATGTCACGCTGGAAGAACTCAAAAACCGCGTGCCCTACTTCAATAAAAAGACGACTTACGTCAAGATCCTCGCGCGCGGGAAGCTCAACAAGGCGCTCGTCGTGGAGGGGGACGACTTTTCGCTCGAGGCAGTGAAAATGATCGTATTGACGGGCGGACATGTCATCCGCACGCGCCGTCGGTAAACGTTTCCTCCCCGCCGCAATCTGCGGCGGGGAGGAGCTGCGGCCGTATAGAAAAAATGGATAACGGCGAAAAAAAATAAAAAAACGCGCGAAAATCACTTGACTTTTGTGCGCAAGTATACTATGATAAAAAAGCATTTGCGAAACCGCCGTAAGGCTTGCACGGGCCTTTAGCTCAGTTGGTCAGAGCAGTCGGCTCATAACCGATCGGTCCGCGGTTCAAGTCCGTGAAGGCCCACCAAACGGTTGGTATGCAAGAGGAAAATGGCCCAATAGCTCAGTTGGTTAGAGCGCCAGCCTGTCACGCTGGAGGTCGACGGTTCGAGCCCGTTTTGGGTCGCCAAACGAAGGAGCCTCATTCCGAGGAATGGGGCTCCCGCCTTGAAAGGCAATGGCTTGGTAGCTCAGTTGGTAGAGCGGAGGACTGAAAATCCTTATGTCGGCGGTTCGATTCCACCCCAAGCCACCACGTCGGCGCAGAGAGCGCGAAAGAGCGCTTTTTCGTCGCCGCTTCCCAAAAAAGTTTGCCAAGCAATCTTTTTTGGGATCCCCGATGGGGGAAACGCCGGTGTAGCTCAATCGGCAGAGCAGCTGATTTGTAATCAGCAGGTTGCAGGTTCAATTCCCGTCGCCGGCTCCACCGAAATGCACGTAAAATTTTATAGATCGGGAAGATTCCAGAGCGGCCAAATGGATCAGACTGTAAATCTGACGTCTACGACTTCGGTGGTTCGAATCCACCTCTTCCCACCAAGAATACCGAGGTTTTATGAATGAAAACCCCGGTATTTTCTCTATAAAATGCCGAAATTTGCCCTTTTTCTCGACGTTGCCCTTATATTCTGCCCTCCGAAAATGGGGGCAGTTCATCTTGACAGAAACGGGTTGCGTAGGTTATCAATACTCCACAACACAAGGGACCCCCTATCGTGGGTCCCTTGTGTTGTAAAACGAGGTATTTGTTTTGGGCCATAGGTTCACGTGGCCGACCGAGGCTTCTATTGTAAACTAAGGTCGGCACGAGCCGCGTAGGCGAAGTAGGCGCAAAGCGCCGAGATCGGTTACGTTTAATCAGGCGCCTGATGCGGAACTATTTTAGAAAATTGTTACTCATTGAGTGTTGAAAAATAAGTAACAATTGTATATACTTACGAACAATATATGCAGGAGTATTCACATGATCGAAGAACAGGTTGGCAATAGAATAAAAGAATTAAGAAATAATTTGGGGATTAGTCAAGAAGAACTTGGTTTTCGTTCCGGTGTACATAGAACATATATCGCAAGTCTTGAGGTCGGCAAACGTAATATTTCAATTGCGACATTAGAAAAAATTGTAGATGCTCTTGAAATATCTTTAAGTGAATTTTTTGATTTTACAAAGGAACAAAAATGAATCAATTTTTTGATGAAAATCATAAAAAAGAAATTGCACGAATAGAAGAGTTATGGGAAAATCTCCATGATTTAGCCGATATGGCAAAGAAATATGGAATAGATGATATATTCCAAGATAATGGTGCGAAAATTTTACAACAATTAGTCTATTTGAATTTTAATATATTATTGGGACGTGAAGGGAATGATGCCATTTCTGCGCGTGGCATAGAATGGGAAATGAAGTCTGTCAACATAGAATTAACTTCCGGCTTTTCCACAAATCATCACACCAATCAACATATAATAGCTAAATACCGCAAAGTCCCTTGGAGTTTTGCGATTTATAAAGGCATATCTTTACAAGAAATCTACGTTCTAACGCCAAGGCAGTTAGAACCTATTTTTGCACACTGGGAGAAGCAGCTTTTAGAAGATCCGACGAGGACTCACTTGAACAATCCCAAAATCCCTGTCAAATTTGTACGGCAAAATGGTGTGCGCGTATTTCCAATAGACACGAATAATCCGATTGACCCCGACAGTATCTATTAGAAATTTATAGATTGTCCGTTCAATATAGATAAATAGCTCTTTTGGGCTTGATCTTCATCTTTGCAAAATCTAAAACTGCTTGCTGCCGCATATTCATCTGACAATTCAATAGAGATCCAGCGTCTATCAAGAGTTTCTGCACTTTCTCCTGTTGTATTGCTTCCGGCAAAAATATCAACGACCAAATCCCCTTTTTGTGTTAAAAAGTTTATAAAAAAATTGGGGACATCTATCGGAAAACGTGCAGGGTGTCCGGATATATTACAAGCCTTACAATAACGCAAATATTTTCCATTTGAATTGCTGTTTGAAAATTGTAGCAGATTTGAGGGAATTGCGCCACTATTATTTTTTGCCCAACTTCTTTTACTCATAACGTGTCCGGAGGGACGAATTGCACGTTCATCTTTAACAAATTCATCTGGGTGGGATATGAATTGTTCCATTCGTTTGGAATACGGAGCCAACACATTCATTATGTTTGCCTTCGGATCAGGAAATTTACTAAACCACCAAATAGTATTTACGCTGTTTTTTGCTCTTAATTTTCTTTTGTTTACCCATTCAATCGGAGAGGGTAAGGCCGATGTATTATGCCAATAAAAAGGCTGCGCCAAGTGATAATTTAGGTCATCGCAAAATTTAATCAAAACCCGGTATTGATATATGCTGTAAGTGGGCAACCCCTTATTATAAACCGCGCCCAAATCTATGACAAAACTGCCTGTGTCTTTTAACTTAGGATAAGCAATTTTACCTATATCAGTAAGCCAATTTATGTAATCTTGTCCTTCCAAATTTCCATAGGTTTTTTTTCTTCCTTCTAATGGAAACGGCGGAGAAGTGATTATCAAATCAATGCTATTGTCATTGAACGTTTGTAAAACTTCTGCACAATCACCGATTATGGTTTTTCCAAGTTGTGTTGTATAGGCTGTACGCATAATATCTCCCTATGATATTTAGTATATCATAAGTAACAATTATTTGCAATGTTTTTGTGGACATATTGACGATTAAATATTCATAATTATCGCGCCACTGTACGGTTTGACTCGGCCTTTTATTGCATCTATCACGTCATCGAAGAGTACGAATTTCAAAACGAAATCCCGCATTTCTGCGGCGATGTCGTTTTGGTCTATCTCTCGGGAAATCTCGGTCGGAATGCCTCTGCTGTATGTTATTCTTTCGCCCGTCTTGCCGATGTATTTGAGAAGATAGGAAAACGTGTTTCCGTGTTTCATTTCGGCGGGGCTGATGCTTGCAAAGTCATTTCGCCCGAACTTATCCGCGAAAAAGCTGT
>CANQWO010000040.1 GCA_947627565.1 uncultured Clostridia bacterium
TAAATACGGTGGTTTTTTCTATAAAAAGTGTCTAAATATGGCGTGAAATGAGGTTAAAGAAAAGAGTACACCTATTAAATTTTTCAAAAATATGGGAGGAGAAAAACAATGGGCAGAGATAAACTCATCGCGGCGATCCTCAAAGTCGCCCTCGGCATTGACTACGATGAGATTAAGAAGTCGCTCAAAAAAAATTTTTAGATTTTTTTCAATTTTTGGCAGTTCACTTCGGCAAGCTATTTTTCTTTTTGCTATAATCTGTGGCGAACGGCGGGGGATGCGTCCGTCGCCGCTCATCGCACGATACCTTTCCGTCGGTGAAGCGTGCCGGAAGGATAGACGAGAAGGGCGGAGAAAACCGTCCAAAGCAGAGCCCTGTTTCTCCCGCACGGGCTTTTACCTGCAAAAATCCGCGATCATCGATCATCAAAGAGGTGCGTCAATCCTCTTCATGGAGAACAATACTGAACGAAGCACGGCGGGGAAAACCGCTGTGCGGGCGGGGTCAAAACCCGCGTTCTTCACCACCGACAATGCTCTTTCCCATGGCGGTTGTAGCCGCCGAGCGACGTCGGGCCTCCTTCCCCCCCGGGTGCGCACAGCACCCTCGGTTTCAATCCGACGAGCTCCCTGCGATAGTGGGAAACCTTCGAATCCCAAAAAATAAAAAATATAAGGAGAAACAACACCATGACACAGGAACAGAAGCAATTCATCATCAAAGCGTTGCAGACAGGCATTCCCGCACTCGCCAAGGACCACATCGCGGCTCTCGAAGAGGTAGCGGCGATCGCCGAGGCAAAACAAGAAGACCTCGACGGACAGGAAGGGTGGAAAGTCCTCAATCAGACACGTCACGAAAACATCATCAACGTGCTCTACGGGTCGCTTCCCTTCATGGCGGAGGAATATGTCAAAGCATATTTTGACGCCGTCAACGCAGGTCAAGCGAAGTTCAACGAGAACAGAAAGATCCGTGAAGAGAAAGAAAAGGCCGATGCCGAAAAGGACCAAGGCGATGAGGCGCCCGTCGCCACAGAGAAAACGCCCGCCTGAAGGAGCACGGCATGGACATCCAAGAAGTAGAGGTCCCGCTCCGTGCCGTCCGCGTTTACGCCCACTGCGGAAAATGCGGCGCTCGGCTCGGGGATCCAATCCCGCTTTTGCAGTTGCCTGTACTCAGCGACAAAGGGGACTGGACATCCATGAACGATCATAAATACGGATACACTTGCCCTGTATGCAGAGCGCAGACGGAATCCGATGAGCGCTATCCGCGCATTGCATACCGGGAAATAGAGGAAGCATAGGGGAGTAGCCAAGAGGTCAAAGGCAGCGGTCTCCAAAACCGCCATTCAAGGGTCCGATTCCTTTCTCCCCTGCCAACGGTTTTCAGAGAAAATGGGCGTTTACCGAGCCACCTTTAGGGATACGAGTGCACTCGCCCCGCCGAAGGCTAACAAAACGCGATGTCATCTCCTGCGCGGTAAGAGAAGCGCTGAATGCTTCAATAGCTCAATCGGCAGAGCAATCGCCTTGTAAGCGATAGGCTGTGGGCCCAAGTCCCGCTTGAAGCTCCATGAGGAGAAAATCAATGAAAAAGAAATTATTCGTAATCATCTTAACCTTGTGCATCGGAGCCGGCGCCCTCTTCGCTTTTGCTGGGTGTGATGAAATGTCGAAGGAACAGGAGAACACACAAACCGCGATGCAGGGGAGCGCTCATATTATCGAGAATCAGCCTGCGCCCACCGATCTTGATTACAGTTTGGAGCGTTATAACGTCATCAAGCGTGCCTATTGGGTCAACGGGCAACGCGAGAAGGCAATGTCGCTTCCTTGCCCCGTTGAGAAGCCACTCGGCTATATCGTCCTTCTTTCGGCAAGCGGCGCCGTTATGGGTCGCTTTATCGTGGACGGCAAGGTGTCAAGTCTCAACAGCTATCTCTTCCCCGCAGAATATCCTTAGCATGTACACGACGAAGATGGCAGCGGGAATTGCTATTACGATTTGGTAGAAGTCGCCGGCATTGACGGTTGCTATGGCGAGAATACAAGCGGAATCTTCTTCTTTACGACCGATGGGAAATATATCGAATGGACAGGCGATTTCCTTTACTCCGATATTCCGTTTACGGTTGATGATCCAATTCTCAAAACGGAGGGAGGTAAGTCATGAAAAAGACAGTCATTGCCGTTTTGATTACCATCGGCGTGTTGCTATGCATCGCCGCAACGGGGATCGGCATCTTTTTCGGAGCGACGCCTTCCGGCAAGCAAATCATCGTCAATTGGCAAAACAGTTTGAAAAAAGTCGATGAAAGTGTTTATGAGACGCGGCGGGAAGTAGAGGATACTTGCCGTGCCATGATCGCGAGCTTCAATTCCGACAAGCTCATCTATGAGCAGTACAAGGACAGCAACATCGAAGAGGAACGCAGTTGGGCGAATAATGCCAAGATCCGCGCGAACCAAACCGCCTCGACATACAACAACTATATCTTGAAAAACAAGTTCGTTTGGAGAGACAATGTCCCATCGGACATCAAACTTTACCTCGAATATATTGCATAGGAGTGGTTTGAAAGTCTTTTAGCGGGCCATGAAAGATAGACCGTCTTGTTGCTTCGACTGCAGGTGGCAAGTCTCCTGCGACAAGCATACACAACATACTGTCCGCCGTTCCACCATATATCCCGACAGCGACTACATCGATAGTTGCGGGAGCTATGTGCCAATGTTTCTCTCGGAACAGCGCCTTGCAAACCTCTGCGGGACTACGAAACGAACGATTGACTACGCCTTGTCAAGAGGCGATGGGTTTGCAATACAGAGCATAAGAGAACGCTTTGGGGTAGAGATTATGATCGTGCGCGAACCGACAGACCCGATGCACCGCGCGCGGATTGTCTTGAAAGAGAATAGATCATCAAGGAGATAAATCATGGGAGTATGTTTTACCCCGAATGTCCAGCTCTCGGAGTTCGCCCTGAAGCTCCGCCGGTATCGGTATCAGAACGGACTTCGCTATGGCGATGTCGCACCGTTGTTTGGTGTGAGCGAAGAACGAATTTTTTCACTTGAGATGGATAGGGCGCGCCCAACCCTCCGAGAAAAACTCCTCCTCAACCGTCTCCTTGCCAAACAAAAAACCGCCTCAACGAAGTGAAGCGGCTCTGCGCAATGGGTTTTGGTACAAATTTGGTACAACAAGAAATGCGTTTCTTTGTGATTTTCCGCTTCTTGCAGAAAAATCGTGATTTTTGCCTCTAAAACGCTTGCTTTTTGCCCACAAATGGGGTAAAATAACTTTGATGCAGAGATGGCGGAGCGGCTGAACGCGCACGATTCGAAATCGTGTTATGCAGGAATGTATACAAGGGTTCAAATCCCTTTCTCTGCGCCAAGCGGGACGTAAGTTGAATGAAACTCGCGTCCCATTTTTTTATGCAAAGACGAGGACAAACCGCCCTCGCCTTCTTTATACTCCGCTAAATTGAAATTTACCGCCTTATTTATCAATTGTTGCGAATATTGCTTTTCTTTGTAATATGAAATGTCAGTTCCGTCATGGTTATCATCAGGATAACAAAAATCAACAGATAAACGGGCATGATAGTAAATCCGATTGCGCTTCCGATAAGTCCAAACAACGGGGGAATTACGGTTGTTCCGATATATGCGCTTGCCATTTGTATGCCGATGATCGCGCCCGAATTTTCCGCTCCGAATTGATTGGGTGTGGAATGGATAATACACGGATAAATCGGCGCGCACCCCAATCCGATCACGAGAAACGCGGCGATCGCAAACACATAGGAACTTACGGGAAGCAATAAGAAAACGATCCCGCAGGTCAAAATGCAAGTACCGATGGGGATCATCTTTCTATCGCCCAATTTTTCGGTGATAAAGCCGCTGATAAACCGACCTACCGTCAATCCTATATAAAACAGCGATGCCAAATTTGCCGCTTCTTCTGCCGAAATTTTCTTGACTTCAACGAAATAGGTGCTTGCCCAATACATCGTGGTCGCCTCAGCGGCACAGTAAGCAAAAAAGCCGATCAGTAAAAACGGAACGCCTTTGATTTTCAACGCGCCGATCAGCCCGATGCTCTTTTGCCGCCTCGCTTCATCTGTATTTTTGTTTACTTTCCAAAGCGGCAGAGAAAGTAGCATAATAATTGCAATCGCAAGCTGTATAAATCCTACGATACGATACCCGTCGTGCCACGTCGCATTCGTGACTGCATAGCCCATAATAAACGGGCTGACGATCGTTCCGACCCCCCAAAAACAATGCAACCAGCTCATATTTTGCCTGAAAGTGCAATGCAACATAGTTGTTCAATGCGGCGTCGATCGCACCTGCACCCAGGCCGTAGGGAATGGCAAAAACGATCAGCATCCAAAATCGGGAAGAAAGCGAAAACCCAAACAATGCCGCTACCGTAAGAAAGATACTGATAGAAACAACGGCTCTCGTTCCGATCTTTTTCGTAAGTTTATCGGAGAAAAGGCTTGATATAACCGTCCCGCATGAGATCGTCATAGAAACAAAACCCATATACGAAACAGGAAGATTCAGTTCCGTGTGAATTGCCGGCCAACCCGCTCCGAGCAGGGAATCGGGGAGTCCCAAGCTGATAAACACAAGATAAATAACCGCAAGCAATAAACCGTACATTTTTTACTATTGCGAACTCCTATAAATTACTGTTTATCGTACAATCATCATATCATATTCAAACAGAAAAATCAAGCAGTCATGTACTTTGGCCTTTGGGCGTGCCTGTCCTGAACGCGCGGAGCGCCCAAGCGTTCGGATTGTTTTGTTTATTTCAGGCATGCGCCTTGCTTTTCTCTCGCAATTGTGCTATAATCAAAACGACAAACAGGAATTTGGAGGAATGCGTTTATGAAAGAAGTAAAAATCGAGAAATGTCCGTATTGCGGCGGAGAAGAATTAATAGAGAGCAATGTATCCTCGATGACCGGCACAGTCTGTGTCACCAAAGGCATCGCGCGTTACAATGCCATTCTCTTCGCGACGGTATGCCGCGATTGCGGAAGCGTAGTTCGGCTTTTCTGTAAAACACCTGAAAACTTGTATCCGAAGAAAGAACGCAGAGCGTAAAAAGGCGCGAACGACGGGCATCTATCCCATGGGCGTAGCACGCTGTTCTGTCGGCTTCGCGCGATGAGTTTCGCGCGCTCGGCGGGGGGCATGTCCGCGAATGGAGCGCACGGCGGCTGTTTTTGTCCGCGCGTTTGTCCGCATAAGGAGCACGGCCGCTCAGGTTCTGACGCCGAGGATATGGATGCCGCGCATGACGGGCGCGCGGTAGGAATCGAGCGCCTTGCCATATGCGTCATAGGAGTGCGCGGCGACGAGGATCTTTCTGCCGGAAAATCCCACGACGACGGGGGAATGGTAGAAGTCGCCCGTCTCGCGGCCGAGCTGTACGATGTCGCCCCGCTCGAGCCGTTCCAACGGGACTTCCTCGGCGAACGGCCCGCTGCCCCGATTGCCGACGAGGAAATTATACAGATATTCCACGCCCGTCCATGAGGCGGTGCGGTCGTTTGCGGAACGGTAAAACCACCCGAAAACGGGGGTAAAGTTCATGATCTTCGCGCCGGCGAAGATGCATTGGGAGGCGAAATTCGTGCAGTCTCCGCCGATCTCGCTGAAATCGAAATAGGCGGGATTGCGGCGATACGCCCATTCTCTGGCGTAATCGACCGCGGCGGCGCGGTCATACGGAATAATTTCAGGCATACTTCATGCTATGCGGGAAGGGCGAAAAACGCCCGCGCTTGGGTTTCCGCGCTTCGGAGCCGAAAGGGGGGAAACGGATGAAGATCTATTTGGTACGCCATTGCAGTACGCAGTACAGTGAGGAGAAAATTTATTGCGGAAGCACCGACGCGCCGCTGTCCGCATGCGGAGAAGCGGAGGCGGAGCATCTTGCAAAAATTTCCGATCATTATAATTTCGATTTTATCCTTTCTTCGCCGCTCTTGCGGGCACGGGTGACGGCAAATGCCCTTGCGCGCAGTAGGAATATCCCCATTTTTTACGATGATAGGCTCAGAGAGCGGGACTTCGGCGACTTTGAGGGGACAAGCTGTGCGCGCGCGGACGGCAGACGATTCCGATATAGTTTTGCGCTGAAATATCCCAACGGCGAGTCCAATCTCGAGGTCGCGGCGCGCATCTATTCGCTGCTCGATGAGCTCAGGACGCGCGATGCGGAAAATATTTTGCTCGTTTCGCACGGGAGCGCGTGCCGGATCATCCGCAGCTATTTCGTGGAGATGACCGACGAGGAATTTTATGCCTATTCGCAGCCCAACGGCTCCATTGTGGAATACGAATTTCGTTGACCCCATGTCTGCTTTGCATGGGCCGCGGGGCCGTTCGATAATCCGCGCTTATGCGTCCCATAAGAAATTGTGAACGAAGGAAACGGCGAAAAAATGCGCTCCGCATTTGCAAAATTCGCCGTTGTTTGCTATAATGTCAAAGGTATAACGCCCAAGGAGAGAGCGGCAATGGATTATGCGGAACGTGTACTTGCGGACTTGAAGAAGAAAAATCCGGGGGAGCCGGAATTTCATCAGGCGGCGACGGAGATCCTCAGAAGTCTCGCGCCCGTCGTGGAGCGGCACCCCGAATACGAGCGCACCGCGCTTCTCGAGCGCTTTGTCGAACCGGAGCGCGTCGTTCTGTTCCGCGTGCCTTGGGTAGACGATCGCGGCGCCGTCCATGTCAACAAGGGGTACCGCGTCCAATTCAACAGCGCCATCGGCCCATATAAGGGCGGGCTCAGATTCCATCCCTCCGTCGATCTCTCCGTCATGAAATTTTTGGCGTTGGAACAGATCCTGAAAAACAGCCTCACGGGGCTGCCCATCGGCGGCGGAAAGGGGGGCTCGGATTTCGACCCCAAGGGCAAGTCGGACATGGAGGTCATGCGCTTTTGCCAGAGTTTCATGGCCGAGCTCTACCGCCACATCGGGCAGGATACCGACGTCCCCGCGGGCGACATCGGCGTCGGCGGCCGCGAAATCGGATACCTCTTCGGCGAATATAAGCGCCTCTGCGGCGAACACGTCGGCGTGCTCACGGGGCGCGGCCTCTCATACGGCGGCAGTCTCGTCCGCACCGAGGCGACGGGCTACGGCCTCGTCTACATGGTCGAGGAGGCCCTGCGGTGCCGCGGCGATTCCCTCGAGGGCAAGCGCGTCATCATTTCCGGCTCGGGCAACGTCGCGATCTATGCCTGCGAGAAGGCGCAGGCGCTCGGTGCAAAGGTGGTAGCCATGTACGATAGTGACGGGTATGTTACGGACATGGATGGCATTGACGTCGCCGTCTTAAAGCAGATCAAGGAAGTGGAGCGGGGGCGGATCAAAGTGTATGCCGCGCGCGTTCCGGGCGCCGAATACCACGCGGGCTGCCGGGGGATCTGGAGCGTTCCGTGCGATATCGCGCTCCCCTGTGCCACGCAGAACGAGATCGACGCCGAGAGCGCCGCATTGCTCGTGAAAAACGGCGTAAAACTCATCGGCGAAGGCGCGAATATGCCCACAACGCTTGCCGGGATCGAAGTGTTCCAAAAGGCGGGCGTCGTGTTCCTCCCCGCAAAGGCCGCGAACGCGGGCGGCGTGGCGACGAGCGCGCTCGAGATGGCGCAGTCGAGCGGGCGGCTCTATTGGACGTTTGAAGAGGTCGACGCCAAACTCAAGGCCATCATGACGGGCATCTATCACAACATGGACGAGGCGGCGAAGGCCTACGGCGTGACGGGCGACTATGTTGCGGGCGCCAACATTGCGGGCTTCCGAAAGGTCGCCGACGCGATGATGGCGCAGGGCATCGTCTGAGCCCGCGGCAGATCACTTATCCTTTTTTCCTCCTATATATCGAAAAAGCGGGGCTCACGGGCTCCGTTTTTTCTGTCCGCACCTTCTTTCCGTCTCACTTTCTCCTCGGGGCTCTATTCTCACTCCGGCCTTGGGGAGGGGGAAGGGGGGGCCCCTTAGTTTTTCCTCTCCGCGCTGTTGTGAGGGTCGATCGCGGACATGCCCCCTGCGTTTTCTGTCAGGTATTTCGCCGTTGCCACCGTGCGGTCGATTTTTACGGGCACCCCGCGCTTTCCTTCCGTCGCTGCGCGCGGCCGCGGGAAGACATATTTTCCCTCTGTTGGCCGTATAATGATAGGAGGAGGGGCTTATGGATCGCACAAAAAATTTGGCAGTCGGCAAGAGCACGGCGCGGGTGCTCAAAGATATCCTATGCGGCGCCGGGATCGGCGTTGCGTTCATCATTCCGGGGTTTTCGGGCGGTACGGTCGCGGCCATCCTCGGCATATACGAACGGCTCGTAGAGGCGATCACGGGCCTTTTCCGCGCCTTTCGCAAGAGCGTCGCCACGCTGCTCCCCATCGCGTTCGGCATGGTCCTCGGCGCGGCGCTCTTCATCCTTCCCATCCGCGCGGGGATGGACGTCCTCCCGCTTCCGACGGTCTCGCTCTTCGTCGGCCTTGCGCTGGGCGGCATTCCGCCGCTGCGGGCGCAGGCGGGGCGTCCGACCAAGCGAAGGTGGGCGGTATTTGCGGCCGCGCTGCTGGTTTCGGCGGCCCTCGTCTTCCTTCCGACGGCCACGCGGCCCGCGGGATTCCTCTACGAACTAAACGCAGGGGGCTATGTTCTCTTGTTCCTCGTGGGCGTCCTCGCCTCCTGCGCGCTCGTCGTCCCGGGCATCTCCGGCTCCATGCTGCTCCTGATCTTCGGCTACTACACGCCGCTCGTGACGCTCATCACCGATCTCCTCCTCACCGGAAGGGAGGCGGCGCGGGCGGTCAGCGTGTTGCTCGTCATGGGCGCGGGCATCGCCGGGGGATTTTTTCTCATTACGGCAATCATGCGCGTACTTCTGAAGCGGTATCGGAGCGGCACGCACTATGCCATTCTCGGCTTCATTTTGGGCTCGGTGCCGGCGGCGTTTGCCCCCGCGCTGCGCCTCGAGACGGCCTTTGCGGGCAACATCTGGTATTATCTCCTCGCCGTCCTGTTTTTCCTCGTCGGGTTGGCCGCTTCGACGGCATTCCTGCGGCTGGCCTCCAAAAAGAGTGCGCGTCTGTGAACGGAACGAACGCGGCCGATGCAAGTCGGCCGCGTTCGCAATTGTGAGGCGGACTTTGATAATCTGTTGCGGCGTCACCCGTCAAGTTTCCCCGAAAAAGCCCGTAAAATCGAAAAAAGCAACCCAATGTTGCGCAAAAGCAACGGAAATGCGGTTGCATGTGCGGGAAAAAAGCGGTAAAATAGAGAAAAATGCCGCCGAACGATCGGGCGTGCAGGAAGGAGAAACCATGACTACGGGTGAAAAAATCTATGAATGCCGCAAACGGATGGGGCTGACGCAGGAGGAACTCGCGGAGCGGCTCGGCGTCACGCGGCAGGCCGTCTCGCGCTGGGAGCAGGACATCACGTTCCCCGAGACAAAGCAGATCGTCGAGCTCTGCAAGCTCTTCGGCATCTCGTCCGACGAGCTACTCTTCGGGGAGAGTTCGTCGACGGTCTATGAGGAGTTCGGCGGAAACTCGCAGGCTTCTTACAGCGGGGATCCGCAGGCGTCTTACGCCGGGCCGTCCGGACAGGGCGCGCCCGTCCCCGACCCCAACGACGGCAAGGGGAAGACGTGGGGCGTGATAGACCATGGGAGCGCGTTCCGATTTGAATACATCTCCAAACGCCGCTTGTTCGGCATGCCGCTCGTCCACATCTATTTCGGCCCCGGGCGCGCGCACGGCGTCTTTGCCGTCGGCCTCTTTGCCGCGGGATTTTTCTCGGTCGGAATCTTCGCGATGGGGTTCGTCTCCTTGGGCGTCTTTGCGCTCGGGCTCCTCGCGGCCGGCTCCTTCGTTTTAGGCGGCGCGGCGTTCGGCGCGGTCGCGCTCGGGCTCGCCGCGTTCGGCGGATTGGCCGTCGGGCTCTATGCGATGGGCGGGCTCGCGATCGGGCAGCTCGCCGTCGGCGGGTTGGCGATCGGACAGTTCGCGGTGGGAGATCATGCCTACGGTTGGCTCGCCGTCGGACTTTCGCGGGCGCAGGGCGCGCATCCGTACCTGATCGGCGACGGCCTCGACGCACTCGCGGAGTTCCTCAAAGAAAACGTCTCCGCGGGCCTCGGCAATTTTGTCTCGTTCTTCGCCGCCATGCTTGCGTGAGCATAGAATATTCGGGATACGAAAAAGGGCAACGGGTTTCCGTTGCCCTTTGAAGTTTTCCGAGACCGCCGCGCCGAAGGGCCGCCGAATGGGGGAGGCTACCAAGGCTACCAGATGAAGTTCGCGCGCGCGGATTCGCCGTTGTCGATGATGATGTCCTGCGCCGTCATGGACCGATTGACGGCGGCCACGAAATAGACCCACTCCGCGATCTCTTCGGGGGACGCCCATTTTTTGAGCGGCGTCTCGTCCATGATCAGCTTCCAGAGCGCCGCGTCCTCCATGACGTGCCGGTTGAGCGCCGTCGTCACGCCTCCCGGCGAGATGCTGTTCGCCCTGCCGCCCCAGGCCGCCATGCGGAGCGCGACATGCTTCATATACGCCACCAGCCCGCCCTTGCTCGCCGCATATTCGGGGAACTCGGCGCCCGTCGAGGCGCTCACGGAGGCGATGAATACGACGCTTTGGGGCTTGGCCGCGAGGAAATGCTCGCTCACGCGGATGGCGCCCTTTAAGTTGACTTCGAGATCTCTGCCGCTGTTCTGCACGCCCGCATTGTTGATCACGACGTCGAATCCTTCCGCGTTCGGAAGCGCGTCTGTGCAGATGTCCCCTCGGACATGGGTATATCCTTTTCGGTCAAACGGCGTCGCAAGAAGGTCCATGCCGACGACTTCGCAGCCGCGTTGCAAAAAGAGTTCGGCGATGCATTTTCCGATGCCGCCGCTCGTTCCCGTAATAAAAACTTTCATACCGATTCTCCCTGCGGCGCGCCGTATTTTTCCAAATATGCCTTCCCGACGCCCTGCGCCTCCCACCGCCTGACGACGCGGTATCCGATGGGGGAGAACAGGATTTCGACGAGGAGTTCCGCCACCATGCCCGTCGCGGCGCAGGTGAGACATTGCACGATGGACCACCCGAAGAAGAAGTGGCTCACGATGAGCGCGAAGATGAGGTTGTCTGCGAATTGCCCGATCGCAGTCGAAAGATAGGTGCGGCAGGCGTAGGCCGCGAATCCTTCCCCGTGTTTTCTGAAGAGCTTGCCGATCCCCCAGTTGGAGAAGTTGTTCACGACGGCGGAGACGAGAAAGGCCGTCGCGCTGCCGATGACGACGTACCATGTCCCGCCGAATGTGCCGTCGAGCGCGTCGTTGATCGCGGGGATCGTGCCCCCGCCGTAATCATAGAAGGCGCCCCAGGTCCCCGGGATCAGGGAGGCGAGAAAGAGGATCCCGCAGGCGCAGAGATTGATGAGGAGGGCGATCACCGAGACGATCGTGGCGGCCTTGGGCCCGTATCGCCGCGTGAGGACGTCCATACATAAAAAAGCCGCCCACGACACAATGATGCCGCAATCGAGGGCCAGCCAATCGACGGGGATATCGAGGCTCTTGTTCGCAAGCAGATTCATGGAGAATACGGCGAGGATGAAGAGCGTGAATGTCAGCGGAGGGACGGAGGTCAAGAGGGAGCGGACTTCGGCAAAGAAGTCTTTGCAGGTTTGTTTCATAGAGTTCTCCTTGTTTTTTATTGCACGCACGGTGCGTTTCCGCAAGCGGAAGTGCGCTGAGATGGTTTGGCAAGGAACATCTCGCTGCAAATGATATTATACGCCAAAGCGTGGGAAGTGTAAAGCGATTCTCGGGGACAAATTTACAGAGATGATAAAAGGCTTGACCGAAAACGCTTGCAATTTTCCCAAGAAAGGTGTAAGATAGAGGAAACGCAGACGAAGATCGGACGAAAATCCGTGCGTCGACGAGCTTCCGTAGTTAAATGGATATAACAAGCCCCTCCTAAGGGCTAATTATGGGTTCGCCCGCGCGCAGTTTCTATTTGTACACGAAGCGCGACACGAGTCCCCGCAGGGGACGAAGTATTCCCGTCGGGACGGGAAGAGAACAATTTCATACCATGCTTCCGTAGTTAAATGGATATAACAAGCCCCTCCTAAGGGCTAATTATGGGTTCGATTCCCGTCGGGAGTACCAAA
>CANQWO010000041.1 GCA_947627565.1 uncultured Clostridia bacterium
AAGCGCACAGCGGCATAACTTCGGTTATGCCGCCAAGCGGCGGGAAAAATCCCCAAGCCTATTGAATGTGCGTTCTACGGTTGCACCGGGCTGACGAGCATTACGATCCCCGATAGCGTGATCTCAATCGGAGAGGATGCGTTCTGCAATTGTAGTGGGCTGACAAGCATTATAATCCCAGACAGCGTGACCGCAATCGGAGATTCGGCGTTCCACGATTGCGACAGGCTAACAAGCGTAACGATCGGAAACGGCGTGACCTCAATCGGAGATTCTACGTTCTACGATTGCGACGGGCTGACAAGCATTACGATCCCCGACAGCGTAACCAAAATCGGAAGGAGTGCGTTCTCCGATTGCACCGGGCTGACAAGCGTTGTGATCCCCGACAGCGTGACCTCAATCGGCTGGTGGCACTACGACGCAGAAACGGGCCGCCCCACCCCGTGGACGAAAGCGTGAGAATTTCTCCGCTGCCTGTATAAAAATGTGCTTTCATGGCAAAAATCTCCCTGTCCATTTTCTCGGGAGGCCCTGCCATGAAAAGAACCGCCGTCATTATTTTTCTCCTCGTCTCTGTCCTTATCACCATTTTTGCATTCCGGCCCTCGGACATGGGTGCCTCGGAATCGGCGTATCTGCGCGTTCACATCCGCGCGGATTCCAATGCGGCGGAGGCGCAGGCCGTCAAATATCAAGTGCGCGACGCCGTGGTCGGCTTCCTCACCCCCACCGTCGCGAGCTCCAAAACCAAGGCCGAGGCAATGAAAAATATCGCGGAAAAACTCCCCGCGATCGAAGCGGTCGCCGAAGACGTCCTCCGCGCAAACGGGTTTTCCTACGGCGCTCGCGCTACCCTGCGGCGGGAACAGTTTCCCACCCGCGTCTATGAGAACGTCACGCTCGAAGCGGGCGTCTACGACGCGCTCATTTTAGAGCTCGGCGCGGGCAAGGGCGACAATTGGTGGTGCGTGGTCTATCCGCCCCTCTGCTTTTCCTCGGGCGGCGGCAACATCGTCTATAAGAGCAAGATCGCCGAGATCATCAAAAAATTTTTCGCATAAAAAATCGGCCCGCCGTGCATGTACGGCGGGCCGTTTCCCGTAGTTCAAAACGTCTTTATGATCACGCCGCCGCCCAAACACTCGCGCGCATTGTAGAGCACGGCGTATTGCCCTTCCGTCACGGCGCGCTGCGGCTCTTTGAACAAAATGCGCACGGTATCCGCGCCCGTCTTCATCACTCGAACCGCCTGCTCGCTCTGGCGATAGCGGAACTTCGCAGCGCATTCGAAAGCCTCCTCCTCGGGCATGGTAGGGATATAATTCATCTCGGCCACCTCGCAACCGTTGGAAAAAAGCGGCGTCTCGTCGCCGTGGGAGACATAGAGAATGTTCTCTTCAAGGTCCTTTTTGACGACGAACCACCTGCCTTCTTCGCCCCGTTTTCCGCCGAGTTCGAGGCCGCGGCGCTGGCCGAGGGTATAATACATCAGCCCCTGGTGCTCCCCCACCGTTTCCCCCTCGAGGCTGACGATCTTCCCCGGCTTTGCGGGCAGATAGGACTTCAAAAAGTTACGGAAATTGCGCTCGCCGATGAAGCAGATGCCCGTCGAATCCTTCTTTTTCGCCGTCGCGAGACCCGCCTCCTCTGCGATCTTGCGCACTTCGGCCTTGTCGAGGTCGGCGAGCGGGAAGAGAACGCCGTCGAGCTGTGCCTGCGAGAGCTGGTTGAGAAAATAGGTCTGATCCTTGTTTTGGTCCTTGGCCTTGAGAAGACGGTGCAGGCCTCCCGCGTGCGAGATCCCGCAGTAATGGCCCGTCGCAACGAAGTCCGCGCCGAGCGCTTTGGCGTAATCCTTGAAGGGCCCGAATTTGATCTCGCGGTTGCAGAGGACGTCGGGATTGGGCGTGCGGCCCGCCGCGTATTCTTTGAGAAAGTAGGAAAACACGCGGTCCATATACTCCTTGGCGAAGTTGACCGTGTAATACGGAATGCCGATGAGGTCGGAGACGCGTTTGACGTCCTCGAAGTCGTCGTCGGCCGCGCAGACGCCGTTGCCGTCCGTCTCCTCCCAATTGCGCATGAAGAGCCCGATGACGTGATAGCCCTGCTCTTTGAGGAGAAGCGCCGCGACGGAGCTATCGACGCCCCCGCTCATGCCGACGACCACAGTCTTTGCCATAATGTCCCCCAAAAATTTTTTCTTTATTTTACCATATTCGGCCGAAAATATAAAGCATTTTTCGGGAAGATGTGTTATAATGGAGACACAAAAGCGATTTTGCACTCGTAGCGCAATTGGATAGCGTGTCAGCCTCCGACGCTGAAGGTTGTGGGTTCGATCCCCGCCGGGTGCACCAAAAGAGCGGAACGCAACAGCGTCCGCTCTTTTTGCACGCGGCAGGGGTGAGAACCCATGGTTCGAACGCGCGAGGCTTCTGATTGTAGACGAAGCGCGGCACGAGCCCGCAGGGCGAAGTATCCCCGCCGGGTGCACCAAAAGAGCGGAACGCAACAGCGTCCGCTCTTTTTGCATTCGGCAGGGGTGAGAACCCATGGTTCGAACGCGCGAGGCTTCTGATCGTAGACGAAGCGCGGCACGAGCCCGCAGGGCGAAGTATCCCCGCCGGGTGCACCAAAAGAGCGGAACGCGACAGCGTCCGCTCTTTTTGCATTCGGCAGGGGTGAGAACCCATGGTTCGAACGCGCGAGGCTTCTGATTGTAGACGAAGCGCGACACGAGCCCGCAGGGCGAAGTATCCCCGCCGGGTGCACCAAAAGAGCGGAACGCGACAGCGTCCGCTCTTTTTGCACGCGGCAGGGGTGAGAACCCATGGTTCGAACGCGCGAGGCTTCTGATCGTAGACGAAGCGCGACACGAGCCCGCAGGGCGAAGTATCCCCGCCGGGTGCACCAAAAGAGCGGAATGCCCAACGGCTGTTCTGCTCTTTTTGCATACGGCAGGTAAGAGACCTGATGACGCAGTCTATCCGCGAGGGGAAAAGCGATCTCTATATCTTCGCGCACAATATGATTTCAAAAAGCACCTTCTACCGGATCAAGGCAGAGTTTATGGAGTTGCTATTCGAACTATGCATCCTGGAAGGAATTGTATTGGAAGAGGAAATATTTTCTACTTGGAAAGGATTCGATTGAGCTTTATGAAATCAAAACAACAACGGGGAGAAGGCCGAAGCCCTCTCCCCGTTGGGTTTTTACACGCCTATCGCACTATTCCATATTCTCATACAGCTTAATGATTTCATGATATTGGCCGATCAAAGCAATATTTCTTTTATTTGCAATAATCTGATAAGGCGGTCGGCCTCTTCGATTTTTCCCTGCCAAACCCTTCATAGATTGTATGGTTTTGATAGGTTTTTTATCATCTACCGTAATGATAAGCCATAATAAAGCAATATTTGTTCTATTATCATAGGTCGTCCGTTTCATTTGGTAGATCGCAGAGACCTGATCCCAATTTACCTTAGCGATGCGATAAAAGAGACCCCGTATGACGATCCCGTTTTCATCAAGTATCCCAAATTGCAAGTAATAAATGAAATAGCCAACAGTTACCGCAATGCCGGTTCCAAACAAAATATACGACAAGGTTTCTGCGGGTTCAGAGGACTCCCAATGCATGATCTTTCCGAGAAACAGCATAAAAACAAGGATGCACGTTGCTAAAAACCAAAAGAAAAGCGTATATAAAGGCTGTACTCTGATAATTTTTTTGCGCATTTTTCACCTCACCAAATGAATGACTGTAAGCTAGAAAGGAAAGAAGATACAAAAGATGATTGCACTCCTGCTTGAAGCCAAATGCTCGCTGATTTAACTACTTCAGCCACCTGTTCCTTTGAGTAATTCATAAAGATATATCTTGCATCTTTCAATAATGAGCTAGGATCTACTCCTTTAATTGCCCAAATTGATGCTGATCTTGCTTTAGGGGTCATCGCCATCAACTTGTCAACTCTAAAACTCTCGATCCCTTTAGCTATTCCATAACCCAATAGATTAGCAACCGCACCAACTCCAACTGTTATCATGAAAGAGTTCACATCAGTGACAGTTCCGCTAATAAAGCCCCCAATGGCAGCACCAACTCCCCCAAGGAGACATGCACTAACAGCACTACCAACTGGAATTGCTGAAATCAATCCCGCAACGCCGCCCCCCAGTGCCGATAAACCTATTTGTTTCCAATCCCATCGGCTAGCATCCCAGCCATTTCCATCAACCTGCTTTGCAACTTCAAACACAGCACTAAGTGAGGCACCAATAACAAAGCCAAAAAACAGAGTAAGTAAAAGAGATGTTCCCTCGGGATCGGCACCCATCACGGGATTATTCAAGCAATAGGCGTAGAGGTTGAGGCCGTTTACGGTTTCGGGTTCGAGGTAGCTGTAAGCATCGGCGTTCAGGAAGCGACCCGTTTCGGGATCGTAGTACCGCGTTTGCAAATAGTAGAGCTGCGTCTCGGTGTCGTAGTAATACCCGCGGAAGCGGAACGGGTTCTCCGCGAAAATCGTTGTGGATCCGCTCGAAAGGATCTTGCCCCAGGCATCGTAGGTGTAACTGCCCAAAAGATTTCCGTTGCTATCGCAGATCCCCACGACATCACCCTGTAGATTCTTGCGGAAGATATAGTTCGCGCCATTGAACCACATCCCCGCAATCCCGCTTGCGTCATAGAAATAACGCTTGGTAATGACGCCGTTTTTCTTCTCGGCAACGATCTTCTCTCCTGCGAGAATAAATTCCGTATTGCCTTTCTTTGTGCGGATGCCCTCGGCGTTGTATTCGAACTGCGTGCCGCTGCTTTCCGTAGAACAATTTCAGTATACACCGAATTTGTGCATTTGTCAACCCCGCCTCGGCAGATTGTCCATAAAATTTATAAACGCTTTTGGGCGCGGTGAAACAACCGTTGCAGACTTTCCTACACGCGGAGCCCGCAATTTTTTGCCGCGCCGAACGCCTCGCCCCGTTCATGCCGTTTGACAGATCGCGCAGTTTGTGCTATACTGCGGCTGTCATTTCAATTGCGAGGCGGCGTATGGTGCGTGATCGGATCGAATGTCAGGAGGATCTCCTCTCCATCGTGGAGGAGACGGGGTTTTTGCCCCTCTTTCGCGGCGAGATCGCGGGGTTTTCGGTAGAGGACCTCTGCGACCCCGCGCTGTGGTTTCAAGACGACGTCGACGGGCCGTGGGAGTGGAAGGGCCCGATCGCACGGAGCAAACGGTGTATGTATGGCAAGTTTTTCGGCGGAAAGGCGGGCTTTGTCGCGGCCGAGTGGGTCCCCGACTTCGTCAATTACCGCCGCAACGGCTATGATTTCGACGCGCGCTGCGACGAAGGGCTGGCGCCCAAGCGGGACGCCTATCTCTATGAGACGGTCGCGGCGGAAGGCACGCTGCTCTCCAAGCGTCTCAAACAGCTCTGCAACTACCGAAAGGGCGGCAATACGGGCTTCGACACCGTCATCACCCGTCTGCAGATGCAGACATACGTCTGTATCGCCGATTTCGTCTACGAGAGAGACCGGCACGGCAAGCCCTACGGCTGGGGCGTCGCCGAATACACGACGCCCGAGTTTCTCTTCGGCGACCGCGCGGCCGCGGCCTACCGCAGACGGCCGGAGGATTCCGCCGAACGCATCTTGGAACATCTTCGCAAGACGACCGAGGCACCCATGTCCGCGATCGAGCGTCTGATTCGGTGGCCGGCCGGCGAGAGAACGGAATGATTTTGAGGATTCCACACATTTTCTGAAAATTTTTCCCGTTCCCTCTTGATTTTTTGCGGCTTTCTATGTATAATGGATATGAGCGGGCTTTTGTGCGCCGCATTCTATGATAAGAGGTACCTTATGGACGTAAATGCAAAAAATATCCGCAATGTCGCCGTAGTCGGGCATAGCGGCGAGGGCAAGACCACACTGGTGGAAGCGATGCTCTTCAATGCCGGCGCCATCGAGCGCATGGGCAAGATCGAAAACGGCACCACCGTTTCCGACTTCGACGAACAGGAGATCGCAAGAAAGACTTCCATTTCGCTCTCACTTGCCTATCTCAATTGGAAAGACGTCAAGATCAATCTCATCGACGTCCCCGGATTCTATGATTTCGAGGGAGAATTTATCTCCGCGATGCGCGCGGCGGGCGCCGCACTCGTCGTCGCGGGCGCAAACGGCAGCGTGACCGTCGGCGCGGAAAAGGCCATCAATTTCTGTCTCAAGGCCAAAAAGCCGCTCGTCGTCTTCATCAACGGCATGGACAAGGAAAATGCCGACTATCCCGGTACCGTCCGCGCGCTTCAGGAACAATATAAAGGAAAGATCGCGCCCATCCAGATCCCCATCATGAACGGGGAGAAAATGACGGGCTACATCAGCGTGATCGACGGAAAGGCCTATCAGTTCGGCGCGAAGGGGCCCGAGGAGACGGCCGTCCCCGCGGATTACCAGAGCGAGCTCGAGGAGATGCGGTCCGTATTGCAGGAGGCCGCCGCCGAAAACGACGAGGAGCTTCTCGATAAATACTTCGAAGAGGGCTTCCTCTCCCCCGAGGATACCGTCACGGGCATCCGCAAGGGCATCTTCAACATCAGCGTCATTCCCGTTTTGGCGGGCAGCGCCTTGCTCAACAAGGGCGTCATCAACCTTTTGAACGAAATCGTGGAATACGTGCCGCAGGCCGCCGAACGCGCCGGGCTCTCCGCGACCGATCTCAAGACCAACGAGCCCGTCAGCGTGGAGTGCGACGAAACCGCCCCCTTCGCGGCGCAAGTCTTCAAGACGGCCGTCGATAATTTCGTCGGCAAACTCAACTATCTGCGCGTCGGCCGCGGCGTCTTAAAGACGGGGATGGACGCCTACAATCCCAATACGGGCACGACGGAGCGCATCAACTCGCTCTACATCGTCCGCGGCAAGAAGCTCGATCCCGTCAGCTCGCTCTGCGCGGGCGACCTCGGCGCCGTCGCGAAACTCACGAACACGGGGACGGGCGATACGCTCTGCGACCCCGCGCATCCCGTGCAGTTCGAGGACATCCACTTCCCCGAACCCGTGCTCTCCATGGCCGTCTCCGCGACCGTGCGCGGAACGGAAGACAAGGTGTTCGGCGGGCTCAACCGTCTCGCCGAAGAGGATAAGAGCTTCCGCATCCGCAAGAATACCGAGACGGGCGAGACGCTCGCCTGCGGCCAGGGCGAGATCCAGCTCGAGATCATCAAACGGAAGCTGAAGTCCAAGTTCGGCGCGGACGCCGAGTTTACCACCCCCACCGTCGCGTATCGCGAGGCCATCACCGGCACGGCCGAAGCCGAGGGCAAGCATAAAAAGCAGACGGGCGGCGCGGGCCAGTTCGGCGTCGTCGAGATCCGCTTCGAACCGGGCGCCGCAGACGGCGTGTTCGAATTTGTCGACGCGGTCGTCGGCGGGACCGTTCCCAAGCAGTTCATTCCCGCCGTCGAAAAGGGACTCCGCGAAGCCATCCAAAAGGGCGTGCTGGCGGGCTATCCCATGGTCAATCTGAAGTGCACGCTGTTCGATGGGAAATATCACCCCGTCGACAGTAAGGAAGTCGCCTTTGTCTCGGCCGCGAAGCTCGCCTATGAAGACGGCATCCGCCGCGCAAGGCCCGTGATCCTCGAGCCCATCGCCGCCATGGAGATCGTCGTGCCCGAACAATATGTGGGCGACATCATGGGCGATCTTAACAAGCGCCGCGGCCGCATCATCGGCATGGATACCGCCGAGGGCCTTCAGGTCATCACCGCGGAGGCGCCCGAGGGCGAAATTCTGACCTATGCGACGTCGCTCCGCTCCATGACGCAGGGCAGAGGCCGCTTCTCGCAGCATTTCGTCCGCTACGAGCAGGCGCCCGACTCTGTTTTACAGAATCTGAATAAGTAACATTTGCACGAAACCAAGGGGCAGTTCGCGGACATGGTACCGTCGGACTGCCTCTTTTGTTATCGGAACCTCTCTCCGGGGTCCCGTGTTCCACGCCCTTCCCGGGAGGAGATCGGCGCTTTCATCGGAGCCCCCTCTTCCTCGGGGAGGGGCGCCCCGCGTCGATTTTTGCAAAGGAATTTACAAAAAGTACTTTACATTTGAAACGAAATATGTTATCATCGAAGGAGCAACGGGTACGGCCCGGGCCGGCCCATCAAAGGAGGAACCCATGAAAGAATTTGACCAGATCTGCAAAGAATTTGAGACGCTCGACGTCCTCACCTACAGCGCCGTTCTCGCCGCGAAATCGGCGGAGATCCTGCCCGCCCTCACGGCTGTCACGGGCACCGCGGAAGACGGCGCGAGCGTCTTCGCGCTCTTCATTCTCGGCTCCATCGCCGCCGACGGCAAGCTCTCCGAAGAGGAATATCTCGTGCTTTATCCCCTTCTTCACACGTTCTTCGGCGACGAATTGAACTATGACGACTGCCGCAAGGCCGCTTTGGCACTTCGCCCCGAGAGCCGCGAACTGAAAAAATGCGTCAACGACATGGTGGACCTGCTCGGACAGCTCTCCGACGAGCTCAAGAGCGACATCATTCTCGTCTGCCTGATGATCTGCGCGGTCGACGGAAAAGTTTCGCTCAAAGAAAAGCGTTGGATCAAACAGCTCATCAAATAATTCTGTACGGTGAACGGGGCCTCGGCCCCGTTTTTTTATGCGCGCTCTGCGGAAGTTCCTCGGCGGCTGGCCCGAAGTCCCGCAAAACGCTTTACTTTCCCCGCGGAAAGGACTATAATACATTGCGTTATGTACGAACTCTATCTCAAAAAAGGCGAAGAAAAGCGCATTTTGGCGGGACATCCCTGGGTGTATGCCAATGAGGTCGCGCGGATCGAGGGCAAGGATAAAAACGGAAGTTTGGCGACCGTGCGCGCGTTCGACGGCCGCTATCTCGGCAGGGGCTACATCAACCACGCCTCCAAGATCTTGGTGCGAATTTTTATCCGCGGCAATGAGGAAGACGGAAAAGCCCTATACCATGCCCGCATCCATGCCGCCAATTCCTATCGGAAACAGCTCGGCTACGAAAATTCGTACCGCGCCGTTTTCGCCGAGAGCGACGATCTGCCGGCGCTCATCGTCGATAAATACGGCGACTATCTTTCCGTTCAACTGCTCTCCCTCGGCATCGCACAGCGCAAAAAGGACATCGTCGAGGCACTCGTCGACGAATTTGCGCCCAAGGGGATCTATGAGCGGTCGGACGTGGCCGTCCGAAAGAAGGAGGGGCTCCCAGAGGAGACGGGCGTTCTCTACGGAGAGGTCCCCGACCTCGTTGAGATCACGGAAAACGGGCTGAAATTGGCCGTCGACCTCAAACACGGGCAAAAGACGGGCTACTTTCTCGACCAAAAGGAAAACCGCCTCGCCATTCGGCGCTATGCCCGCGGGAACGTTCTCGACTGCTTTTGCAACTGCGGCGGATTTTCGCTCAACGCCGCCCTTTCGGCCGAACATGTCGTCGCGCTCGACGCCTCCGCGCTCGCGCTCGAGGAGGTAAAACGCAACGCGTCCCTCAACGGGCTCGGCAATATCGAGACGGTCTGCGGCGACGCCTTTGAGCTCTTACGGGCATACCGTGTCCGCGGTGAGCAGTTCGATTTGGTCATTTTGGACCCTCCTGCGTTCTGTAAATCGGCGGCCGAATCGGAAGACGCGCTCAAGGGGTATCTCGACATCAACCTCTTGGGCCTCAAGCTCACGCGGCCGGGCGGGTTTCTCGTGAGCTGCTCCTGTTCGCACTATGTTTCGCGGGCCGCATTCGAACGCATGCTCACCGAAGCGGCGCGGCGCTCCGGAAGGCGCGTTCGTCTCATAGAAATGCGCGCGCAGGCGCCCGACCACCCCGCGCTCCTCTCCGCCGATGAAACGGCATACCTCAAATTCTTTGTTCTCCGCGTAGAATAATTCTCCCGAAAGACCTATGATCCCTGCGATTTGCATTGCCGCGGCGACATGCCTCGTCATGATCCTCGGCATCCTCTTTTTCCCCAAATTCAAATTCGGACGGCTCGAGATCGACAGCTACTGGGTCATTGCGCTCCTCGGCGCGGCCATTCTGCTCCTCGCGACGGGCACCGACCCCGCAAAGATCGGCGCCGCCCTCATCGCCGATACGGCCGTCAATCCCCTCAAGATCCTCGTCCTCTTCCTCTCGATGACAATTCTCTCCGTCTATCTCGACGAGGTCGGGTTCTTCCGCTATCTCGCGGCCGTCGTTTTGAATAAGGCGGGGAACAACCAGAAAACGCTCTTCTTCGCGCTCTATCTGATGGTCTCGATCCTCACCGTTTTCACGTCCAACGACATCATCATTCTCTCGTTCACGCCCTTCATCTGCTACTTCGCCGAGCACGCCAAGATCAACGCCATCCCCTACCTCGCCGCCGAATTTGTCGCCGCAAACACATGGAGCATGGCGCTCGTCATCGGAAATCCCACGAATATTTATTTGGCGACGGCATTCGGGATCGACTTCGTCTCTTACCTGACCGTAAGCATTTTGCCGACCCTTGTCGCGGGCATGGTAGCCCTCGGCATGCTCTTGCTCCTCTTTCGCAAACAACTGCGGCTGCCCATCGAGGGCGAAGCGGAGGAAATCCCGAAGCCCGACAAAGTCTCGCTCGCGATCGGACTTACGCACCTCGGCGCCTGCACGGTGCTGCTCGCCGTGGGCTCCTATCTCGGACTGGAGATGTGGCTCATCGCCCTCTGCTCCGCGGGCAGTCTGTTCGTGTGTACGGGCGTCGCCGCGCTGGTCCGCAAAAGTCCGCCCAAAGAACTTGTGCGGTGCGTCCGCCGCGCGCCCTACCCGCTCATCCCCTTCGTACTGTCGATGTTCATCATGATCGTCGTCCTCTCCGAACTCGGCGTGACGGCGGCCATCGGCGATTTTCTCGGCACCGACTTTGCCGTCTTCAAATACGGCTACACCTCCTTCCTCGCGGCCAACCTCATCAACAACATCCCCATGAGCGTGCTGTTTGCGACCATTTTGGAGACGAATCGCTCGCTGCCCGCGGTCTACGCGACCATCGTCGGCTCCAATTTGGGGGCGCTTTTGACCCCCGTCGGCGCGCTCGCGGGCATCATGTGGAGCAATCTTCTGAACCACCACGGCCTCAAATTCGGCTATCACGACTTCTTGAAGCTGGGCCTTGCCGTCGCCGTGCCCGCGCTCACCGCCGCGCTCGGCGTGCTCGCCCTGCTCGTATAAAGCGCCCCCTCCTACCAAAATACCCCGCCGAAGCGGGGTATCAACGAGATTTTTACCCTCCCCGCGGGGAGGGTTTTTCATAGGAAACGAAACAGAGTGAAGCGGAGTTTCGTAGAAATCCACCGGCTATGCCGGTGGTGAAAAGCTTTA
>CANQWO010000042.1 GCA_947627565.1 uncultured Clostridia bacterium
AACCGACGACCCGACACCACCTCAAAATGAAATCAACAGGTCTGGGCGGTTCAAGCCGAATCAACAACAGCAAAAAACAACCGCGAGGCAAAAACCTCGCGGCTGTTTTTGGAGCTACTGGTCGGACTTGAACCGACGACCTGTTGATTACGAATCAACTGCTCTACCGACTGAGCCACAGTAGCAGGTTTTGGAACTACGCACCGCGTCTGCCGCCGCAATGCTTTTTTATTATATGGGAAACTGTGAAAAAAAGCAAGCGATTTTGCGCGAAATTCCGAAATTTTTTCGCGGCGCTTTGCCCGCGCCGCAGTGCCGATCGCTTTTCAGACTTTTTTATGCTTCGGAACGCAGAGTTCAACGTGCCCGCGGAGCACCTCCACGTCGATATCCCCCCGGAGCCCCTCCTCGCCGTCGAAGTCCCATGTGAGCTTTTCGTTCGTCGAGATGCGGACATGGTCCCCCCGCATGATGTCAATGTCCCTCTTTTTGACCTTGACGCCGACCACCATGAATGCTGCGAGCGAGAAGTACGCGCCGATGCGCTGAAAGAAATTGGGCTTCTCGGCCTGTTTGATGATGGCAAGTTCCAACAGCCCGTCCTGCATGCTTGCGTCCTTGTTTACGGGGAATCCCGCCACCGACCGTCCGTTCATGACGAACGCCAATACGCCGTTCGTCTCAAAATCGCGCCCGCCGCACGTCCCGTAAAGGGGAAAGACCTCCAGCTTCAGATTCTTCCGGATGCCGCGGAAAAAGTACGCGAACCAGCCCAAGAATTTTTTGTCGCGCTGCGGCGTTTGATACGTCACGCAGGTGAGCGAGCCCGCGGCGGCCACATACATCGCATAGCGCTCGCGGTTGATGAACATGCAATCCAGGCGCTCGGTGTGGCCCTTCAGAATGACGTTGAGCGCGCCGCGGATCCTGCGGGGGATCCCGAGGGAGTGCGCGACGTCGTTTGCCGTCCCCGTGGGGACATAGCCGAGTTTGACTTTTTTCTCTCCCAATCCCTGTAAGACGTTGTTGAACGTGCCGTCGCCGCCCGAAAAGACGATGAGATCGTACCGATCGGCGCCGTCGCGCACGCGCGCTTCGAGGTCCGCGGCGCTCTGCGTGGCGACGATATCCACGTCGTAGACGGTGGAGAGGCGCTTGCGGATATCCTTCAGATGACGCTTCACGGCGCCCTTGCCGCTGTTGGGATTATAAAGGAAGAGGCACTTCATACCCAATTATTATACCGCAAATCCGCGGGTTTGACAAGGATTTTCAGGTAAAATACGAAGGAATCTCCAAAATCAGGAAGGACAGCGCGACTTGGCTGTAGCGGAGGTCCTTGGCGTATAAAATTCCCTCGGCATATTCCTTCAGACGGCGGGACGCACTGCGGAGCTCGGCGTTCCAGAGCGCAAAGACGGCGCTCTCGTTCTCCTGCGCCAATCCGTCCAACGCGGCCGCCGCTCCCCTGAGATAGGCGCGGGCCTCTTCCTGCGACGCCTCGCCCCGCTCGAGCTTGTTGGCCGCGTCGTATAAAAGGTGCGCGCAGCTATCGGCCGCCTTGATATTCGCCGCGATCCGCGCGTGTTCCGCGGCGCATTCCCCGTGCGGCGTAAACCGCTTCAATTGGCGCTTCATCGCGCGCACTGCAACCCCACTTTCGGACATGGTACCCACGACCGCGGTCAGATCCTCTTCTCGATAGTAACAGGCGAGGACGACGAGCTCTTCGGAATCGAGCAAATATCCCGCGCCGCCCGCGAAATAACTCTCCCCCGCGACCGCCCCCGCCGTCGCCGAATCGCAGTCGCGCACGAGGAAATAATAGGTGAGCTCGACGTCTACCTGCGCGCCGCGCCGTTCGAACACGCCGACAAAGACGCTCAAAACCAAAAAGAACAACAGGAGCGCGGTCACGAAGACCGTCCCGCCGTATCCCGAATGCTGTTTCATACCATATTCTATGCAACCGGCGGCCGATCTATTTGCCGAATGCCCGCCGCGGGGACGAATTGGCCGCAACAAGCCGCGGGAACGAATGGCCGAAACGGGCCGCGGGAGCGAATTATGGGCCGAAACGGGCCGCAGAGGCAAACAAAACGGGATTTCACCGAATTTTTGTTTTCACATCCTTGCATTCGCGCGAAAATTGTGTTACATTATAAGGTAGGAGGTAGTACCATGAAATTTTTCAAACACCTTTCGCTCCTCGGAGTTGTGCTCTGCCTGGTTCTCGGCATGGTCGCCGCGTGCGGGCAGAACAACGATCCCACCGAGGACACCGGCGTAGACTATACCGTCACGGTGACGTGCGAAGACGCCCAGACGCTCGCGGCCGTCTCCGTAAAGATCATGAACGGCACGCAGGAAGTCGCAAAGAAAGCGCTCGAAAACGGGACCGCCAAGTTCCATCTCGAACCCGCGACCTACGGCGTGGAGCTCGAGGGCGTACCGCAGAACTATACCTATATCCCCGCTTCGCTCACGGCCATCAGCCGCACGGCCACCGTCGCCCTGACCGCCAATTCCGACGTAAAACCGCAGACCGTCGTCTATACCGTGACGGTCAAGCTCCCCGACGGCACGCCCGTTCCCGGCGTCCGCCCGCAACTTTGCGGCGGCCCCGTCTACACCTGCACGCCGAGCAGCGGCCCCACAAACGACGAGGGGCTTGCGACGTTCCCGCCCATCGTCGCAGGGGAATATGAGGTGCATATCGAATCGGGCTGGCCCGAAGGCTATTATTTCGACAATACCGAATTTACGATCGGAGCCGAAGGCGGGAACATCACCGTCTACTTCCATAAAGACGACGGGACGCATACCGCAAAACCCACCCATGTGACCGTATCGCCCGAAGCCGGGGAGGTCACGGAAGATTTTTTCGGCCTTCGGGGTTGACTTGGCATTGGCTGAGCGCGCGTGACGCCAACGCGCTCGTCAAGGGCGCGGACGGCTTCTATCACTGCGACGCGCAGGACGGCCCCACCGTCTTTGCCGCGGTCGGAAGCGCGGGCGACATCCCGCAGGGGCTCATGACCGTCCTGCCCGAGGCCATCCGCCGCGATCCCGTCTCCGTCATCTGGACAGACGGCAAAGCGGACGCGGACAACAAGATCACATCCTACGATCTCACGCATTTCTTCGCGCAGTACGGCGCGGCCGCCGACAAAAACGGGGGCGTCCATCCCCTCACCGAAGAGCTTCGTGCGGCGCTCACGCAGTTTGCAAAGACGAGCGGCGCGGCGCGCGCACTCGGTTGGACGGAGTCGGAGGGCGGATTTGCCTTTGCGTGCGGATACTTCCGCGACGACAGCTTCGACGCGGCGGCGAGAGCCGGCAGTGCGCGCAACCCCATTCCCCTCTCCGTCGGCGACAACCCCGTCGTCATTCCCGAGGACGGGAGCGCCGAAGGCGTGTGGTACGTCTTCACGCCCGCCGAGACCTCCGTCTACAGGCTCACGACGTCCGACGACTGCGCGCGGCTGCAAAGCCCCGACGGCCTCATAAACGGCGTGGAGGGTGCGGGTTTCGTATCCCGGGAATTGGTCGCGGGCAAGGCGTATGTCCTGCACCTCGGCTACAGAGAGGCCGCGGCGCATCGGAGCTATACGCTGCGCATCGCCAAGGAGATGCTGACGATCCCGACGGGCGAGGGCACGCGCGGCGACCCCGCCGCACTGGCCGAAGACGGCTGGTATCGCGTCAGGGCCGAGGCGTGCGACGAAGGCTACGGCGCCTATTTCGTCTTCCGCGCCGAACACAGCGGGACGTGGAAGCTGCGCTTCTACTGCCCCGACGCGGCGATCTTCTCTTACGGAACGGCGTCGACGGAAACTTGCTACATGCTCGGCGGCGCGGACGCGGAGCGCACGGTCACCATAGAAGCGGCCGCGGGAAAAACCTATTTGTTCTTCATGGGCGCCAAGGCGCCGACTTCCTATTTCTTCTCTTTTGAAGAAGTCTGACCGCGGATGATAAAAAAGGACGGGGGCATGTCCGCGATCGCCCCTTATAAAAGTCAAAAAGCAATGCCGAGCGGCATTGCTTTTTTGTTGGATTTTTCAGAGCAGGTTCGTATTCAGAGCAGTTTTTCGATCTCCGTTTGGAGCAGTTCCGCAGAAGCCGGGCCCTGCCGCACAAGCCGCACATAGCCCTCGGCGTCGACGATGAGCGTCACGGGATAGCTCCCCTTTCCGCCCAGCAGATCGTAGATCTCGCTCTTGTAAGCGTTGCCCGTATCCTGCACGAAGTGGATATTCCAATCGCGCCAGACGCGGCCCGGTTGCAGGGCATCCGCCTTGCTGTCGAGGAAGGCCTGCACGGGCTCGGTGATCATCGCGCTATGCACGGCGACGACTTCCACTTGGTCGTAGCGCTCCGTCATGCGCTGGAACTCGGGCAGTTCCGAGACGCAGGGGCCGCACCATGTCGCCCAGAAGTTGATGATCACGATCTTCCCGCGGTATGCGGAGAGCGTGAACGTCTCGCCCGTCGTATATTCGTTGAGCGTGAAGTCATAGCAGAGATCGCCGACGCGGTTGCCGTGCAGGAGCGCGCCGCCCGCGGGCTTGGGGCTGAGTGTGAACGCGGGTTTGTCCGTCGAGAACGTCGAGAGGTCAAACGCGACCTCGCGCCCGCCCGACGCGCCCGTATAGGTGATCTTAAGCCCGAGGCCCGCCGTGATCTCTTCGAGCGTATACTTCGTCTCGCGGGTCACCGTATAGCGGAAATACACCGGCTCGGTGCCGTCCGCGCCCGCGGCGATGTTGATCTCATAGATGCCGCCGAGCGACGTGAGCAGGAAGGGGTCTTCCGCCGTCCCGACGCCCGATTGGGGAACGACGAGCCGCGGTTCTTTGCCGCTCTCGCGGATGGTAAACGTGTAGACGCCCGCCTCGCCCGTCGCGCTGTCCGCCTCCATCGTATAGACGACGCTCGCCGCCTCCGCCGAAGTGCGATCCGCAAAGACGTTATAATAGAGGAGCACGCCCGCGAGCACCGCGAGGGCCATGCAGCCGCATGCCGCGCGGAGCGGGAATTTCCTGCCCGATCTTCTCCCGGCGGCGGGCGCATTCGTCTCATGGACGACGGCCTCTCCTTCCGCTACGGTGCCATCCGCCTCGGACATGGGTGCCTCGTTTTCCGTCATGACGACTGTCTCCGCCCGCATGACGAGCGGTCTTGCGGCCGTCTTGGGTTCTTCCGCCGCCCCGACGGCGTTCCCCCGCAAAAAGAGCTTGGAGCCCTTCCACGAGATCGCCTTGGCGGGGCAGACGTCGATGCACTCGCCGCAGTTGATACACTCATGGTCGCCCACCTTTCGGATGTCCATCTTGCAATGGTCCACGCACAGGCCGCAATCGGTGCACTTGCCGCTGTCGAGCTTGACGCCGAGGAATGCGATCTTGTTGAAAAAGCCGTAGATGGCGCCGAGCGGGCACAGGAAGCGGCAGAAAAAGCGATAGAGGAAGACGCATGCCGCCATGACGAGCACAAGCACGATGAACTTCCATGTGAAGAGCCTGCCGAGCATGCCATAGAGATCGGCGTTGAGGGGGTTCAAAAGCAATCCGACGGCGCCGCCGAGCGTCCCCGCCGGGCAGATATATTTGCAAAAGCCGGGGATGGCGATCTGGCGGTGCGAATAAATGAGCGGCACCGCCACCACCAACACGGCGAGCAGGACGTATTTGAAATAGGACAGGACATACGTCACCTTGCTCTTTTTGATCTTGGGCGTCTTGATCTTATAGAGCAGTTCCTGTCCGAGGCCGACGGGGCACAGGAATCCGCAGACGGTGCGGGCGAAGATGATGCCGTAGAGCAAGATGATGCCGAGCATGAAGACGGGCGTGCGCGTCGAGGACTGCGCAAAGGCATTTTGCAGGGCTCCGAGCGGGCACGCGCCGATGGCGCCCGGGCAGGAGTAGCAATTCATCCCGGGCACGCAAAAATATTTGGAGGCGCTCGTCGAGATCCGCCCCGTCACAAAGCCCTTGATATTGGCGTTGAAGAGGAGCGCCGTATAGACCTGGATGATGCGGCGACGGGTCGGCTTGTGGGTCTGCCACCAAGCGCGGAGCGAACTTTTGCGGGGCGTCCGCTTCGCCGCGCGGTGCAGGAGTACGCCGAGCAGGACGGCACAGGCGACGGCGAGCACGCCGATCACGATGCCGAGAATGAGAACGATTAAAGATTGTAACTGCATAGCGCCCTCCTCAGCCCAAACCGATGCACTCGGTACAGATATTGATGGCCTTGATGAGAACATCGGTCGCCCCGCCGTTGAAGACGCCCCAGAGGATGAGGGCGACGGCCGCCGCCAAAAGGACGCAGCGGACGACGAGCAGCGTCTTCTCCGACCGCAGACCCTCCAAGGCCCGCTCCGTTTTTCCCGCGCCCGCGCGCATGCGAAGCGGCGCGCCCTTTCCGAGCACCACCAATTTCTTCGCGGACGCGAGCATGGGCCGCACCGTCAGATAGTCCGCGGCCGTTGCGGCGACGAGTAGGACAAAGCTCCCGCCCACCCACGGCAACACATGTTTGACCAGCGACAAGATCTCCGCCGTGACATCGGCCGCGGCAAAGTGCGAAGTACGCGCGAGATAGACGATTGCAAGGATCGCCGAAGCCGCCGTAAAGAGCGCCGCAACCGACCACGCGAGGACGCGAATGAGACGGTAGCGGTCGAACCGCTGTTTTTCCGCGAGAAATTCCGCGCTCTCCCCCATGGGAATGCGCTTTTTGAGGCGCCTGAGCGCGGCCGCGTCGCCCTGTTTTTTCCGCGTTTCCGCAGTGGGATAGAGAACGGAGAGCACAAACGCGCCCACCGCCGTAAGAAACCACAGCGAAACGGGAATGACGAGCAGGGAGAGCCGCTGCCCAACGACCTGTCTCGTGTAAATATCGCCGCCCGAGGCGAGACGGGAATAGTAGAGGTCGGCCGTCTCCGCCGCGAAAAGAAACGCAACGATGAGGGTCAGCGCGCTCAAAAAGATGCCGTACCAAAATCTGATCTTGCGCGCATTGGTTTCGTACATAACTGCTCCTTATCGTTTTGCATCCACTGTTATGGATCGAATATATTTATTATAATGGATCACGGGCGGCGTTGTCAAGTGATTTGCGGACGGCGGAGATGGAAATGCTTGGGCGCGGGGCTCGCAATCATCGGCAGGAGCGAACCTGCGCACAAAATTTGTTTCCGCAAAATTCGGCGCACAGAAAAATCCGCCCCCTATCGGGGACGGATTCCCGTCTCATCGGATCATTCGATCCCTTCGTTGAGCTTTGCGAGCAACTCGTCGAGATCGTTTCCGTGCACGGAGACAGCCTCCGCGACCGTCTCGCCGTGGGCAAGCGCGCAACCGAAGCAATGCATCCCCGCGGAGAGCAGGATCTCCGCCGCGTTGGGATTGCGTTCCAGGCATTCCGCAATCAGCGTATCCGCCGTAATTTTCGCCATGTTGATGTTCCTCCCGTATTTTTCCCCTCTATTTTACCACGTTTTTCCACGCAATACAACTGTTTTTCCGAAGTTTTCGCAAAATTTCACAGGCCGAGCAGATAGTAGATGAGGCCGACGGCCGCGCCGCCCGTAACTCCGAAAACGAGGATCGGCCCCGCAACGGTGAACATCTTTGCGGCCATCCCATAGACGTACCCCTCCGTCTTGAACTCGATTGCGGGAGACGCGACGGAATTGGCAAACCCCGTGATGGGGACAATGCTGCCCGCACCCGCATTTTTTCCGATGCGGTCGTAGACGCCGAGGCCGGTGAGCAGCGTCCCCAAAAAGATCAGGATGGCCGACACGGTGCCCGCAAGAATATCGCCCGTGAGCCCTGCGTACTCCAAAAGAAAGCGGAAGAACTGCCCGATGCAGCAGATAAATCCGCCGACGAGGAAGGCCCGCAGGCACGTTTTGAAGTGCTGTGTGGGCGGGTCGAACGCATTGACGTAGCGAAGATAATTCTTGTTGTAATTTTCACGCGAGGTCCCCGTCACGGCCGAATCTCCCGCTCCGCCGCTTCCGGAAAACAGCTCTCCCGCTCTTCCTTGGTCTTGCCGAGCGGATTGCCCTTCACCTTTTTCATACCCCTAATTTGCGCCGCGAGAGGAAAATTTATACATGGCGCATGCCTCGTGCGATCATTTTACATAGGATGCGAGAAGATCGTAGAGCGTCTCATAAAATTCGCCGAGATAGCTACGCGCGAGCGTGTCGATCCGATAGGCCTCGAGACGGGCCGCGGCGTCGGATGTCACCTCCATGTAGTAGTTGCGGACGACGAGGAAGCGCTGGGAATACGAGAGATTGTAGTTGGGATTTTCGGGATAGCGGTAGGGCCCCGCCTCGTTCCCCTCGCTCCCAAGCGCCTCATAGGCGAGCTGATACAGGAGGTCTTCGCGGATGATCTCGATCTCCGCTTCCGCCTGCGCGTCGATGGTCTTCTCCTCCCGCGCCCGCACCGAAGAGCGCAGGTTTTCGTTGCCGAGCAGCAAAAAGAAGAGCTCCCGCTTCTCCGACGCCGCCCGCGCCGTGACCGTGTTCTTCTTGGCCTGCGCCGCCCGCACCATCGCCATCTGTACGGGGGAAAGGTCGGAATACTGCGGATCGCCGAGGTCGATGATATCGATGGTCATTTGGTCCCCTCCCGTAAGAACAGATGAATGGCCTCCACGGCCCCCTTCTCCGCGGCGGTGAGGGTCAGCGACAGCGTTTCGCCCCGCAGGCGCCGCCCGAGCGCCGCCCGCTTCCCGGCGAGCGCCGTCACCGTCTCCTCGCCCTCCTCCGTCTGCAAGCGGCATGTGAAGCGGCCCGACCCGATCACGGTGACGCCCGCGACATAGCGCGGCGATGCGCCGCCGAGATCCACCGTGAGCAAAATTTGCCGCGTCGTCTCCGTTTCCTGCTCCTTCAGACAGTAAAGGAGGCTACCATGTACGAAGTATACCCCATCTCTCCCGCCGACGAGCTGCTCCGCCGCGACGTCCAAAAAGTAGGGCGCGCCGGCATGATCATAGACCAAAATGCCCGCCTTGTCTCCATGCTCGACGGTCATATAATACCGGCCGCTCCGTCCGCAGCCCGCGCCGTAGACGAGCCCCGCCGCCGTCTCCAAAGCGAGCTTGCAACCGCTCCCCTCGAAGACGATGAGCCCGCGGTCCGTCCGAAACGCAAAATAGCTGCCGCACAGCGCAACGCTGCCCTCCGCGATCTCGCGCCCGTCGAACGGAAGGCGCTCCAAACGGAAGTTGAGGTCGTCGGCGTCCGCCCGGATCCGCAAGAGCTCGTAGCGGCGGAAGCAGTAGAGGTCGCCCTTGAACGAGAGGAGCGCGAGGATGTCGCCGCCCTCCCCCGAAAGCGAGAACTTGCCCGTGTCCTCCGCGTCGAGGGAGAACGTCGTGGGCTTCAGGGGCGCGGAATACGAGAGCGTACTCCCCGCGCCGACAAACAGGCGTTCACGGTGCAAGGTCATGCATTTGCCCCCTACCATGCCCGAGACGCGGCCGTAGAGATCGTCTCTGAGCATCGTCATGCCCTGTTCCCAGAGGAGGTAGATTGTCCGCGCGCCGGCCTCGTCCCAGTGGGCGACCGCGCCCGTGAGTGTGCCGCCCGCGCCCGTGTAAACGGTGTGCGCGGGATAGTGTGCCGCGTCCGTCGCGGAGCCGCGGAAGACATTCCCGTCCGCCTCGAATATGCTCACGCACGCATTGAGTTGGACGCTCTCCGCCTGCGCGGGGCTTTCCGCGGGAACGAACGCGTCCGCCGTCGCGCGATAGCCGATGAGCACGCGCCGCAGCACCGCGGAATCGGATGTCGGCGTGATCCGGATCGCCTTCCCCTCCCCGGGGATGGGCACGGGCGTTTTCAGCGGGATCATGCCCACCTCCTGCCGCGTATGGAGAGTTTTCGCCGCGGGTCGCCCGCCGCCGCGAGCGCGTCGCGGTACTTCTTATCGAACGCCGCCGCCTCGGCGAATTTCCCGCAGGCGAGCAGGTATTCCGCCGCCGTCCCGTAGGCGAGCAGACGGCAGGAAATGCGGCCGGAAAAGTCGGTATTGTCCTTCGGCGTCTTGGTTTTCGGCGCATAGGCGTAGTGCACGCTGACGGGCCCCGCATGCCCCTTTACGTCGAGATATGCGGGAAACGCCTCGAACGGGATCTTGCGCCCCGCGGCGTCCTCCGCGCCGACGATGAAGACGGGCGTCTCGGAAAACGCCGTATAGAGGATCTTCCCGTCCGCGGGCTCGATCGTCTCCGTGCGCTTCAAGGGGAAGTAATCGAGCGCGATCTCGTTTTCGATGAGATTGAAACACCGCACGAAGAGGAGGGCCTCCGAAGAGGCCTCCGGCTCCGTGACGAGTTCGCCGAGACCGATGAGGCGGGCCGCCGTTTGAATGACGTCTTGAACAGCGATCGGCATCCCTCGCCTCCTTTCGTCACGCTTCCGTGATCCCCGAGAGCATGGCCTGTCCGCAGG
>CANQWO010000043.1 GCA_947627565.1 uncultured Clostridia bacterium
TATTTTTGCCGCGGCGGAGGCGGCGCCGTCAGCGAAGCGATGGAGAGCGGCGTCAATTTCGTGGTGCGGGAGGGCGTCACGGCGCAGGAGCTCGAAAACAAGAAGCTGTTCCTGCGGGAAAAGCTATGTTACGGAATGCGCCGCGTTTCGGACGCGAAAGTCATTGTGGAGCGGTGCATTGCGCATCCGGAGCAGGAGGAAGCGATGCGCATGCGCGTAAAGAATTTTGTGAGGCGCGGCGGGGCCGAAAACGTCGCTGCCTATCTTACGGGAACGGTTGAGGAAGTATGAGAGAACTGTCGTTAGAAGAGATCCATGAAGCGTTGCTCGGGATTTTGGTCGCCTTTGATGAGATCTGCCGCAAACACGAGCTTCGGTATTCGCTTGCATACGGCACCCTGCTGGGCGCCGTCCGCCACAAAGGGTTTATCCCGTGGGACGACGATATCGACGTCATCATGCCCCGCCCCGATTACGAAAAATTGCATGAGATCATTTTTTTCGGGGAAGGGATGCCGGGCGATGATTTTTCTTGTTCGGATGATCGCGGAAGAGCGGCGGAGTATCCGTTTATGAAGTTGATGGATACCCGTTTTCGCGTGAAGAGTACGACGCATACGGAAGTTCCATACCTGTGGATCGACATTTTCCCCGCAGACGGTATTCCCGCAGAAGAAAAGGCGCGAAAGAAGTTGTCCCGAAAGATTGATTTTCAAGTCTTTGCTGTCGTGATCTCCCGTTGGTATACGGTGGAAGGCGCCTTTGGGAAGGTCCTTCGCGTGGTAGGCTGTCCGTTTTACTTGCTGTGGCAGGCAATTTTCGGGAAAAGGCGCGCCATCGGAAGGATCAATCGGTTGGCAAACTCGGTCGGGTACGGTTCCGGGCAATTCTGTGACTGCATCTGTTGGGGACCTAACCGCACGGCAACGCCGATCGATTTTTTTGACCGTTTATCCGAAGTCCCGTTTGAACATCATAACTTCTATATCTTTGCCGACTTCGATGCGTGGCTCACAATGCGCTACGGCGACTATATGACGCCGCCCCCCGAGCCGATGCGCGAAACGCACCATATCATAGTCTATCGCGCCGAAGAGGAGGAAATATGACCATTGCATTGATTCTTGCGGGCGGCTCCGGTCACCGTATGGGGCAGGACATTCCCAAGCAGTTTCTCACGGTGATGGAAAAACCCGTCATCATCTATACGCTCGAGAATTTTCAGAGATCGGAAGAGATCGATGAGATCTACGTCGTCTGCATCGACGGTTGGCACGATGTTTTGAAATGTTTCGCCAACCAATTCGGGATCACGAAGCTGAAAGAGGTCGTCTCGGGCGGGGCTTCCGCCCAAGAATCCATCTGCCGCGGAGTGAACGCCATTTACGGAAAATATCCCGATGACACGATCGTCGTCATTCATGACGGGATCCGGCCACTCATAGACGAAGAGGTTCTCGGCGATGTCATTTCTGTCTGTAAGCAAAAGGGAAATGCGGTCACCTCTCTGCCGTATAACGAGCAGATCTTTCTTGTGGACGACGAAACAAAGACTTCGCGCTACATCTTGCGCGAGACGGTGCGCCGCGTTTCAACGCCACAGGCCTATCCGTTGGGCAAGTTGCATTGGGCGTATGAAAAGGCGTTTCGCGAGGGCATCGGGCTCACGCCTTCTTCCTACGTCAACACGATGATGTGCGATCTCGGAGAAACGCTGTACTTCGCGAAGGGGTCGGATAAGAATATCAAGCTCACGACGAAGGACGATTTCGCGATCTTCAAAGCATATATTCAGGCCAAAAAGGATCCCTTATTGAAATGAAAGACGCATATAAAGCGGAGGCCGCCGAGATCGCCGCGCTCGGCCTTCCTTGGGAAAAACTGAAAAACAAGTCGGTACTTATCAGCGGCGGAACGGGGCTCATCGGCAGACTGTTCATCGACGTTCTGAAGGAACGCAACCGTCTCGGAGACAATATTTCGGTCATCAGTCTCTCCCGCACCGCACGGGAAAGCGGAGAGGGGATCGTCTATCTCGCACACGATGTGAAGCGGCCCCTTTGTATAACGGAGCGGGCAGATTTTGTCGTGCATCTCGCCTCCAACACCCACCCAAAACAGTACAGCGAGGATCCCGTCGGAACGATTACGACCAATATCTTCGGTTGTTACAATCTTCTCGATTATGCGCGAACGGTCGGTGCAGAACGTTTTGTTCTTGCGTCAAGCGTTGAAATCTATGGAGAGGGGAGCGCGGCGCCCATGAAGGAGGGCGATTTCGGCTTCATCGACTGCAATACGGCGCGTGCGGGTTATAATGAATCAAAACGTTTGTCGGAGAGCCTATGTCAGTCTTACCGCGTCCAGTACGGACTGGATTGCGTGATTGCGCGCTTTTCCCGTTGCTTCGGTTACGATGAAAAGAAGGACACCAAAGCGATCGCACAGTTCATGGAACGCGCCGTCGCGGGCGAAGACATTGTCTTAAAGAGCCCCGGGCATCAAAAGTATTCCTATTGCTATGTCGTGGACGCCGTCGCCGGATTATTCTATGTCCTTCTCAAGGGGACAGACGGGGAGGCGTATAATGTCGCCGAACAATTCGAGGGACTTACGCTTGGCGATTATGCCCGTCTTATCGCCTCGTTTGCGGGAAAGAATGTGATTTATGATTTCGATCCCGATAAGAACAAAGGCGTTTCGGCTGTCAACAATGCAGTCATGGATTTCGGGAAACTGCAAGCGCTCGGCTATACTCCGCTTCGGACAGTTTCTGGCGCCTTGCATGAGACCTATCTCAAATATAAGGGATAAAGAGGGGTTTTGACATCAATGGGAGAGCCGAAGCTCTCCCATTTGTCATAATTCGCAAAAAATCTCGGAGCCCGAAGGCTCCGAGCGAGATTTTTTAATTTTTAATACATTCCGTCCATGCCACCGGCGGGCGCCGCAGGCGCTGCGGGAGGAGTGGGGATATCCGTGACGACGGATTCCGTGGTGAGGAGCGTCGAAGCAACGGAGGCCGCATTCTGCAGTACGGAGCGCGTAACTTTGGTCGGATCGATGATGCCGCTCTCGACCATATCCGCATAGACGTTCTTGAGCGCGTCGAAGCCGTAGTTGGTCTTCTTCGAGGAGAGGATCTTGTCGACGACGACGGAGCCGTCCACGCCCGCATTCTTCGCGATCTGGCGAACGGGTTCTTCGCACGCCTTCAAAATGATGGCCGCGCCCGTTTTTTCGTCGCCCTTCAGCGTATCGACGAGTTTCTGGAGATCGGGGATGCACGAGAGAAGCGCCACACCGCCGCCGGGGACAAAGCCCTCTTCAACGGCCGCTCTGGTCGCCGCAAGGGCGTCGTCGATGCGGAGTTTTTTCTCCTTCATTTCGACTTCGGTCGCCGCGCCGACGTTGATGACGGCCACGCCGCCCGCAAGTTTCGCGAGGCGTTCCTGAAGTTTTTCTCTGTCGTAATCGGAGGTCGTGACCTCGATCTGCGCTTTGATGGAGGCAACGCGCGCCTTGATGGCCTCCTTATCGCCTGCGCCGTCGATGATGGTCGTGTTGTCCTTGTCGACCTTCACTTGGTTGGCGCGGCCGAGCATATCCAACGTGGCGTCTTTGAGCTCATAGCCGAGATCGGAGGTGATGACGGTGCCGCCCGTAAGGGTCGCAATGTCTTCGAGCATGGCCTTTCTTCTGTCGCCGAAGCCGGGAGCCTTTACGGCCACGCAGTTGAACACGCCCTTGAGCTTGTTGACGATGAGTGCGGCGAGCGCGTCGCCTTCGATATCCTCGGCGATGATGAGAAGTCTCTGGCCCTGTTGGGCAAGCGGTTCGACGATGGGGAGGATCTCCTGGAGATTGGAGACCTTCTTATCGGTGATGAGGATATAGGGAGCATCGAGCACGGCTTCCATCTTGTCGGTGTTGGTGACCATGTAGGCGGAAGCATAGCCGCGGTCGAATTGCATTCCCTCCACGGTGGTGAGTTCCGTCGTCATGGACTTGCCCTCTTCCACGGTGATGACGCCGTCTTTTCCGACGATCTCCATTGCGTTTGCGATGAGTTCGCCGACGGTCTCATCGCCCGCGGAAATGGAGGCGACCTGCGAGATGGCCTTCTTGCCGTCGACCGCTTTGGAGATGGATTTGACATGCGCGACGGCCGTCTCGACGGCTTTATCGATGCCCTTTTTGAGAATGATGGGGTTTGCGCCCGCGGCGAGGTTTTTGAGCCCTTCGCGGATGATGGCCTGCGCGAGCAGAACGGCGGTCGTCGTGCCGTCGCCTGCGACGTCGTTGGTCTTCGTCGAGACTTCTTTGACGAGCTGGGCGCCCATATTTTCAAACGGATCGGAGAGTTCGATCTCCTTCGCGATGGTCACGCCGTCATTGGTAATGAGGGGTGCGCCGAACTTTTTATCGAGCACGACGTTGCGGCCCTTGGGCCCAAGCGTGATTTTGACGGTATCTGCGAGCGTATTGACGCCCGTTTCCAATGCTTTTCTGGCTTCGTCGCCGTATTTGATCTGTTTTGCCATAATCCTTTATCTCCTTTTCACATTATTCCACGATGGCGAGGATGTCGCTCTGTTTGATGATGGTAAATTCCTTTCCGTCTACCTTGAAATCGGTGCCGGCATACTTTGCGCAGAGCACTTTATCGCCTACTTTTACCTGCATTTTGACGTCTTTCCCGTCAACAAGTCCGCCGGGGCCGACTGCGACAACGACGCAAGTCTGGGGTTTTTCCTGCGCGGAAGAGGGGAGAAAGAAGCCGCTCTTCGTCTTTTCTTCGACGGTGACCGCTTCCACGACCACTTTATCGAACAAGGGTTTGATATTCATGAGAAGACCTCCGTTTTGATTTCCTATATATTATAAACGAGAACGGGAGCGCGTCAAACACATTTCGAAAAATTTTTGGAAAATTTTACCGCGTCTTTTCACGGCGTGCCGCGCACGCCGAATTTTCTGCCGAAATCCTTGCAATCTTTCGGGAAATATGGTATACTCGCTATAGGAGGGAAATTATGGATAAGTGGGATCTGCGCTTTATGGAACTCACCGAGCAGGTGGGAAGTTGGGCAAGCTGTCTGCGCCGCAAGGTCGGCGCCATCATTGTCAAGGAGAAGCGCGTGATGGCGACCGGATATAACGGCGCGCCGACGGGGATCCACTCCTGCGTTGAGCGCGGCGAATGTCTTCGCATCAAAAACAATATTGCGAGCGGTACGCACGCAGAGCTCTGCTATGCCGCCCACGCCGAACAAAACGCCATCATCCAAGCTGCGAAATACGGCGTAAGCATCGAAGGCGCGACGCTGTACTGCACCCATCAGCCCTGCGTCATATGCGCCAAAATGATCATCAACGCGGGGATCGAGCGGGTCGTCTTCAAAGAGGGCTATCCCGACGAGTTCTCCATGAAACTTTTCGAAGAAGCGGGCACAAAGGTGGAAAAGTCAGAGGAAGAATAAAAGCGGGATTGTCCGGTTGATCGGTATTGAAAAAAGGAGGAACAGGTATGCCAAATCCCATCGTCACATTCGAAATGCAGGGCGGCAAGACGTTCAAGGCGGAGCTCTATCCGGAGATTGCGCCCAATACGGTCCATAGCTTTTTGTCGCTCGTACAAAAGGGTTTTTACGACGGACTGATTTTTCACCGCGTCATTGCGGGATTCATGATCCAGGGCGGGGACCCGACCGGGACGGGAACGGGAGGCCCCGGATATCATATCAAAGGGGAGTTTTCGCGCAACGGCTTCCCCAATCCCCTGAAGCATTCCCGCGGCGTGCTCTCGATGGCCCGCGCGCAGCATCCCGATTCGGCAGGCTCGCAGTTCTTCGTGATGCATGAAGACGGATTTTTCCTCGACGGACAGTATGCCGCATTCGGCAAGGTCATCGAGGGGATGGAAGTCGTAGACGAGATCGCGACGACGGCGACGAACCGCATGGACCGTCCGCTCAGCGAGCAGCGCATGGAACATGTGACGGCCGAGACGTTCGGAGTCGCCTATCCCGAGCCTCAAAAGCTGTAAAATGACATCATAATTGGAGATTTGCGAAGTATTATGTCTGACAGACTATTATACGAAAACCCCTTGAATACGCGCTATGCAAGCCGTGAAATGCAGGAAAATTTCGGCGATGAAAAGCGGTTTCGTCTTTGGAGGAAGCTGTGGATCGCGCTTGCGGAGAGCGAGATGGAACTCGGCTTGGGCATCACGCCCGCGCAGGTCGAGGCGCTCAAAGCGCACGCCGAAGAGATCGATTATGCGCGCGCCGATGCGCTTGAGAGGGCGGTGCGGCACGACGTCATGGCGCACGTCAAAGCGTTTGGCGAGGTTGCGCCGGAAGCCGCGGGGATCATCCATCTCGGGGCGACGAGTTGCTTTGTCGACTGCAATTCCGAGCTGATCATTTTGCACGACGGCCTTCTGATCATTCAAAAGAAGCTCGTCAACGTCATGGAGAAGCTGAAAAATTTTGCGCTTCGGTATTGCGAAGTCCCCACGCTCGGCTTTACGCATCTTCAGCCTGCCCAGCTCACGACGGTGGGAAAGCGGGCGACTCTGTGGCTGCAAGATCTCATGTTGGACTATGAGGCTCTGCAAAATCTTTTGTCGGCGTTTCGTCTCCGGGGCGTCAAGGGCACCACGGGCACGCAGGCAAGTTTTCTGGAATTGTTCGACGGCGACGAGGAGAAAGTCAAGCAGTTGGAGCGGAAGGTCGTCGAAAAAATGGGCTTTTCGCGCGTCTATGGGGTGACCGGCCAAACGTATCCCCGCAAATTCGACTATCAAGTGCTGAGCGTTCTCTCGCAGATCGCGCAGAGCGCCTATAAATTCAGCAATGACATCCGTATTTTGCAGAGCATGAAAGAGGTAGAGGAGCCGTTCGAGAAGGATCAAATCGGCTCTTCCGCAATGGCATATAAGCGCAATCCCATGCGTTCGGAGCGTATGGGGAGCCTCGCGCGCTATATGCTGTCCCTTCCCATCAACAGCGCGGTCACGGCCTCCACGCAGTGGTTCGAGCGCACGCTCGACGATTCCGCCAACCGCCGCATCGTCAACGCGCAGGCTTTCCTCACCGTCGACGCCGTGCTCAATCTGTATATGAATGTTGCCGAAAATCTCGTCGTCTACGAAAAAGTGATTGCGAAACATGTTGCGGCCGAGCTTCCGTTTATGGCGACGGAGAACATCATGATGGAATGCGTGAAGGCGGGCGGCAACCGTCAGGAACTGCACGAGCGCATCCGCATTCTTTCGATGGAGGCGGGCAAGCGCGTCAAGCAAGAGGGGGGCGAGAACGATCTTCTCGAGCGCATCGAGCGCGACGAGATGTTTGCGGCTGTGCACGGCCGTCTCGGAGAGATCCTCGACGCCCGTAAATTTATCGGCCGCGCACCGCATCAGACGGAGGAGTTTATCGCGCAGGAGATCGATCCCATTCTCGCGCGCCATAAGGAACTTCTCGGCGAGAAGGGTGAAGTGCATATTTGAGCGTTTTACAAAGTATTATGTCTGACATAAATGCGGAATATTGCGCATTTTTGCCTGTTTGCGGTTGACTTTTGTCCGTATGACGCAAACTGCGGATATGCAGTACCGGAAAGTATGGGTAGAGATCTCGGCAAAGTTTTTGCGGAACGGGGGCGTCAGGCCCGAGCTCGTTTTATGGGGAGACGGGCGGAAATATCAAATTGAACGGATCAAATACATCGAACGGGCCTCTGCGCATGTGAGCGCTGTTTTGCCCGTTCGTTTTACATGCGTCATCGGCGGACAGGAGAAATATCTCTGGTTCGAACCCGATGAACTTCGCTGGTTTGTGGAGGTGATGTCGCCGTGAATACCAATCGCTGTATTCTGCACAGCGACCTCAATAATTTTTACGCTTCCGTCGAGATGCTGAAAGATCCCGCGCTTCGCACCGTGCCCATTGCCGTCACGGGAAGTATAAAGGATCGGCACGGGATCGTCCTCGCAAAGAATATGCTTGCAAAAAATGCCGGCGTGAAGACGGGGGAAGTGCTGTGGCAGGCGCGGAAAAAGTGTACGGGGCTCGTCTCGGTTCCTGCGGATTTTCCGTCGTATGTGCGCGTTTCGCGGGAAGTGCGCAAAATTTACGAGCGTTACACCGATAAGATCGAGCCGTTTGGCATCGACGAATGCTGGTTGGATGTCACGGCGAGCCGGTTTCTCTTCGGGGACGGCGAGACGATCGCCGAAACAATTCGCGAAGCGGTGAAAAAGGAATGCGGCATAACCGTCAGCGTGGGCGTGAGCTGGAACAAAATTTTCGCAAAACTCGCCTCGGATATGAAAAAACCGGACGCCGTCACCGTTGTATCCCCCAAAAACTATCAACAGACGGCGTGGAAATTGCCCGCAAGCGATCTCTTGTATGTCGGCAAGGCTACGGCGCGGAAGTTGAGCTTTTTGGGGATCGCGACCATTGGCGATCTCGCGAAGAGCGATGAAGGAATGCTCATCCAGGAACTCGGCAAGTGGGGAAAAGTCCTCTACGATTATGCCAACGGCTGCGACAGTTCTCCCGTCATGGCGAGCGGGGAGACGCGGGAGGTCAAGAGCGTCGGCAACAGCCTCACCTGCTATCGCGATCTCGAGGAGGAAGACGAAATTTATATGCTGTTTTTGCTCCTCGCCGATAGCGTTTCGGCACGGCTCATGGAGAGCGACCTCGGCCGCGCACGCACCGTCAAGATCGACGTCACCGATACCGATCTGGCCCGCTACGGAAAACAGGGCAAACTCGACGGGGCGACGAGGAATGCAAAAGAGATCGCCGATTGCGCCATGCGGCTCTTTCGGGCTCTGGAGACAAGGGGGAAGCCCGTGCGGGCGCTCGGGATCTCGGTCTGCGAATTTTCCGAGGCCGAGCAGCTCGACCTCTTCGGCAGAACGGATCGTGAGGATAAGCTCGATCGCGCCGACGAGGCCATTGCCAAGATCCGTGAAAAATACGGCAATCGCGCGATCAAACGCGCGACCGTGATGAAAGACGAGCGGCTTTCGGAGATGGATATCAAGGGCGGACACGTCATTCATCCCGAGGGACATCGCGGCGAATAAATTTATTTTTACATTTTTCCGCAAAACTTCTTGACGGAAGGAGAGAAATACGCTATAATAGGGCGTGCAAATAGGGGAGTAGTTCAATGGTAGAGCAACGGTCTCCAAAACCGTCTGTTGCGTGTTCGAGTCGCGTCTCCCCTGCCAAAAAAGACCTGCGGAAGCGGGTCTTTTTTGATAGGGACAGGCGCGAATCGAAAGGAAAGAGGGCTCCCGAAAAAATCCGAAGGGAGAGCTCGGAGGCCATAGGGGCGAGGGATTTTTTTGGGATACAGACGCGTCTCCCCTGCCAAAAGGGACCTGCGGAAGCGGGTCTTTTTTGATAGGGACAGGCGCGAATCGAAAGGAAAGAGGGCTCCCGAAAAAATCCGAAG
>CANQWO010000044.1 GCA_947627565.1 uncultured Clostridia bacterium
GAGTGCGGGAAGTCGCTCCCGTACACGATTTTCTCTTCGCCCGCCACAGAGAGGAGCATATCGAGCGCGACGGGCTCGGGATCGCCCGCGATGTCGAAATACAGGTTTTGAAACTCTTTTTGTACGTCCACTTGCTCCATCATGCCCATCGAGGCGAGAATGCCCGAAACGCCCGTAAACCGTTGCAACATATAGGGCAAAAACGACCCCGTGTGCGGAACGACGAAGCGAATACCCTCAAAGCGCGTCATCACTTTGTGCGCCATCATGTTGAGGACAGCCCGCGTCGTGTCGGTCGGGTATTCGAAGATCGCTGCGACCGTTCCCGTGATGGGCGTTTTGGGATAATCCGCGGCGCGCTCAGGGTGGATAATGACGAGCGCATTGTCTCTATTCAGTTCCGCCATAAAATCATCAAGCGAGGGATCGCCCAAATAGACGCAGCCCGCGTGCGTCGTAAGTTTTACCCCGACCGCTCCGAGGGTCTTTGCATAACGGTATTCCTCGATCGCCGCGTCCGCGAAAGGCAGGGGGACGGAGGCGACAAAGGAAAACTTATCGGGGTGCTTTTTGCAAACTTCCGCCATAGAAGCATTGACTTCCCTGTGGATTTTCGAGATGAGCCTTCCATCTTCTCCCAATAAATGCGGCGTGGGCGAGGAAAGAATACTGCGCTCGATTCCCGCTTCCCGCATAAATTCGAGGTGGGCTTCCGCGCTCCAAGCGGGAAGCGCAAATCCGTCGGCTTTAAGAGGGTCGATATTCAAGGTTTTTAAGCCCCATCTGTATTCGGGGGTGATGATATGTGCATGAAAATCTGTTGCCATGATTACTCCTCGATGAAGTTTTTCGCCTGCATTTTGAGGGAATATGCGCATAGCGTCTTGACAAACCGTGCCGGCCCCGTTATAATCGGAATCAGAAAAACCAACGGAGGCAAATTATGGCAAAAGAGTTCGATAGGGAAGAAGTTGCGATGATAAAGCGGGCGCAAGAATTGAGCAACGGCGATTACGAAGCGCGCCGCACGCTCTTCAAGAATGTACTGCGTGAATCGTATGCCGACCGCAACAACTACCATGCCGCAAGACTGATATATTCGATCGGCTGCAATCTGGTGCTTGACGAAAGCGACATCATCGACTTTGTTACCGATATCTGGGGTATATCCGAAGATAAATTTTACGGCATGGTAAGGTAATTCAAGCCCGCACGGAACCGGGAAGAAAGCGGTTTGACCGATAGGTTAAGCCGCTTTTTTATGCGCGCCGTGTTATATTCTCAAATTTTTTCGCAGAATTTTTGCACCCGCATTTTGAGATGATACTTCTCTCGGAGCGCGGCGATCTCAGCCATCATCGGGCTTTTATGGTGAAAGTCGAGCGCTTCCTCGTTTTCCCAAGCGTCAATGAGGAGTACCGTTTCGGGATCGTCCATCGGCAGAAAATATTCGTAGCGCAGATTGCCCTTTTCGGCACGGACCCGATCGACGAGCCCGCTCACTTTCATTTCTTCCGCAAATTTGCGCGCGTTGCCACTTTGTCCCGTGTAATAAATATTGACCGTAAACGCCATTTTCGCGCCTCACGGGAGCTTATTGTATTCTTCGTCCGCGACGGGTTCCAGCCATTCGTTGGAGCTGTTTTCGCCCGGCACTTCGATGGCGAGATGGGAGAACCAACCGTCTTTGGCCGCACCATGCCAATGCTTGACCCCTTCGGGAATGTTGACGACGTCGCCCGGCTTCATTTCCACGGCCACCTTGCCCCATTCCTGATACCAGCCGCGCCCCGCGACGCAAATTAAAATTTGTCCGCCGCCCTTCGTCGCGTGATGAATGTGCCAATTATTACGGCATCCGGGCTCGAAGGTGACATTGAAGATGCCGACCTGCTCTTTGGATACGGGCGCGAGATAGCTCCTTCCGCTGAAATACTGCTTGAACCCGTCGTTGGGCGCGCCGATGGGGAAGACCATCGCATTTTCGTGCGCCGCCATTTCGGTTTCGGCGCTCTCTTCCGCCCAGACGTCCTTCGCCATGTTGAAGACCGCCCACGCCTTGGGCCAACCCGCGTAAAAGCCGACATGCGTGACGACGGCCGCGATCTCCTTCTTCGTGACGCCCGCCTTTTTGGCGTTCTCCAAATGGTACTTGAGCGAACTATCCGTAACGCCCGAGGCCATGAGCGCGACCACCGTGATGATGCACCGCGTCTTGAGGTCGATGTCGTGATTGTTCCAATTTTCGCCGAAGAGAACATCGTCGTTGTAGTGCGCGAAGTCGGGAGCAAACTCTCCGAGCGCCTTTCTTCCCGCGTCCTGTGTGATCTTCTTCATAACAAAACTCCTTTTATTAATTTTTCAGGCTCTTGCCGAGCGCATAGGCTTCCGCCATATAGTGGGAACGGGCCGTCATAGCGGGTGTCCCGCACCCATGTCCGAGGACCATCCCCGCATCTTGCAAATTCAGATAGCGCACGAGCGTCTTGTAGTGCGCCGTGAGCGCCTCAAACGTCCAACTGTCCGCGTTCCATGCGGCGGCGATGAGCGCCGATCTCATGTGCTTCCTTTGAATGTCCCCGTTGAACGCGCAGAAACGGTCGATGACGGTTTTGAGCTGCGCAGACATTCCGTAGTAATAGAGCGGCGTGACGAAAACGATCATATCCGCGCCGAGGATCTCCGCCTTGATCCCGCTTTTCGCGCCGTTTTCCGACCCCATGTCGTCCTTTTGCGCACAGGGGCCGCCGTATCCGCACCGGATGCAACCCGAACAGGGGCGGACATTCGCCCGGGCGGCGTCGATGACGGAAACGCTGTTGCCCGCCTCCGTTGCGCCTTTTATAAACTGTTCGGCAAGAAGATTGGACGAGCCGCGCTTCTGCGGACTGCCCGTGAGGACCACGATTTTCATAAGTGCAGGCTCTCCACCCAGGATTTGAGCGCGCTTTCGGTCATGCCGTTCACAAGTTTTCCGCCCTTCCAGACGGCGTTCGGAGCGCACGGCTTCAAGGCGCTCTCCGTTGCCCCGAGTCCGCTGCCGCCGCTCGTCGCAAAGAGGACGATGGTCTTGCCCGCAAAATCGTGGGCTTCGAGGAAGGTCTTGACGATGGTCGGCGCGGTGTACCACCAGATGGGGAAGCCGAGAAAAATGACGTCATAGACGGAAACGGGGGCACCCATGTCCGCGATATGACCTCTGATTTCGGGTCTGGACGCGGGATTGTTCATCTCCAAAGACGAGCGGCTTCTTTTGTTCGTCCAATCGAGGTCGGCACTCGTATAGGGCGTTTTGGGTTGAATTTCAAAGAGGTCGGCGTTCGCGGCCTTTGCAAGGAGGCTCGCGGCCTTCTTCGTCGTGCCGCCCGCCGAAAAGTAGGCTACCAAAATCTTTCTATCCATCATTGATTCTCCTTTGCGGCGATTTTTCGTATCTTCGCCGCCAAATTTTGCAAAGTGTCAAGAAGCTCTTCGGGGGCTTCGAGCTCCGCGTAGATCGCCTTTTCCCGCTTGTAGAGGTCGGAGAGGACCCCGTCCGCATATTCCTTGCCGCGCGGCGTCAGCGATACGAGCAGTTCCCGCCGCTCGCCCTTGATCTGCGAGAGCGCGATGTAGTTTTTGGCCTCTAAATCCTTGATGATGGAGTTCGCCGTGCTCCGCGCGATGTCCCAATCGGCGCAGATCTGTTTTTGGCTGTGCCGCTCGCCGTCGTTCAGGGCGTAGAGGATCCAGAGAAGATTGGGAGAGCCGAGCTTGCAGCGCTTCCCGTATTCCTCATACGCGCCGTCGATTTGATATACGAGCTTCCCGAGCCTGTAAAAAAAGGTGCGTTCGTCCATAGATTCTCTCAAAAATACTGTTTCGTATTTTAATTATAATTCGATTTCGGATTTCTGACAAGCGTTTTACGAAAATTTTTCGACTTTTTCGAAAGACGGCGGCCACGCAACCTTTCCCTTTCGCCCATTGACAATCCTCGGCGTTTTTGATATAATCAAAAGCGGGAGAAAAAATTGCAGCGCGCCGTCCCGTCCGTGGCGGCGCAGAAAGCAAAGAGTTTCTCTTCTCATTCTCTACTTTGACCTCGTAAGGCCATACCATGTCCGCTGTGGGGACTTCAAAATGGCCAGAAGGGGTCTAAATGCAGATTGTAAAAGTGGAACCCTTACCGAGTTGCTATCCTATTTCGAGGAAAAAATTTCATGATCGTGAATCGCCTTACCGACGAAGAACTCGCCAAAATTTTTACCCACATGGTCTATCGCGATACTGCGGTGGAGGACTATCATAGCAAAACGGTGCGCATGGGCGAGGCGCTTTATGCGGCTGTCCTTCGCATCGTGTCGTCGAATCTTCGGAAGATCGTGCGCAACCACAGGTTGCTCGTCTCGATGAAGCAGGAAGAGCTCGGCGCCGGTTTAGACGCCATGTATCCCACGCGGGCCATGGAATTTTTGAAATACGCGCAGACGCTTTCCTATTATTGCTCGTTCAAGGCGGGTTCGCATTGGGACGCCCCCGTTTTTCTTCAGATCGAACCTCTCAAAGATTGGGCGGCGTTCCTGCTCGACGGGGCATTCCGCGAGGGTTGCGCCGAGCATTGGCTATTCGACGACAAGGCGATGTGTCGCATTAACAAGGACGTGTGCAATCGGATCTATACGCTCATTCGTCTCGGTCTTTTGCCGCCCCCTGCCCGCCATCGCTGAATACCGTAAAACGCTTCCTTTTGTGGGAAGTTTGTTTCGGTCTGATATGGAAAACGCGCTCCGAGAGAGCGCGTTTTTATCAATCTTCAAGCAGTGCGAGCATTGCTTTTTTCTTTTTTTCCGGAAGTTTGCGATATTGTTCAAGGAGCGCTTTTTCCTGCACACTGACCAGCTCAGTTTGCTCTTCTTCCATAAAAAATTGTGCAAGGGTGATTCCGAATGCATTGCATAGACAGACAAGCGTATCGAGACTCGGCAAAGAATTGACTTTCGTGAGCAGAGTCGAAACAGTAGATTGCGTAAGTTCCGCTTCCAATGCGAGTTGGTTCGTGCTCCATCCGCGTGCATCGCGGAGTTCTTTGATTCTTGCAATAATATCCATAACATAATTATAATGAAAAAAACGTTAATCAATTAGCGATATACCGTTGACATTTCTACGATTTTTCGTTATAATATTGTCGAATCCTCGTTAAGGAGAAACTATGAAAAATAATACGCTCAAAAGAATTGCTATTTTTCTTGCAATGATTTTCGTTTTTTCGTTTACTCTGACGGGTTGCGGGGATCTTCCCGATGAGCAGACGTGGACGTTATCTTATGCTGACGATGCGGGAATCCATACGATTACCGTCAAATACGGAGAAGCGTATTCTATTGACGTCCTTCCGAAACGGGAAGGGAATCACTTTCTCGGTTTGTTCGATGCGGAAGTGGGCGGAACGCAGTATATCACGTCGAATGGTTTATGCGTTTCCGTATTTACGGATATGCAAAACAAGATCCTGTATCCTCACTGGGAGCCGGAACATTATACCTTGCTGTTGCATTACGAAGGAGCGCCCGAAACGGGGCCCGACAGCATCGAGGTGTCTTATGGTGACAGGATACAGGGTCTCCCCGAAGATTTTTATGTAGAGGGCTCCGAGTTTATCGGCTGGTATACGACTCCAAACGCCTCTGGAACGAAATTCACAAACGGCGCGGCCATGAACAAATCGCTTGCCTCGTTTGCCGATGAGAGTAATCGCATCTCTCTGTATGCCATATTCGATAAAATGCAATACACCGTGCGGTTTTATTCATATGACGGCAAAACGCTCTTGGCGGAAAAACAGGTCGCACACGGAACAGATATTTCCCAAGTTGCGCCGAAAACCCTTTCCGACGGCTCGGAGATATTGAGCTGGTCCACTTCCAAAGAACGCTACGATGAATATACGGGCGAGATCACAGAGAGTATGTCGTTCTATGTGAAGTATTATACGTGCACTCTGATCTTGGACTCCGGTGACGGGAAGCCTTCGGAAACGATCACCGTAAGCAGCGGAGAAGAGCAAAGATTGCCGCAATTGTCCCGCACCGGCTATACTCTGCAGGGTTGGAAAAATGAAGACGGCAAAGTCGTTGCCGATGCTTTCGGCTCTTATAGGCCGACAAAAAACGAGACATTGACTGCATATTGGGCGCCAAACGATTATCTCGTGACATTCCAACTTGATGGAGAAATCGCGCAATTGCAGAACGCCGAAGGGAAGACGGTCGATCGGCAAACAGTGACGTTTGATGCCGCGTTCAAATTTCCCAAGCCCATGATTGTGGATGATCGGTATACCTTCATGGGTTGGTATCTCGAAGACGATGTTCCTTTGACGGATGAGAATGGAACCGGATTGGATGTTTGGAATATCGATCGGGCCGCTACTGTCGTGGCGCGCTTTTCCAAAATTCAGTTTACCGTTACCTTCTTGACGGGAGGCGGGGATCCGATAGAGCCCATGGTGGTAGATAAGGGCGATTCCATAACGCTCCCTTCGGCGGCCAAAACGGGCTATACATTTACAGGGTGGAAAACGGCGGATGGAGATTCTTTGCCGGCCAAGGAGCTCTTCACGCCTACGGCAAGCACGACATTGACGGCCGAATGGACGCCCAATGAGTATACGGTCACACTGCAGCCCAACGGCGGCAAACTCAAAGATGACGCAAAAGAGCAGCAAACGGTGACGTATGGCAAGACGTTTTCCCTGCCCGTTGCCGAACGGGAAAATTACGAGTTCTTGGGTTGGTACACGAACGATGAGCGTCAGCTCACAAACGAGAACGGGATCGGCCTGTCCGCGTGGGCGATCGCGGACGATGTGGATGTCGTTGCCAAATATTACAGGATCGAATATACCATCACCTTCAATGCAAACGGCGGATCGTCGGTTGACCCCAAGACCGTCTACAAGGGAGACTCCATATATCTTCCCACGACGACGAAAACGGGATATACATTGACAGGGTGGAAGACGGCCGACGGAGAGCTCCTGCAACCCGAAAAGAGCTATACGCCGGACGCCAGTGTGACTTTGAGGGCGGAATGGACGCCCAATGAGTATACGGTCACGTTGCAGCTCGAAGGCGGCGGGTTAAAGGCCGGTACCGATACGAAAGTGAAAGTGACATACGGAAAATCATTTTCTCTGCCTGTCGCCACGCGTGAAAACTATGATTTCCTCGGTTGGTATACGAGTGAAGGGAAGCAACTGACCAATGCAAGCGGCGGCGGACTTACCGTCTGGAATATCGCGGGCGATACTACGGCGATCGCGCAATACCGCAGGATCGAATATATCATTACGTTCAATGCAAACGGCGGATCATCGGTAGCCCCCAAGACCGTCTATAAGGGCGATTCCGTAACCCTTCCCGAGAGCTCAAAAACGGGATATATCTTCAATTGTTGGAAGACCGCATCGGGGGAAAAGGTCACTTCTCCCTATAAGCCGACGGGGAGCATCACCCTCTATGCGGATTGGACGGCCGACGGTGATATAGAAAACTTCATGGGCGGAAACGGAACATCCGAAAAGCCCTATCGCATCAAAACAGCACAACATTTCGCCAATATAAGGCTTTACCCCGATGCCTATTTCGTTTTGACGGAAAATATTGATCTGACAGGTAGCGCTTATACACCAATCGCTACATTCAGTGGAAATTTGGATGGGGGGAACTATACGATAAGTAATTTAACGATACGGGTCGAAACCGCCGCATCTGTGGTAAGAGTCGGTATGTTTGAGATCAACACAGGCACAGTGCGGAATTTGCGAATGTCGAATTGTCAGTTTGTGGCTTCTCCGCGGTTCAATAATTCGAAAATAGATGTATACTGTGGGGCAATCGCCGCAATCAACAGGGGTACGATTGAAAATTGTCAAATCAGTGATACGACTGTGATCGCAAATTCCAGTGATCTTGCCGATAAATTTCGCAACATATATCATGAGGACCCGAGGGAAATTTTGCGCGGCGCAGCAAATTGGAAGACTTGGATTAGTCAAAGTTTCGACGTGGGGACTTCAAACTGGACGGACAACTTGCAATTGGGGGTTTGTTCTGGGGGGATTGCGGGAGAAAACCTCGGACAAATTTCTTGTTGCTCATTTATCGGGAATGTTGAAGCAAACCTATATAATATGTTTGGGGAAAGGTTAGAGATTATTATGTAAATGTAACCTATCCCGACACAACCTATCTCTATTTATAAAAACC
>CANQWO010000045.1 GCA_947627565.1 uncultured Clostridia bacterium
TGATAGCGAAAAGCGCGGGGGCAATCACCCCCGCGCTTAAAATATTCGTATCATTTCATCCATTCGTCGAGCCACGGGCACGGGTCTTTGGTGCGGAGAAGTTAAAATCAACGCTCGATCCGCTTGATTGATCGGAGGCTAACCCGGCTCCGGCTTTATGATAACGCGATCGTCTCCGTCTTGAAATCGCAATAATATTCGGCTGTGATCCCCGTGAATTTCAGCACGCAATAATCGGGGTCGGTCACACCCTGTTTGTAAAACATCTTGTCGCCGAAACGCCAAATTGCATCCTTCGTCGCTTGGTCGGTACAAATTTGCATCTCGCCGATCATGGAAACGCCCTCATACTTGAACCTTCCGCGCCTGTAAAAATAGACGCAGGCCTTCCGATTCGCCGAATACTGTCTGATTTTATTCGACGAAGTATTGGTCGTGAAATAAATCTCGTTGCCGTCTATCTTACGAGGGGCAAGCATGGCCCTGACGACGGGGTACCCCTGTTCATTGACGGACGCAATCAACGCCGTCTTTTGTTCGGATATGAATTGAAAAATTTGCGATTTCTCCATTGTAATTCCTCCATAAAGTTTCTCGTTCATGATCGCATTTTCGCATTAAAAAATCAAGCGCCGAAGGTCAAAATGCGGCGCATGCGATCCGCTCCTGCAGTTCTTTCAAAAAGATCTCGGCGCACTTCGGGAACACCTGATATTTTTTCCAGGCGATATTGAGGTGGGAGATGAGTTTCGGAGAGAGCGGACGGAAACAGAGCTCGCTGTTTCCCGACGTATTGATGATGTGCTCCAGCCCCACGGCATATCCCACGCCCTCGGTGACAAATAGCGAGGCGTTGTACATAAGGTCGTATGTGGCGACGATATTCAACTCGTCCGACCGCCTTTGGAACCAATCGGTGATGACGCTCTTGTCCAGCGAATGGCGGGAGCGGATAAGCGGCGCGCCCCTTAAATCTTCGGGCGTGACGACGTCCTTTTCCGCGAGCGGGCTGTCTTTCCGCATGAGAACGCCCCAGGTATCCACGAGGGGAAGGCGGAGATAATCGTATTTAGAAAGGTCTGCGGGTTCGATGAAGATGCCGAAGTCGATGAGCCCCTTATCGAGTTTTTCCGTGATCGTCGCCATATCCCCGCTGAACAAGTGGAATTTGACGGCGGGATAATGCTTTTGCACGGCGTGCGCGGCTTCGGCGACGAGCCGCAGAACGTAACTTTCGCCCCCGCCGATATAGACGTCGCCCCGAATTTCCGTGGGCGGCGAGGAAAGTTCGGTTTCCGTCTTTTGATACAGCTCCAAAATTTCCTCGGCGCGCTTTTTGAGAAGTTCACCCGCCTCGGTGAGCGTGATCTTCCTGCTCCCGCGGAGAAAGAGCTGCTGCCCGAGTTCCTCCTCTAAACGCTTCATCTGCCGCGAAAGGTTGGGCTGGGACACATACAGCGCCTCCGCCGCTTTCAAAATACTTTCTTCCCGCGCGACCGCCAAAAAATATCTGAGTTCTCGCAGTTCCATACGCCACCTCTCAGATAGTATATCGTCTTAAACTATACTTGTCAAGCATAACAAAACTATAAGATATAAGTATTTGACATATTAAGCGTGGCGATATATAATAGTGATAAATTTGAGGCGGATATGGACAGGGACCAATTCACATCGGAAATGAAGAGAGGGGCCTATATTGTTGCCGGCTCCGAAATGCACCTCCACATGCACGAGATGTCGCAGCGGGCGCTTGCGCTTACGGCGGAGATCAACGGAACGTATCACAAGCCCGAGGAATTAAGGCGGTTGTTTTTTGAACTCATCGGGAGGGAGGAGGACGAAACGTTCGGGCTGTTCCCGCCCTTTTCCACCGATTACGGGCTGAACATCACATTGGGCAGGCGCGTCTTCATCAATTCGGGCTGCTGTTTTCAGGATCAGGGCGGCATCGAGATCGGCGACGACTGTCTCATCGGCCAGCAGGTCGTGATCGCAACCTTAAATCACGACTTGGACCCCGAGCGGCGCGGCAACATGTTTCCCGCACCCGTAAAAATCGGGAACAAAGTTTGGATCGGCGCACACGCCACAATCTTGCCGGGCGTGACAATCGGTAATGGGGCTGTTGTCGGCGCAGGTGCAGTCGTCACAAAAGATGTTCCCGAAAATGCCGTTGTAGCGGGCGTTCCCGCAAAAATCATAAAACCATCAAGGAGTAAAAAATCATGGAAGAATTGAAGATGACGAAAGAATGGGACAAAGTATTTGAAAAGAGCGAAAACGTGGAGCATGCGAAGGCGACGTTCCACAATCGTTACGGCATCACGCTCGCCTGCGATGTGTATCAGCCGAAAAATGCAAGCGGAAAACTTCCTGCCGTCGCCGTGTGCGGTCCTTTCGGCGCGGTCAAGGAGCAGTCGTCGGGGCTCTACGCGCAGGAGCTTGCAAAACGCGGCTTCCTTGCGATCGCCTTCGATCCCTCGTTTACGGGTGAGAGCGGGGGCGAACCGCGCTATGTCGCCTCGCCCGACATCAACACCGAGGACTTCTCGGCGGCTGTTGATTACCTCTCCTGCCGAGAGGACGTCGATCCCGACAAAATCGGAATCTTGGGCATCTGCGGCTGGGGCGGGATGGCGCTCAACGCCGCGGCGATGGATCCGCGCATCAAGGCGACCGTCGCCTCCACCATGTATGATATGACGCGCGTGAACGCCAAGGGCTATTTTGACGCGGCGGACAGCGAAGAGGCGAGATATGAGATGAAAAGGGCGCTCAACGCACAGCGCATCGTGGATTACAAAAACGGAACTTACGAACTCGGCGGCGGCGTGGTCGATCCGCTTCCCGCCGACGCGCCGTTCTTCGTCAAAGACTATTACGACTATTATAAGACAAAACGGGGGTACCATGTCCGCAGTCTGAACTCCAATGGCGGCTGGAACAAGACCTCCGCGCTCTCGTTTATCAATATGCCCATCCTCGCTTACAGCAAGGAGATTCGGAGCGCGGTTCTTCTCATTCACGGCGAAAAGGCGCATTCCTGCTACTTCTCGAAGGACGCCTACGCCGCGATGACGAACGGCAGCAAATACGCGGCAAACAAGGAACTTCTCATTATCCCGAACGCCGTGCATACCGACCTCTACGACAGGCTCGACGTCATTCCGTTCGACAAGATCGAGGCGTTTTTCAAGACGAATTTATAAGTGGAAGCGTTTTTTATGTTCGGCCGAACGGTTCCACGCATGAAAGACCTCTTCGCGCCAAGGTGAACAAGCAATTCTACAAAAAATAAGGGAGACGGCCCGCCGCTTCGGAGGAAGCGGCGGGCCTTTTTCGGGTGGAATTTCATAAAAATTAACGTTTTTGGGAGGAATTTGCTAAGTTTCAAAAAAAGTCCGTAAAAGTATACATTTTCGGACTGTCATTAAGGGGCCGAAAAGTCGCGATTTTTACGGGTTTAGTATAGTCTTTTCGACTTTTTTTGTCAAGGATTTTGCGTCCGAAAATGTATAGGTTTTCGGACTGTGGGAAAGAGGGCGTTGGAAAGAACGCCCCACCCCCTGAATCCCCCTCCCGAGGGAGGGGGTGAGAGAGCGGGTGCCCCCGAGGGAGAGGGTGAGAGAGCGGGTGCCCCCGAGGGAGGGGGTGAAAAAGCGGAATACCGAGAAGAGCGCCTCCTTGGGGAGGAGCTGTCACGAAGTGACTGAGGTGGGGGACCTTTTACCCCCTTTCGGCCCTGCGGGGGTATGTTCACGAATTTCTATCATATAGAAACCTTCTATAATAAGGGCATAGAAATTCCGTGAGCGGAGCGCCGCACTTCTCGCTCAACAGCCCGGTGGGCTGTGAGCGGCGGCGCGACATGAGCGGTGGCCTCCGCGAAGGGGCGCAGGCGGTCCCTGCCGCCAAGGCGCGACGTGCTTACAGACAATAAGCGTGCGGTGGCGTGGCAAATTGGGCCGCGCACGGCGGAAGTCAATTCCGCCTAACGCACATGATTCGTAACGCCCCACCCCCCTGCCCCCCTCCCTCGGGAGGGGGTGGCGAGCGGGTGCTCCCGAGGGAGGGGGTGAGAGAGCGGGCCCCCTGCGGGGGGACAGCTTGGGTGGCCGAGGGGCGCATAAAATGCGATCAAATTCGTGTGAGAGCACGGTTTGAAATAAAAAATTCTTCTATCAAAGGAGGAACGAGATGGAAAAAATCAAGAAATGGAGGAGATTTGCGCTCGCGCTGCTATCTTTACTTTTTGTTGGCATACTAAGTTTCGCGCTGGTGCAAATACTTCCCGCGCGGGCGGAGGATGGAGACATCACCGTCACCATCCATATCAATTCACTCAATGCAAGCCTCAAAGGCTCTACTGCTCCGGAACATTATGGAACGGTGATTGTTACGGGGAGTGATGATGAATCTATCACCGATAAGACGAATACGCTTACCGCTACAATTCCGAAGGACGGCAAGTTGGATTTAACTGCTACTCCTGAGGAGGGTTATCTTTTTCAGTATTGGACAACAGTACAAACTCCGAACGTCATAGATGTTGTTTCAAGTGCGGTATCCATAAAGTCAAACGATCAATTTTCCTATGAAGAGTTAAAAAATCAAAACATCACGGATTTATATGCCAATTTCACAAAAAAGCTGGATGAGGCGGATAGGGCCAACGCCTTACTGAAAATTTCCTACGACGATAAATTGGGCGATGTTTGGTTGTTTATGGGAAGCTCTACCGTAACAGAGGATCAAATCAAATCGCACGGTATAAGAATCAATCCTAATGAGGCTTTTGAAATACCTTATGCGATAAGGCAGACAGGAAAAACAAACTATTACTATCATTATCTTACCTTCCTCGCTGTTCCAAAAACTGAAGTTAATTCTTCGTTGGTTGGAAGTAAAAATACTTCGGTGATTTTTAATGGTTGGAAGGCATCGTATTATGAGTATGGCACGAGTGAGTATGGGACAGTAGACATTTCGTCTGTGGCTAAACATGAGAATACTGAGGTTCCGTATTATTGTGAGACTTCGGGATCCCGGGCAGCAGGTGTCGGGGCTCTTTGGAGAGCAGGTGGCTCAATTAGTTCTGACTATACAAATAAAGGTATAATAAGATTGCAATGTGATCCGACTTTAAGCGGGGGCGATAAGTATTGGCATACGTCAGCGAGCGGGCCGTATGTTGATTTTGACAATCTTTATATAGACAAGAGTTCTATCTTTGCAGATTTTCACGAGGTCGCACCTGTCCCCACAATGCACATTACGCCCACGGTGAACGGCGAACAACAAGGCACAATCGACAGCACCGATCGGGAGACAACGGTCTCCATGCAGTATAGCGAATCAAACTCCCTAAAAGTCTTACTCGACGCTTTTCCTGAAATCGAAACGAAGGAACAACACTATACGATCTTTGTGGAGGGGGCGCGCGACCTCTCGACGGGAAAACGCACGACGAAACCAATTACGGGCGAGTGGATCGGGGATCAACTCGGCTTCAATGTGCCCGACTTGACGGTCAATTCGGACATTATCATTACTCCCGATTACGGCACGGGTTATTTTACAGAGCCGATTACCATTCACGTCAATCTTACGGCGACAGAGGATTCGCAAGAGGCACTCAACACCATTGTGTCATCTGAATCGGCGGCCATCACAGTCTTGAATGACGATGAAGCCAATCAATGGTATTTCGACCCGCAATTCAATGGAAGCGGTAGCAATGCTTTTTTATCGGGTCTATCGTATCCGAGCGATGCTTTGGACGAAGGATTGATGACGGCTTCGCAAATTCACTTTCAAGTGAAGGGCTCGGGCGTATTTGCTTTCGATTTTTATTTGGACGGATATTCAGTCCAACCCGATGCTACTAGGTTAGAGTTTGAGAATTTTTACAGTCTTGCAATTCTTTTTACAGGACCGGGATTTAATATGGAACAGCAAGAGGCGATGTCTTTCCTCGCGGCCGGAGGATCGACATTTAATTATATAGATTTAGGGCTAAAACACCGCGAATCAGTCATTTTTGATACTACGCGAGTATCCCAAACACTTAATAAAGACGGTTGGCTTAGAGCCTTGATCCAAGTGAATGCCGCAGATGATGACGCCGTTACAGATTTGTGCCTCGTTCACTTGCTTTTAGGGAATGGGGCTTCGTTTGTTTCCGATATGCTTCCCCTCACCGTCATGGCGGTGCGCAATGTTGCGTTCTATCAGGGCGCGTGCGACGTCGATTGGGGGATCTACGGCGAACATAGCGAGTATGGCACCGTGACCGCGAAGATCAACGGGGTTGCGGAGACGGGGAACAGCAAACAAAACGTTCAGCCGGGCACGCAAATCGAGTTCACGGCCACGACGGCGGGAGAAGATTATCAATTTTATGGGTGGAGCGACGGGGAGAATCTGCTCTCCACAAATGAGACCTTCACCTATACCGTCCACGGCGCGGCGGGACAGACGACGGCAATGCACATCTATGCCGTCATCGAAGAAAAAGACGGCTACGCCTTCCGCAACGGCGGGAAGTTCTACAAAGAAAGTGAACTACAAAATGCGCTCGACGGCGCAACAAAAATTCCGCAAATCTACGTCTTGAAATCGGTGAGCGTGGAGGGAGAATTTACGATCCCGATGAACGTCGATTTCATCGTGCCGTATAATGCGGACGGGGAATATTTCGGCTGTGCGCCCACGGTTGAGGCGGATAAAACGAACTCCACGCAATTCTCGTGGCACACTGAGAACAACTTCAAAACGCCGTTTATTACGTTTACATTCAGCGGGACGATGAATCTTGTGGGGACGTTCCGCATCGGCGCGGTGATGAACTACCCGACGCAGGGCATGCAGGGGCATACATCGGGCGCATATTCGCAGTTCATCAACAACGGAACCGTGAACGTGAAAGACGGCGGGCTCATGGACATCTATGGGCTCGTGACGGGCTCGGGTAGTTTTAAGGTGGAGGCGCACGGTAAGCTCGCCGAGCCATTCCTCATTCTCGACTACGCGGGCGGCACGAACACGTTTAGGCTGTACACGAAGAATCAGACGCCCTTTAACCGTTATGCGATGGTAAATGTGCAGTGCACGGGCGGGATCACGATCGATTATCAGGGCGAACTTTTGGGGCATGCAAGTTTGTATGCAATGGGGTCTTTCTTCTTCGCGGAGGCGCCGGTCATCTCCTATAACTTAGGCGAGACCGACCATGGCGCGGCGGCGCGCGGGCTCATCACGCTCACGAGCGGCGGCAAGGCGGTCATCAAATATACCGAGGTCAAGGGCGTCACAAACTACGAGAAGGACGGGGAGAAGTCCATCACTGGCGCGAGCAACTGCACGAGCTGGATCGGCAAGACGGAACTCACGCTCTCGGGCGGCGCGACGGCGAACCATATGTCGCTCGACGTCGGCATCAAGATCAGCACCGAGGACGTGCAGGCGTTTGCAATTCCGTATAATTACGATATCAAGCTCGAAGACGGCCAGTTTGCAATCAACGGGAACTTTAAGCTCATGCCGGGCGCGGCTTTGACGGTTGGAAAGGGCGCGACGCTCGATCTGAATGCGAACTTCTATGTCTATGACGGCTTCAAACAGAGCGACATGAGCGGGAAAGTCTACCCCTCATCGAACGATTTGCAGACGGCAGGCTACAAGCCGAATGCAAATTTCATCGTGAACGGGACCTTCAACATCAACGCGGGGGCGACGTTTATGGGCGTCGTGCAGACGAATTACGACGCGAATAGCCCCGCGAAAATCGTGGTGGCGGCCGGCGTGAAGAGCCTTGGCGACGAGGTGACCGACGGCGCGCTGACAGGCTACGACTGCAACAGCGTGAAATTCACGGGCTCCGCGCGCGTTTGGGATGCGGCGCACGGCGAGAATGGCGAGCTTGCCAAACTCGAAGCGGGAAACACATATTATGCGGCGACGGCCGCGACGTGGGAACTTCCGAGCATGACGCTCAAATATGCGGCGAATTTGGCGGAAGGAGAGGTCGCTTCCGAGGATCTTCCTGCGGGCGGGGATAGCCGTCCCGGGCACATCTGGAAAGAGTTCTCTACGCCCTCTGTCACGGGCATGGTAGGGTCGTGGAAGGTGGAGCATGTGGGCGATGGCCTGCCCGGTCACAAATTTGATTGGGATCAACTTACGG
>CANQWO010000046.1 GCA_947627565.1 uncultured Clostridia bacterium
CACTCACAGATAAAAAGTAAATCCGAACCATTCACTCGTTACGAGTATTTGGTTCGGATTATACTGACTTGGTGCGGGAAACGGGAGTCGAACCCGCCAGAATCAGCTTGGGAAGCTGACGCCATACCGCTAGGCGATTCCCGCAAGATACTGATATTATACCCGATCTCCATGCGCCTGTCAAGCACTTTTTGGGGGTTTTCTCGCAATCAACCGTCGGTTTATGAAAAATCAACCAAGAGTTTGTCTCCGCAACGGTTTCTCTCTTGATTCCGGGGAAGAAATATGGTAGGATGGAGAAAACGAGGAGGTTTTTATGTTGGCAACTTTGGGAGAACGGATCGCATACCACAGAAAACGGTGCGCAATGACGCAGGAACAGCTCGCGGAGAAGTGCTCCGTCACGCCGCAGGCCGTTTCCAAATGGGAGAACGGCCTCACCGCGCCCGATATCGGCCTCATTCCCCGCCTTGCGGAACTCTTTTCCGTCACCTGCGACGAACTTCTCGGGGCGGAGCGCAGAGCGGCGGTCGCCGTCGATCCCGCCCTCGTGGACGTGAACATGGCCGTCTTGCGCATCCGCGTCGTGACGACGGAGCGCACGGTCTACGACGATCGGCCTCCCGAGCCGGGGGAGACGAGCAAGATCGCGCTGAACTTGCCGCTCTCCGTCGCCGAAGCCGTGCTGAAGGGCGGGCTGATCCCCCACGCCGCGGCGCTGAACGCCATCGACTTCAAACAGATCGTCGCGCTCGTCAAGGCGGGCGTCGTGGGGAAACTCGCCGAGGTCGAGAGCGACAGCGACACCGAGCATACCGCGGTGGAGATCTGGGTGGAATGAAAATCACCCTGCGCTTCAAAAGGCGGACATTTTCTCATTGGCTGCCCGTCTCGTTCGTGTGCCGGGCGGTCGCAAAGCGGACAAAGACCGCGCATGCCGAAGAGGCGTGGCGGGAGGTCGCCCGTGCCCTGAAGACGTGCCGTTTTTGCGGCGAACTCTTCCGCTTCGAACAGGGCGACATCGTCGTTTCGATACGCCGATCGCGGACATGGTACCGTCATAAACCGTCTTCTTTGTAAAAAACCGGCGGCGGAAACCTGCCTCCGTCGGCGCGCCGCGCCCCCCGCGAGGCGGATTGTTCGGCGCGGCGCCGCGTCCCCCGAAATCGCCGATGGCTTCCCCCCCAATCGTCTCCCCGCTTCCCGAAAAGCGCCCGAGCGGGCTTCGAAACCCGCCGCGGAGACCGTGCGGAAAGCGCATGCGACGGTTTGGACAAATTCTCTTGCAATCGGCCGAAAAGTATGCTATAATTTCCCCATGAAAGTGTTTGCTATCAGCGATCTGCATCTCTCGGGCCTCGCCGATAAGCCGATGGACGTCTTCGGCCCGGGGTGGGAGGGGCATTTCGAAAAGATCGCCCGCGACTGGCAGGAGCGGGTGGGGGAGGACGATCTCGTTCTCCTGGGCGGCGATACCTCTTGGGGGATGAAACTCGAGGAGGGGATGTATGACGTCAACGCCCTCCGCGATCTTCCCGGAGAAAAGGTCTTCATCCGCGGCAATCACGACTACTGGTGGAGCGGCATCTCGCGGATCCGCGCTTTGGCGCCGCCGCGTTGCCATTTTTTGCAGAACGACTGCGTCAAATTCGGCGACCTCATCGTGGCGGGCTCGCGGGGCTGGACTTGCCCCGGGAGCGTGGATTTCGCCGAACAGGACATGAAACTCTACCTCCGCGAGGCCGAACGCTTCCGTCTCGCGTTCCATGAAGTGCAAAAGGTCCGCGCGGAGGGCGACAAGCTCCTCGTTCTCATCCACTTCCCGCCCTTTTCCGTCAAGAAGGAGGATACGCTCTTCACCGAGCTCTTCGAGGCCAACGCGGTGGATAAGGTCGTTTTCGGGCATTTGCACGGCAGCGGCTACTTCCCGCTGCGCTCGGAAAAGGCCGGCATCGAATACTTTCTCACTTCCTGCGATAAAACGAAATTTTCTCTCGTCCAAGTTCTCTGAAACGCTTTACTTTCCTGCCTCGGGTATGGTATAATCGAAGCGAACTGTAAGCGGCACCCTGTGCCGACAAGACGAATACACAAGCATCAAGTCTTGCGGCACGAAGCTGTAAGACTTTTATTTATGCAAGGGGTATCCATGGCAAGGAAGGACATTCTGGGGCTCTACGACCTCGAGGCCGGGGAGATCGAAGCGCTGCTTTCGGACGGACTGCAATACAAGGCGCTTTTGAAGCGCGGCGAAAGGCAATGGAGCGAGCTCTGCGGCAAGTCCGTCGTCACGCTCTTCTACGAAAATTCCACGCGCACGCGCTGTTCGTTCGAATTGGCCGCGGTCCGCCTCGGGGCGCACGTCGTCAATCTCTCCATGGCGACGTCCTCCGTTCAGAAGGGGGAGACGCTCGTCGACACGGGCAAGACGCTCGACGCGATGAAGTGCGACGTCATGGTCATCCGCCATCCCACCGGGGGCGCGCCGCGGCTGCTCGCCGGGACGGTCAAGGCGCATGTGATCAATGCGGGCGACGGCATGAACGAACATCCCTCGCAGGCGCTTCTCGACATGCTCACCATGAAGGAGCACCTCGGGCGCATCGCGGGCCTCAAAGTCGCGATCCTCGGCGACATCCGTCATTCGCGGGTGGCGCGGTCCAATCTCTACGGCCTCAAAAAGCTCGGCGCGCGCGTCTCCATGTTCGCGCCCCGCACGCTGATGCCCGACGGGCTCGACCGGATGGGGGCGGAGATCTGCACGTCGCGGGAGGCCTGCGTCGAGGGCGCCGACGTCGTGATGGGGCTCCGCATCCAGCTCGAACGGCAGAAGGCGGGCTACTTCCCCTCGCTCGGGGAGTATGCGAAATATTACGGGATCGATGAGAACGTCATGCAATACGCCAAGCCGGGCGCCCTCATCCTGCATCCGGGCCCCGTCAACCGCGGCATCGAGCTGACGGCAGGGCTCATCGACGGACCCCAAAGCCACATCGAGGACCAGGTCCTCTCGGGCGTCGCCGTGCGCATGGCGATGCTGAAGATGCTCTGTCAGGAGGAACGGATATGATCTTTCGCGGCGCAGACGTCGTCTTTCGGGACGGCGTGAGACAATGCGATCTACGAACGGAGAACGGCAAGATCGCCGAGATCGCGCCCGCTGGCACGCTCGAAGGCGAGGGTTGGGACCTTGCGGGCCGCACGGTATTTCCCGGGCTCATCGATATGCACGTTCATCTCCGCGAGCCGGGGTTTGAAAAGAAGGAGACCATCGAGACGGGTACCATGTCCGCGGTCAAGGGTGGATTTACGCAAATTTGCTGCATGCCGAACACCAAGCCCGTCGTCGACAACAAGGTCGTCGTCACCTATATCAAGGCGCGCGCAAAGGAGGTGGGGCACTGCAAGGTGCATCCCATCGGCGCCATCACCGAGGGGCAGCGCGGGGAGACGCTCGCGGCCATCGGCGGCATGAAGGCGGCGGGCGCCGTCGCGCTGTCCGAAGACGGAAAATCCGTCCGCAATGCGTCCCTCATGGCGAGCGCCATGCTCTACGCCGCCGATTTCGGGCTCAAATGTCTCTGTCACTGCGAGGACGCCTCGCTCACCGAGGGGAAGGTCGTCCACGAGGGGTACTATTCCACGCGCACGGGTCTCAAGGGGAGCATCCGCGCGGCGGAGGACATCCTGATCGCCCGCGAGCTCTGCCTTGCGGAGAGTTTGGGCCTCCCCGTGCACATTTGCCATGTCTCGACGTATAGCGGCGTTCAGCTCATTCGGGAGGCCAAGGCGCGCGGCGTGCAGGTCACGGCCGAGACATGCCCCCACTATTTCACGTTGACCGACGAAGCCATCCAAGACTTCGACCCCGATACCAAAGTCAATCCGCCCCTCCGCGAGGAGCGCGACAGACTGGCCGTCGAGCAGGGGCTCAAAGACGGCACGCTCGACTGCATCGCGAGCGATCATGCGCCCCATCACGAGGACGACAAGAACGTCGAATACGATCTTGCCGCCTTCGGCATCAGCGGGCTCGAGACGAGTTTTGCGCTCTCCTATACCGAGCTCGTCAAGAAAACGGGACTTCTGACCTTGCCCGCGCTCGCCGCCAAGATGAGCGCAAATCCCGCGAAGATCGTGGGACTTGCGGGCGGGGAGATCGCCGTGGGCGCGCCCGCCGACCTCACCGTCGTCGATCTCGGCGAGAAATGGACGGTGAACCCCGCGAAGTTCGTCTCCAAGGGGAAGAACACGCCCTTCAAGGGCATGGAGGTCTACGGCCGCGTCAAGATGACCGTCGTGGACGGCGAAATCAAGTATCGGGAGGACTGACATGATCGTCGATACCTTACTCGAAAGGATCGTTGCGATGCAAAATCCCACCTGCGTGGGGCTGGATACCGCGTTCGAGTATCTCCCCGAGGCGATGCAGGCGGAGTGCCGCACCGCCACGGAAAAGGCGGAGGCGATCTATGCCTTCAATTGCGATATCATCGACGCCATCGCGGACATGGTACCGGCCGTGAAGGTCCAGATCGCCTACTATGAGGCGCTCGGGCCCGCAGGGCTGCAGTGCTTTGCGGCGACGTTGGCCTATGCGCGGGAGAGGGGGCTCCTCGTCATTGCGGACGCGAAGCGGAACGACATCGGCGCCACGGCCGCGCAATACGCCAAGGCCCTCCTTCATGGGGAGGAGAGCGGCTTTGCCTCCGATTTTCTCACCGTCAACGGCTACCTCGGGAGCGACGGCATTGCGCCGTTCGTCGAGGAGAGCAAGGCGTCGGACAGGGGGCTCTTCGTCCTCGTCAAGACGAGCAATCCCTCCTCGGGCGAATTGCAGGACTTGAAACTTGCCGACGGCCGCACGGTCTACGAGTGCATGGGCGATATGGTGGAGCGCTGGGGCGCGGGCACATGGGGCGCGTATGGATATTCGCGCGTGGGCGCCGTCGTCGGCGCGACGCATCCCGCGGAGGCCGCCGTGTTGCGGCAACGTCTTCCGCACACCTTCTTCCTCATTCCGGGGTACGGTGCGCAGGGCGGCAACGCCGAAATGATAAAAAACAGCTTTGCGGCGGGCGGCATGGGCGGCATCGTCAATAATTCCCGCGGCATTCTCTGCGCCTATCGGAAGACGGGCGGGGACTACGCCGAGGCGGCGCGAAAGGCCTGCCTCGCGATGAAAGCGGACCTCTTGTCCGTCTTGGGGGAGATCCATGCGTGAATTGACGGCCGCGGTGCTGGAAAATGTCAGGATCGCGGAAAACATCTATTCGCTCACCTTTGCGACCGAGGAGGCGGTCCCCGTCCTTCCCGGGCAGTTTTGCATGGTCGGCGTGGCGGGCTACCCGCTGCGGCGGCCCCTTGCCGTCTGCAAGGCGGAGGGGGAGCGCGTCACCGTGTGCTATCAGGTAAAGGGCGGCGGGACGAAGTCGCTCGTCGGCTATAAACAGGGGCACAGGCTCTCCGTCCTCCTGCCCCTCGGCAACGGATTTTCGCTCACGCCCGACATGAAGCGGGTGGCCGTCGTGGGCGGCGGCGTCGGCGTCTTCCCTCTGATCTCCGCCATCCGCGCCTATGCGGGCGAGCGGGAGATCTCCGCGTACATGGGATTCCGGAATCGGGCCGCCGTCTGTCTCCGCTACGAGATGCAGCGGGCAGACAAGTTGGTCATCGCGACGGACGACGGCAGCGAGGGCTATCGCGGAACGGCGGTGCAGGCCTTCATGGAGGACATCGAAAGGGCAAAGCCGGACGTCGTTCTGTCCTGCGGGCCGACGCCCATGCTCCGCGCCCTGAAAAATGCCGTCTCGGGCAGAAATATCCCCGTCTATGTCTCGCTCGAAGAGCGGATGGGGTGCGGGATCGGCGCCTGCCTCGTCTGCGTCTGTGACAAAAAAGACGGCACCCATGCCCGCGTTTGCAGGGACGGTCCGGTGTTTGAGATCGGAGAAGTGGAGATCTGATATGGTAGATTTGCATGTAAATATCTGCGGTGTGGAGCTGAAAAATCCCGTCATTCCCGCCTCCGGCACGTTTGGGTTCGGCAGGGAATTTGACGAGCTCTACGATATCTCCCTCCTCGGCGCCGTTGCGACCAAGGGCTTGACGCGCGAGCCCCGCCTCGGCAACCCCACGCCCCGCATCGCGGAGAGCCGCGGGGTTATTCTCAATGCCGTCGGACTTCAAAATCCCGGCGTCGAACATTTCATCGAGCACGATCTCGACTGGCTGAGAAGGAAGACGCGCGTCATCGCGAACGTCGCGGGGGCGACGCTCGAGGACTACGCGGCCATCTGCCGCCGTCTCGACGGGCTCGTCGATTTCATCGAACTCAACATCTCTTGCCCCAATGTGAAATGCGGCGGGATGGCCTTCGGGATCCGACCCGAAGACGTAAAAGAGGTCACCCATGTCTCAAAGCAGGCCCTCAAAAACACGCCGCTCATCGTAAAACTCTCACCCAATGCGGCGAATATTTCCGAGAACGCGCGGGCGGCGGAGGCCGGCGGCGCGGACTGCATTTCGCTCATCAACACCTTGACGGGCATGGCGATCGATATCGAACGCCGCAGGCCCGTCCTCGCGAACAATACGGGCGGCGTTTCGGGGGCCGGGATCAAACCGGTCGCCGTGCGCATGGTCTACGAGGCCGCGCACGCGGTCAAAATCCCCGTCATCGGGATGGGGGGCATCACTTGCGCCGAGGACGCCTTGGAGTTCCTCATGGCGGGCGCTTCGGCCGTGCAGGTGGGGACGCAGAACTTCACCGATACCCTCGCCTGCCCCAAGATCATCGCCGGGCTCGAGACGTGGTGCGACGGACATGGTGTGGGGCGCGTGCGCGATCTCGTGGGCGCGCTGAAGATCAATTGAAGAAAGGAGAACGGTCGCGATGCAGGATTATCAACGCGAATTTATCAAGTTCATGGCGGAGAGCGGCGTGCTCCTCTTCGGGGATTTTACGCTCAAGAGCGGCCGCCGTGCCCCCTATTTCATCAACACGGGGAAATACAGGACGGGCGCCCAGCTCGCCCGCCTCGGCGAGTACTACGCCGCCTGTTATCTGGAGCACCGCGTCGACGCAAAGACGCTCGTCGGCCCCGCCTATAAGGGCATTCCGCTGGCCGTCGCAACGGCAATCGCGCTCTACAAAAATCACGGCCTCGAACTCGGCTATGCGTTCGACCGAAAGGAGGCGAAGGACCACGGCGAGGGGGGCATGTTCGTGGGTACCCCCCTTGAAAACGGCGACAGGGTGTGCCTAATCGAGGACGTCATGACCTCGGGGAAGGCCTTCCGCGAGATCTTGCCCAAACTCGGGGCGGTGGCCGACGTGCAGATCGCGGCCATGCTCATCTCGGTGGATCGGCAGGAAAAGGGCACGGGCGAACGTTCGGCTGCCGAGGAGGTCTATGCGAGCTACGGCGTCCCGGTCCATGCCATCGTGACGATGGAGAACATCATCGAAGCCATCGAGGAGGGCGTGATCGACGGGAGAGAGTATCTCCCCGCGATGCAGGCCTACCGCGCGCAGTACGGCACATAATCGGTGGATTTACAGAACTCTGCATAATGCCCCTGCTCCGCTTTGCTTTGCAGCGTCGCGCTATTAATTGTGGACAAAAAAACTTGATTTGTTAAATTTGAGGGAGAAAAATCATGAAGTACATTGATTTACAAAATGGCGAAATAAAACATAACAAAACTTATTTGCCAACATTCAATCACAGCAAAATAAAAAATCTT
>CANQWO010000047.1 GCA_947627565.1 uncultured Clostridia bacterium
TCCCCTCGACAAAGTGTCGTTGCATGAAATTCTATCGGCACGGAGAGATGGCAGAGCGGTCGATTGCGGCGGTCTTGAAAACCGTTGATGGGCAACCATCCGGGGGTTCGAATCCCTTTCTCTCCGCCATACCCAAGCGGCGGGGCACAAAAGTGTCCCGCCGCTTGCAAAAACTCATCGATCAGAAACAGTACGGTCAAAATTATCACGGCCGATCCCCGCAATAAACGGGGATTTTGATCGCTCCTCCATCCGATTTCCTTCTCAACCCGGAAAAGACATTGAATTGGTAGCATATCGCCGCACAGGAGCCACTTATGACAAGAGGAATCAATATCAAAAAACTCGAAGATGAACTTTGGGAATCGGCAGATTTGCTTCGCGCCGAATCAAAACTGACGAGCAATCAATACTGCATGCCCGTGCTCGGCTTGATTTTTCTGCGCTATGCGTATAGCCGTTTCAAGTTGGTCGAAGCGGAGATCCTCAAAAGCAGGCCCATGCGCAACGGCAAGCCGCTTCCTGTAGAGGCAAGCGACTTTGCGGAGAAGAGCGCGCTGTATCTTCCCCGCGAGGCACAGTATGCCTATCTCGTCAATCTGCCCGCAAATATCCCGTCGCAGAATTTGCAGAGCGTGGACGGAAATGGGATGAACAGCCTCGGCGAAGTCGTCAACAACGCCATGCGCCTCGTGGAGATGCAGAGCGAACAGCTCAAAGGCGTTCTGCCGAAAGATTACACGATCTTTTCGGACGGACTTCTCGCCGAACTTCTCCGTATTTTCAACAACAACGCACTCGATGAGGTCGGCGGCGACGTCATCGGACGCATCTATGAATATTTTTTGAGTAAATTTGCCCCGTTTGTCGCCTCCGACGACGGCGTATTCTTCACGCCCAAGCCGCTCGTCAAAATGATCGTCAATATTTTAGAGCCGAAGGCGGGCACCCTGCTCGATCCCGCCTGCGGAAGCGGCGGCATGTTCGTGCAGACGGGCGACTTCGTCAATGCGGCGGGTATGGTCGCCAACAACACGATGACCTTCTACGGACAGGAAAAAGTGGAATACAACGCGCAGCTCTGCCTGATGAATATGGCGGTACACGGGCTTACGGGCGTCATCAAATCGGGAGATGAAGCAAACACGTTCTACCACGATGCGCACAATTTAGACGGCTGTTGCGATTATGTGATGGCCAATCCGCCCTTCAACGTCGATAAAGTAAAGGCCGAAGCCGCTTCCGCCGCGGGCCGCCTGCCGTTCGGACTCCCGGGGGTGAATAAGGCAAAGGAAGTGGGCAATGCGAACTATCTTTGGATCTCCTATTTCTACTCCTACCTCAACGAAAGAGGCCGTGCGGGCTTTGTGATGGCGTCCTCTGCGACGGACAGTCAGGGAAAGGACAAAGCGATCCGCGAACAGCTCATCAAAACGGGACATGTTGACGTCATCATCAGCGTGGCGAACAACTTTTTCTACACCAAAAGTTTGCCCTGCTCGCTGTGGTTCTTTGATAAAGGGAAACCCGAGGCACGCAAAGAAAAGGTGCTGTTCATCGACTCCCGCAACTACTATACGCAGGTGGACCGCACGCTCTACGAATGGAGCGATTGGCAGCTCAAGAATCTGAACGCCATCGTCTGGCTCTACCGCGACGAGGTTGAAAAGTATCAAAAATTACTCAAAGAATATCATGAAGCATTGGCCGACGACCGTTCGTTTGCCGAGATCGAAGCGGCGCTTTCCAAAACCGTACAAAGAAAGCGCGCGGAGGCAAAAGAAGCAATTGAGACGGCGGAAAGGCGCAAAAAAAAGAGCGTCCGGGAAAAATGCGGCGCAGAGATCGAGGCGCTCAACGAGCGCCTTACGGTAGCGAAAGAGGCGGTTTGGCTGTATGAAAAATTCGGCGAAGGAGAGTATCGGGATATTCTCGGGCTTTGCAAGATCGAGGAGCGGTCCGCGATCTTCGAAAAGGGCTGCTCGTTGACGCCGGGGGCATACGTCGGTGTTGCGCCCATGGCGGACGACGGCGTGAATTTTGCGGAGCGCATGGCGGAGATCCACCGAGCGCTCTTGCGCCTGCAAGCCCAATCCAACGGCCTCATGGATACCATCTCCGAAAACATGAAGGAGCTGGGATCATGATCGAATTACGGGAAATCGCCGATTACGTAACGGAAAAAATAAAAATTACCGATTTAAGCACAACAAACTACATCACCACGGAGAATATGTTGCCCGATCGCGGCGGCGTCGTGGAGATCGGAAATTTGCCGCAGGCCAAAAAGGCCACGCGCTTTGCCAAAGGAGATGTTCTTGTCTCCAATATAAGGCCGTATTTCAAGAAAATATGGTATGCGGACCAAGACGGCGGATGCTCGAATGATGTGTTGGTCTTCAGAGCAAAAAACGGGCAAAACAAAAAATTTTTATACTACGTTCTTGCGCAAGACGTATTTTTTGATTTTATGACGGCGGGCGCGAACGGGACCAAAATGCCAAGAGGGAATAAGAAAACCATCCCGAAGTTTTTAGTCCCGGATCCCGATCTCAATACGCAAACCCGCATTGCCGATATTCTTTCCGCCTATGACGATTTGATCGAAAACAATCAAAAACAGATCAAGCTGTTGGAAGAGGCGGCGCGGCGTTTCTATCAAGAGTGGTTTATACGCCTTCGCTTCCCGGGTCATGAAACTGCGCCCATCGTCAACGGGATCCCCGAGGACTGGGACTATGTTCCATTAAACCGACTCATCGCATACGAAATCGGCGGAGGCTGGGGATCGGACACCGTCACCAATCATTGCGATGCGCCCGCCTATGTCATTCGCGGCACAGATCTCTCCGATCTTACGCACGGAAATTACAAAGGGATCCCCTATCGCTATCACAGTAAAACAAATCTGAGGACGCGCGCCCTGCAAGACGGGGATATCATTTTTGAAGTTTCCGGGGGCAGTAAAACCGAGGGAGTTGCACGAACCGCTTTGATCAGACAGGCCATTTTGGAGCAATTCGGCGGACAAGTCATGTGCGCGAGCTTTTGTAAATTGATACGCCCAGCAAACGCCAGGATGTCGCAATACCTCTATGATACGTTTTTGTATTTGCGCAGCAGCGGAGAAACTACAAAATACGATAAACGCAGTGCGAGCAGCATCGTCAATTATCGGTGGAAAGACTTCTTGGAACAACAGATGATGCCGGTCCCGAGCGAAGTTGTTTTAGAAAAATACAACAATTTGTCAGGGAACATCTATCAGAAAATCCTCTCCTGTTCCCGAACGATACAGACGGCAAAACTTGCCCGCGACTACCTGCTTCCGAAACTCATGAGCGGCGAAATCGGAAGTCTCTGAAAAAGTGAAGATCGAACGATAGGAGAATGTGTATGAGTTACGAATACTCCGAAAAAGTTTTGGTGCAGGAAAGCGCGGGGAATCTCTTGCAGGACGAGCTCGGCTGGCGGGTCGTATTCGCCTACAACGCGGAAAAGCTCGGCACAGACGGCACGCTCGGGCGTACAAGCTATCGCGAGGTGCTTCTCACGCGGTATTTTCGGGCCGCTCTCAAAAAGCTGAATCCGTGGATCACCGATGCGCAGATCGACGAGGCGCAGGAGAAATTCCTGAGCCATCTTTCCACGTCCTCTCTTCTCCAGATCAACGAGGAAAAGTGTTCGTATATCCGCGACGGCATCCCCGTCACCGATAAAACCGACGACGGAAAGCAGAGCACGCGCAGAGCCGGCGTCATAGATTTTGCCCACCCCGAAGAGAACGACTTCCTTGCCGTCAAAGAGATGTGGATTCACGGCGAACTCTATCACCGGCGCCCCGACATCATAGGTTTCGTCAATGGGATCCCGCTCCTTTTCATGGAATTAAAGGGCACCAACATCGACGTGGAAAATGCCTATACCGATAATTACCGCGACTATCAGGATACCATCCCGCACCTCTTTTATTACAATGCCTTTGTGATGCTGAGCAACGGACTTACGGCAAAAGTGGGAACGCTCGGCAGCAAGTATGAATTTTTCCACGAGTGGAAGCGTCTTCGGGAAAGCGACGAAGGCGACGTCGCCTTGGCAACCATGCTGCGCGGCATTTGTAAGAAGGAAAACTTTTTGGATCTCTTGGAGAATTTTATCGTATTCGACCATTCGGACAGCGGTCCCAAAAAGATCCTCGCGCAAAACCATCAATATTTGGGCGTCAACGAGGCGGTGAACGCCTATGAAGCGCGCAAATTGAAGGATGGAAAGCTCGGCGTATTCTGGCATACGCAGGGTTCGGGCAAGAGTTATTCCATGGTCTTTTTCGCGCGAAAGATCCGCCGGAAATTCGAGGGTTCGCCCACGATCGTTGTCCTCACCGACCGCGATGAGCTGAACGACCAGATCAGCGCCACATTCTTAAATTGCGGGCTTCTCGAAGGGACAAAGGCGTCCGAATATATCGCGTCGAGCGGAGAAAATCTGATACGGCGGCTGCGGGGCAATCCGAGCTTTATCTTCACGCTCATTCAAAAATTCAACCGGCCGAACGCCGCTCCCATCTATCCCGACCATGATATCATCATCCTTTCCGACGAGGCCCATCGCACGCAATACGGCATCTTTGCCGAGAATATGATGCGGCTGCTCCCGACGGCATCCCGCCTCGGATTTACGGGCACGCCCCTGCTTTCAAACGACAACATCACCGAGAGAACCTTCGGCGGATATATCTCCATCTACGACTTCAAACGCGCCGTGGAGGACGGGGCGACCGTCCCGCTCTACTATGAAAACCGTGCGGACAAACTTGCACAACTTGAAAATCCCCAAATTACGGACGATATCTTGTCTGCGATCGAGGCCGCCGATCTCGACCCTTCGCAACAGGACAAGCTGGAGCGTGAATTTGCAAAGGAAATTCATATCCTCACCGCCGAGCCCCGCCTTCGGTCGATCGCCAAAGACTTTGTCGCGCATTATTCCGATCTGTGGACGAGCGGCAAGGCGATGGTCGTCTGCCTCAATAAAGTGACCTGCGTGAGAATGTATAACTATGTGCAGGAATATTGGCAGAAGGAAATCAAAAGGCTGGGATCGTTGCTGAAATCGGCCACTATGTACGAAGCGCAGGAACTCAAAAGAAAGATCGCATGGATGCGGGAGACGGAGATGGCCGTCGTCATCAGTCAGGAGCAGAACGAAATTCAGACCTTCAAAAAGTGGGGGTTGGACATCCTCCCGCATCGTGAAAAGATGGAGAAGCGCGAACTTGATAAAGAATACAAGGATGATACGAGCAAGTTCCGCGTCGTATTTGTCTGCGCCATGTGGCTCACGGGATTCGACGTGAAAAGTCTCTCCTGCCTGTATTTGGATAAGCCGTTAAAAGCGCACACGCTGATGCAGACGATCGCCCGTGCAAACCGCGTCGCCGAAGGAAAAAACAACGGCCTGATCGTGGACTATATCGGCATCGTCAAAGCGCTCAGAAAGGCGTTGGCGGATTATACGGTCAACCGAAACGGCGTAAGCGTCGACCCCACGCTGGACAAGGAACTTCTGATCAAACGAATCCTTGAAGTCATTGAAAATGCAAAAGCGTTTCTCGCCCAACACGGTTTTGATTTGCAGACTTTGATCGCGGCTTCGGATTTTGCAAAGATGGCGCTTTTACAGGATGCCGCAAATGCAATGTGCGCGTCCCTTGAAGTCAATAAGACGTTCCAAACGTATGCGTCCGAACTTGCCCGCCTCGTAAAGTATGCCGATCGGAATGACCTTAACGGCCAAACGATCGCAGAAAAAAACGCCATCCTTGCGATTTACGGCGAACTTCTCAAAAAACGCAAACACGTCGATACTACCGATTTGATTGTTGCAATCAATCATATCATCAATGATCATATCTTCGTTGATCCGCAGGACGATAAGGGATCCAAACAATTCGATATCAGTAAAATCGATTTTGATTTGCTGACGCGGGAATTTTCGCGCACGAAGAGAAAAAATCTCGCAATGCGCGATTTGCAGGAGCTGGTCGAGGAGCGGCTGCATGCAATGCTTTTTGCCAATCCGACAAGGATCAATTACTATGACCGGTATCGCCGGATCATCGATGACTACAATTCCGAGCAGGATCGCGCTACGATCGAAAAGACGTTCATGGATCTGATGGATCTCGCAAATTCCATGGATAAAGAACGGCAGCGTTACGTCCGCGAAGGTTTTTCCAGCGATGAGGAATTGTCGATGTACGATCTGCTGTTTCAAGAAAATTTGTCCAAACAGGATATCAAAAAGATAAAGACCGTCGCTGTGGAGTTGCTTGCGAAAATCAAAGCAAAAATCGCCGAATTGGATCATTGGACGGACAAGCAAGAGACCAAAGCGGCGATCGAAAATCTTATCCGCGATACGCTGTGGGAAGGATTACCGGAGAGCTACGATGAAGGTAAGGTGGCAGAATATCGCAGAAAAATTTACGAATACATCTATATGCGATATAAGGATGTTGCATAAGAAAAGACGGCAGAGCGCACCGGTCTGAAATCAATTTGACACGGAGATAAATGGCCGTCCGGGTGAAAATTCGGACGGCCATTTTCATGGATATGAAACGAGAATGCGCCATGCAACGCGGACATGCCCCCATCGGAACAGCTCTCACTATAAATAAATGAGACTCAACTCAATGCAAGGAGCGGATCGGAGACGTCGGAGAGGTTGGGCGTAGGATCGGAGACCTGCACGTCGATGGCGAGAGCGAAAGTGAGGGAGTGAAGATAAAACTCGGGCAGCGATTCGATACAGCGCATGACGCGGTTGAGCTTCTCCTCCACGCGCACGGACGCAATGGTGCGGTCATTCGCGTCGAAGAGCGAAAAGTTGCCGTGCTCAAAGTCCCCTCTTGCGCACCAACCCAAAAAGCCGAGGTCAAAGAAACGTTGCACATTGGAGAGAAATCGATTGACGACCGAGACGAACTTGGTGCCGTGCTTGATCTCCACGCCGGGATAGTTCTCCTCGCACTTTTTGATGGTGGC
>CANQWO010000048.1 GCA_947627565.1 uncultured Clostridia bacterium
TTCTTCGCTCTGAACGTGACATCCTACAACAAAGCCGTCGCCTTCACCGTCTGTTTCTCCTGTTATGAATCGGAGAGCCGTGCGATCTCCACGGAGATCCAAAACGGGGAATCCTATTCCATAGATTTCCAATGCCCGGAGACGGCAAAGCCGGGAACGACCGTCCAATTCACGCTTCGGGCGCTCGGCGTCTACACGATCACCTCCGTCAAACTCACGGGCACGGGCATCGAGGACCAATCTCTCACGCCCGTCGGCGGCGCCTATTCGCACGACTACCAATTCACCATGCCGGATTGTGACGTCACCATCGTCATCGAACTTTTTAACGTCGCAGGATAACCGTCTATGAACTCGATCGCGCGCAAGCTCATCCGAGCCATTTCGGCTTTCATAATTTCCTTTCTCATGCTCTTCCCGAATTTCGGGACGGGCATGGGAGCGCGCGCGGCCGAAAAGAGCAATGCGGAGCGGTTCGACGAGACGGACGTCCTTGCCGATCTCGAGGCGACGGAAGTGGACGGTGTGCCCTTCGACCTCAAAAATTATGCGTTCTCGGCGGACGGGAAGACGTCGCTCTTCTCGTTTGTAGAGTTCTGTTACAGCTATACGCCCGACCTTTGGCAGGACTTCGGGCTCTATGTCTATCTTCACAATCCGCGCGGCCTCAGATTCGACGTCACGTCAACGCGCAATTCGATCTCTCTGCGTGCCGGAGACGACGAGGCCGCGGGATACAAGAAATACCACCTCGATTTCCTCAGCGTCTCCGCGCGTGAGAACTACGAGGGCCTCTTCTATAAATTCAAGGTCAATCTTTCGGCCGCGCAAAAGGACGCGATCCTGGGCGCCGTAAACAGCGCGGAACGGCAATACCGCGTCTCCGAGCTCGAACTTGCGGAGATCGGGAAGACGGAGATCACGCTCGTCACCGTCGGTACGAAATACTTCTTCAGCGGTTATGCGGGCTACTACGGTCCGAGCGGCAAGGCGGAGAGCACGCTCTCTGTCCGTTCCGAGCAGGCGGATACCCTCACGCTTGAAAAGGACAAGGGCGAGATCGGCTTCACCGCCTACCGTCCCGACGGCTCCAACGGCAAGAATGAGTACACACAGGACAGTCTTCACAGCGTCTATTTCGCCGTCCCGAATACCTTCATCGAGACCTACGGCGAGATGGCGGCCGTCCACGCGACCTGGCTCAATGCCGTCTTGAAGCCCATGCTCGTGACGGGGAACAAAGACGCCTACGACGCGATCCGCCCCTTCCTCGGGAAGGATATCGGAAACTATACGTCCGATCTTGGGTTCGGCTACTTTGGAGCATACGAATATCGGTCCGCACTCAACCCGGTTTTCGGCGTCGATGAGATCCACTATGGATACGGGTTCAATGCCGTATTTCCGCCTGAGTATACTGACCTGAAAATGGTCCAATTCTTCCAATCCAAATTCGGTGAAACGGTCCCCGCGCTCTATATGATGTTCTATTCGGGGGCGGAAGCGGACAGCGCGGATACCTATATTGTAAGTTCAAAGGAACTTCAGGAGAAAATGCGCTCCGCGACCGTAGATTTCGGCGGCGAGCTCGTCAATGAAAAGTACAGCAAAAAGCTCTTCTCCCGGGTGGACGATGCGTTTACCGAGATCAACATCAAACGCGGTGATACCTATGACCTCACGCAGGAAAAGATCGCGCGGGAATGGTGGCAAAAACTCTTCGGTCTCGGCGGCAGCGTCGTCTCTTCAACGGTATTCGACAATATTCCCGCCATCGAGGCCGTCACGGATGAGAAGTTCACAGGCAGCAAGCAAGACGTCTGCGACAGACTCTACATCGGCGAGGCGGATTATGACAGCTTCAAAGCGTGCTACGATACATATCACGAAGAGCGCACCGTCTACCTGCTCCGCTATCAAGTGAGCGACTACGTTTCCCAAGAGGCCGTCCGCCTTGACGTCTCCGCTTTCATGCCGAGCTATACCGACGTCGATTCCAATGCCTATTTCTTCACGGAGACGGTGAACCTCGATTTCGACATCCTCGACGTGACGTTCTCGAACGGCGAGAAGGAGACGGTGATCCCCGTCGCCATGTCGCCCGTGGACGTCATTCCGAACGCGACCCCGCCCCTCGAGGTGCATTCGGACATCGCAAAAAGCGGCATCGGCCTCCTCGAGATCATCATCGGGCTCATACTCCTCATCGGCATCGGCTTTGCCGTCTACTACCTCATCTCGCTCCTCGTCACCGAGGGCGCAAGCCGCGGGAAGCGGCGCTCCGCAAGCCGGAAACGGAGGCGAAAATGAGTAAATCGCGCAACCACGGCAAGAAAACAACGGGCGCCGCAAAGTCCAAAAAGGACAACCTCAAAAAGGCGGGCGAGATCACGAATATCGTCGTCACCGTCCTCGGCTTTCTCATCGGCGCCGCACTCCTCGCCTTCCTCGTATGGGCCGCGGTCAAGATCTGCATGGGCCTGCTGCCGGGAATCTTTTGACATAAAACGTGGCACCCATGTCCGAGAGATACCCCTTCAAGAGGCGTTCCGCGGACCAACTGTTTTTCAAAAAGGAGCAACTATGGAAAAGACTGCAGATGAGGTTTTATGCGCGCTCGAAGCATGCGGCGATCTCTATGGGGATTGTGAAAATTGTCCGTATACCGGCAAGGCGAATTGCGTCGTGCTCATGGCCAAAGACGCCGCGGACACGATCCGCCTGCTCCGCGAAAATGCGTCCGTCGCTCATCCTTTACGCGCCGGGAAAGGCGCGTAGTCGTTCTCTGAAAGCTGTGGGCAGGGGAAACGCCTTGCCCGCAGCCGAGAACTTCCCAAACGAAGAGAACGAGCTTCTCCGCTCGATCGCAAGCGGGTCCTCCGCTGCGAAATATATTCTAAGAGGTATTTTATGACCAAACAAAACAAGAAGCAGCTCAGCGGCTTCATCGCGTGCATCATCACGCTCGCGCTCCTCACCGGCCTCGTCTTTTCCGCCCTCGAATGGTGGACGGACAAGGGCCCTTCCACCTGGGGAAAGAAAGAAGAGACGGAAAAAGAACAAGTCGATGCCGGCGGGGGCGGGATCATGGCGCCCGTTGAGGACGGCGTCGAGGCGATGGGCCTCTCCGTCACCAAGCTCGCCCGCGAGGAATACGGCGACTATGGCATCATGCCCATCGCAGATACCGCTTTCACCATCAAGGCGAGTTACACCGACACAGCCGTCACCTATAAAGAGCTCGACTGGACGATCAAGTGGAAGAGCGGCGCGTCCGGGCAATGGGGCGACGGCAAGACGGTCACCGAGTATGCAACGATCTCCCCTTCGCAGGACACGCTGACCCTCACGCTCACCGTAAAGAAGGCTTTCGGCGAGCAGATCATCATCACCGCCACCAACCGTCTGAATCCCGAATGCACCAAGTCCGCGACCCTCGACTATGCCAAAAGAGTGACGAACGTTTCCTGGACATTCGTCGGGAAAGGCGGCACCACGACGGAGGGCAGTTCCCAATACAAATTCCCGGGCGTTATGAACGGGGATAAAACGGCGAAAATGACTACCGTCACGCCGAAGTATACCTATTCGGATACCTATTCGGTCGACGATACATTTGAGGTCACGAGTTTGAAAATAAGAGTCAAGCAGGACTTCTTGACCAATCTCAAAAGTGCGATCGCGGGCAGTTCGGTATATAGCGGCGACGCCAAGAAAGTCATCGATTCCATTGATATGGCGCAATTTGGCACAAATCAATCGTTTACGGAAGTTTGGGGCTCCGTCCCGGACATTTCGGTTTTTCAAGTCCTTTGGTCCGAGATCACGCGAGATACGACGTTTGCATATACCTCATCCACGGCGCTTGACAACAGTTTGAAGCAGCTCCTTGCGCTCTATATGAAGAAGGGCTCGGATGCGGCATACTGTCCGATTTTCGATATGCTGTATACGGTTACGGGGACGCATTCCACGTATTCCGTCAATTCGTCCACGATGGGGCTGGGCTTTAATCAGAATGCCTTCGATACGGCGGCCGCGGCGGGCTCTCTGAAGTTCGATAATGCCGCCTTCGTCGCATAAGACCAAAAACGGGCATACCATGTCTGAGATCATTCCGGAGTAACGCATGAACAAGACCAAGAAAAAGCGGGCTCCCCCCTTTCTGATTTTCATGATCTGCGGCATCATCCTTCTCACCGCGCTCGGCGTTATCATCCAATGCGCCGGGAAGAAAAAACCCGTCCCCGCGCCCCAACCCGAGCCTGAATACGGACTTACTTTCGACGTCGAATCCATCATCGCATGAAGATCTTCTCTCTTGCGCTCCGCATCCTCGGCTATCTCTTGACTGCCGTCGTCATCGGATATGCGCTCTATACCCTTCTTGAAGTGCTGCCGTGAAGTCAAAAACCAAACAAAAAAAGCCGCTTCCGATGCGAAGCCGTATCTACACCGTCCTCGCCGCCGTTCTCCTGTTCGGCGTTGCGGCATTGGGAACTCTGCGCGTCCCGGGCGTCTACCTCCGCGCGTTCGAGGCGTGCAGAGATCTCATCTTCTCGATCCTGCACTTCTATAACCTCCCCGTCCCGCTCACGGTCTCCTCCCTCCCGCGCGGCCTCACAAACAACTTCCCGCAGGCGTTCGAGGAGCTCACAACGCTCGCCGCTCGATTCTTCGGGCAGCTTGTCTCTTCGCAAAATCTCATCCACTACGCCGCCTTCCTATTCGACCTTGCATTTTGGTCCCTCTTCGCCTTTACGTGTTTCCTCCTCTTTCTCGTCCTCCCCTTCGGGATCGTCATATGGCGGGACATCAGGCGCAGAAATACCGACTACGGCAAGCGGACAAGGACCCTCGAGCGTGCGCTTGCGTTTCGCGAGAAGATCTTTCTCCCGTTCAGACGCAGCCTCCGCGGATTCTTCCGCTTCTTCCGCGAAAAGAAGCGATTCTTCCGCACCTTCACCGTCCTCGTCCTGTTCTACCTCAACGTCTTCAATATCGGCATCGAGTTCCTCGCCTTCTATTTCAGCTTCGATTTCGTCGGCGGCCTCGGCGTTCAGCTCGTCAAGCTCTTCTACGACGTCATCACGGGCGTCTCCTTCCTGCCCTGGTGGCTGTGGCTCCCCGTCATCCTTTGGACGCTCGGGAAGATCCGGCGGGAGATCGGATTCCGGCGGCTCGAGGCGTATGAGCAAAAATTCCGCGCCTTCCTCGAGGATCTCCCCGTCGCCGTCCTCATCACCGCGCCCATGCGCGAAGGCAAGACGTCCTTCCTCACCGCCATGGCGATGAGCTTCGATAAAATCGACCGCGAAAACGCCAAAAACGGCATGCGCGAGATCGCCATGATGTTTCCCGACTTCCCCTGGATCGTCCTGCAAAAGGCCTTGGAACATGCCGCCGAAAAGCATGAAGTCTATACCCTCGCCGGCGTCCGCGAATGGATCTCCGGGATCTGCGCCCTGCAGGAGCGCTCTCGCGGCAGTCCCGCCCTCGCGCGCGGGATCAGAAAGGCCCTCTCCGCCCGCTACGGCGTCCGCTTCCGCACCGTCCTCTTCGGCTACGACGCCGCGCGCTTCCCCACCGTCTACGACCGCGGGCTCGGCAAGGAACAGCTCTACGACGCGCTTTCCGACTACGCACAGCTCTTCTTCATCTACCGCGAACGCTCGCTCCTCGTCTCCAATTTCGGCATCCGCCTCGACGACGATCTCGAATCCCGCGGCAACGACCTCCGCTGGACTGACGACTTCTTCCGCAAGGAGCCCTCAAAACCCGCTCGCTCACGCTATTCCCACGTCATCCACTACGATATGTTCCGGCCCGGGAAAAAGGTCGACCCAAGCGATCCCTATAAAAATGCGCTTGAGTTCGGCATCGTCGCCATCACCGAGATCGCAAAAGAACGCGGGAACCAATACGACCGCGCGGGAAAGTCCGCACAAGATGAACGCGCCAACATCTTAAACGATAAGTTCAATATCGACCTCAAGATCCGCGGCCATTCCGCTGAGGTCCACCATAAGGCCTATATCCACTTCCTCGCCGATGAGCAGCGCGCCGGCAGTCTCAATGCCGATATTACGCAGAATATGGACGTCATCTCCCTCATGGATAAGAGCAGCCCCAGGATCCTCATGCCGCTCTTCGCCTTCGAAGAGGCGCTCTTCCTCCTCTCCGAAAAACTCCTCGGCAAGTTCTTCGACGAGGCATTCTTCAACCACGGGGACGTCACCCTCCCGCTCTGGCTCTTGAACAACGTCATTCGCAAGAAGATCTTCGACCACTACGAACGCGTCTACAATACCTTCGGCGGATATACCCAAAAGCTCCTCATACAGGACGGCGCACAGCGCGAAGCGCCCCGCAAGATGCGGCTCTTCCTCTCCTTCCGCAAACTGTATTCCAACCGCTTCTATTCCGCTGCGTGGCAGGCCTACTATTCCGCCAAAGCCAAACGCTCCCAAAAAGGCCTCTCCGACGTCCCAACCTTTGCCGCCACGAAAAATACCATGGACGAAAACAACCAACAGGGATCTTACCTCTTCATCGAGCTCAACAAGTACTACGCCGAGGGCGAGGACGATCCCACGCATCTAAGCGAATGAATCCCGTCATCCAAAAACGTCTCGAAGGCCGCAGGATCCAAGTCTTCCGCGCATTCGAAAAAGCGCTCAAAGGCAAGAAATGCGCACGGCTCAGTTTTACCGACATCGCGCGCGAAGTCGGCTGCGACAGAAAAACCGTCGCCTATCACTACCG
>CANQWO010000049.1 GCA_947627565.1 uncultured Clostridia bacterium
AGGGGGTGAGAAAGCGGAATACCGAGAAGAGCGCCTCCTTGGGGAGGAGCTGTCACGAAGTGACTGAGGTGGGGGACTTTTTGCCCCCTTTTGGCCCTGCGGGGGTATGTTCACGAATTTCTATCATATAGAAACCTTCTATAATAAGGGCATAGAAATTCCGTGAGCTGACTGCTTTTGCATTTTCATTTGCTCTTAGCCGCACAAACTTATCGTTTCATCGGATAATAAGCGTGCGGTGGCGTGGCAAATTGGGACGCGCACGGCGGAAGTCAATTCCGCCTAACGCACATGATTTAGAACGCCCCACCCCCTGAATCCCCCTCCCGAGGGAGGGGGTGAGAAAGCGGGTGCTCCCGAGGGAGGGGGTGAGAAGAGGGACGTCCACCTCGTCGCTGTCCCCCCGAAGGGGGGAAAGTTCACGAAATTCTTTATATAGAAGCTCCCTGCGGGAGGCATATCAAGGGCAAAGAATTTCCGTGAGCGGATTGCGATTGCGTTTTCATTGCTCTTAGCCGCACAAACCGATTCGTTTCAACGGGCAAGAAGCGTGCGGTGGCGTGGCAAATTGGGACGCGCACGGCGGAAGTGTCAATTCCGCCTAACGCACATGATTCGTAACGCCCCACCCCCTGAATCCCCCTCCCGAGGGAGGGGGTGAGAGAGCGGGCCCCCGTTGGGGGGACGCCATGAGGGCGCGCGGGAGTACATTAAGATCAAACCCGTGTGAGAGCACGGTTTGAAATAAAAAAATTCTTCTATCAAAGGAGGAACGAGATGGAAAAAATCAAGAAATGGAGGAGATTTGCGCTCGCGCTGATCACATTGCTGTTTTTTGTGACGATATTATGTGCATTGATCCAAGTGATTCCGGCCCGTGCGGACATTGCGGATTCCGATAGCGATGGCGTAATCGATGGCCAAACTGCGGAATATACGTTTGCAAACGGGCGAAGAGCTCAAAACGGGAGCATTGAGAAGTACGAGACAGGCCAATTTTTTGGGTGGGACTATGATGCGGAAACGAATACTTGGCATAATGGTAGTTATGGCAACAATTATGTTGAGGGAATAGGTCTTGATGACTATTTAATTCTTAAAATTACGAAAGGCGGCACATTAAGTTTTTTGCTCACGTTCGATAAATTTCTTTATACCAATGGGTATATTAAAGGCGGCCTAATGAGCGTATCCGTTAAAACGCCTGTAGGAGAAACGCATTCATTTGATGACCCGAATTTTGAATTTTCTTGGTTTTATGAAGCAAATACTTTTTGGGACGACTGCGAAGGATATGATGGGATTATATTCGGATGGGATTCAACCGAAGTAGCAGAAGGTGATTGGTATGTTTTTCATAACTCTGGGGGCAATCATCTTTTTTCATTGCAGGGGTTAAAAAAGCCCACAACAGAAACTTTTACTGCGAAAGTTCAAGCGGGGGACTACGGAACGATTTCTTTCGGGGGACTGACGGGAAAATCTTCCGAAAAGACGCTGTTATATACTTCATCGAAGGAAGCCAAAACAGCTCGAGCGATTCCCGATGAAGGATTTGTATTTTTGAATTGGAAAGATTCGTTCGGAAATGTGATTTCTGAGGACGAAGAACTAACGGTATACACATGGGACGAAACATATACAGCGACCTTTGCACAAGAAGGAGCAACTTTCAATGCGGAAGAATGGGAATATATTGAAGAAGGGAATTATTATATTACCAAAGATGTTGGATCGAAGAAAGTTTCACTTACATATATGTTCAATGGAGAAAAGACCATTGCTTTTGATTACGGGATGAGTAAAGAAAGCGGGTCAAACCCCTCGTTTACTGTTTATTTGGATGATGTCCAATACGATCAAATCGATTGGAAATCATATTTTGGAAGCAATCCCACTGAGAACTATCTTCCATTCACGGTTAGCGCCACGGGAGACAAAAGACATACTTTAAGATTTGAATTTAACAGCAGGAGTTTGTCAACGAAAGGGGTTATTCATAATATCCGAGAAGAACTTTTTAACGATGATGTTTCCTTGTCGCTTGATATTAACGATAAATTAGCTGATTTTTATATAAGGCCCAAAAATGATTTGATTAAAAATTGGAGCTTTAGTACAACATCTTCCAGCGTAATAAGCGGGGGGCAAAAATTAGCTCAAGGGGAAAATACGTTAAAAAAGCAATGGTATATTGGTTATGCATTGGAAAAAAATCATGGAATCACTTCATCGATTGATTCGTCAAGGTTGACAGGGATTTCTTTTGATGGGTTTTATCTAGAAGACAATATACTTGCAGGCGGAAGCGACGCATTGTCAGGAGCCAAAATGTCGACCTTTGAGGGGCGTGAGGGCTATGGTTTTCTCATGTTCTTCGATGGCGAAAAATTTCTTTTCCGTGTCGCTTCCAGCGGCGAATTTTATGAATTTACCGGCGATACATTATCGGCAAAGTTTACAGAAAAGGCTCCCGTGCCCGATGTCTCGGTCATGGTGACGGCAAGCGGCGTGGGAGCCGAAGAGAGACCGCTTAAAAACGGCGACACCGTAGACCTCCCATTCGGCGGCAACAACTCGGTCAGCATTGTTTTGAATAACTATCCCGTCGCGGAAGATTATGTCAATAGAACCACCTTGGGCGGGCAAACGCTCCAAAGCCTTGGAGTAGCCTTGCAGGACGACATTGAAAACAGAATTTATTTCAATCTTTCCGATGAGAAACTCAAGGAGAACAAGGACCTCTTTATCCAATACGGTTGCGAGGGCTATGCCGTAAGCGATCCCTTTATCGTACACATCCGCATCCTCCCGCCGGGAACGATGGGGGAGAATCTTCACTACTTCGGGGACATCAAAATTGAGGACGGCGGTTCTTGGAGCACTTCGACAAAAGGCACGGCTGCTTGGGAATTTGCGCCCGACAGATACGAAAACGACGAGCGCTATGCTTACCGCGCACTCAATTACGACAATACAGGAGCTACAAGCTACCGTAGTATGAGCAACCTCAAACTCACGGTCAAGGGCGGTGGAACGCTCTCCTTTGAAGTTAAAATGGGAGGCTTCGGTCAAAAGAATAACTGGTTGCTCTATAGTTTTGAAGGCCCGATCGTGATAAACCCCATTGCGGGTAGAGAAGTGGAAAAGGTAAAGTATTGGGGAGCAGACTTCACCCAAAAGAGTCACAATTTCGGCCACAATCTTTTATACACGAACAATACGGGGTACGATCAAGTCATGGTCGCAAGCTCATCGGCTTCCGGGGTTGCGGCCGACGATAACTTGTCCTCGAACGTCTTTTTAACGCCACTCGAAAACAATTGGTATTCGGTGAGCTTCTCGCTTGAAGTGCTTTTTGGTCAAGCGGTGCCTGAAGATAGCGAAACGGTGCTCTATCTCGGCTATGGGGCCGTGAACAGTAATGGCTTAAGCGGCGAATTTGTCATCCGCAATATCGGATATAGCCAAGGCCAATCCCAAATCACCTACGGCGTGCAGGGCGGTGCAAAGGGCGGCACCGTCACGGCGGTCAACGGGTCTTCCGACTACAAGAGCGGCGATTCCATCGCGGCCGGCTCCCGCCTCACCTTCACCGTATCCCTGGAGGCGGAGTATGAGCTCTATGCGTGGGTGGACGGCAACGACAACGTTCTCTCCTTTGATTCGGAATATCATCATTTCGTGGATGGCGATCTCGCGGTCTATGCCGTCGTAGCGCCCAAGGATTTCTATAAACTGCGCATTCGCGGAAAGTTCTATGAAACGCTCAAAGCCGCGCTTGGGCAGGACGGGACGGAAGGCGCGAAGGAGCCCGTCAAGGGCGATCAGATCATCGTTATCCGCAACTATACATTGAAGAAGGAAGAGGCGGAGGCCCTTACCGTTCCCGAAGGCGTCGATCTTATCGTTCCCATCAACGAGGAGGGGACTTATTACGTCGAAGGCGGGCAGATCGACCGCGTCGTTTGGGCGACGAACGCGAGCTACCGCAAATACGTCTTCACGATCGAGAGCGGCGTCACGCTCACGATCAAGGGCGCGATGTACATCGGCGGCACGCTGCACAGGCCCAACCAGTCGGCACAGGCGCACACTTCGGGCGCGTATTCCGAACTTGTCCTGAACGGCTCGATCGTCGTTGAAAAAGGCGGCAAGTTCGATACCAACGGCAGAGTTACGGGCGCGGGCGGCATCACCGTGAAAAACGGCGGCAGTCTCTATCAGCCCTTCCTAATTCTCGACTTCTCGGGCGGCACCAACACCTCGGGCCTCTTCATGCTCAACCAAACGCCGTTCAGCCGCTATGCGATGGTCAACATCCAGTGCGAGCAGGGCTATACCATCGAATACGGCGGCGTGCTCTACGGCCATGCTTCGCTCTACGCGATGAGCACCTATACGACCATCGATCAGCCCTTCATCTCCTATATCGGGACGAATGCCGCGGGCATGGAGGGCACTATATCGCTTATCAACCTCAAGAAAGACGCGACGGCGCACGTCGTCTATGACGATGCGCATGCCAAGATCCCCGACAAGGCGACCTACAACAACACGGTGGACATCGGGCAGACGACGATCACGCTCTCGGGCGGTGCGACGGCGGGCTTCATGACCTTCCCGTTTGACATCACCACCAAGGACGTCCATTTCTCCATTCCGTATAACTATGCGTTGGTTTTGGAAAACGGCAACTATGAAGTAGAGTATGATTATAAGATGATGCCGGGCGCATCGCTTTGGGTCAAGAGCGGCGCGACGCTCACGCTGAATGCCGATCTCTTCGTCTACGACGGATTCTATTCCTCGGATATGAGCAAGAAGACCTATCCCACGGCGGATGATCTTACGACGGCGAAATATTCGGATATCGCAAACTTCATTGTAGACGGAAATCTGATCATCGGTAAGCGCGTGAAGGACGTTGAGAGCAAGGGGGAGAAAGTGACCTTTCTCGGCGTCGTGCAATCCCAGGTGGCGGGCGCAACCGTCACGACCGACAGCACGGCGATCCTCAGCGGAACGATCGAAGACGGCGGCCTCACGGGCTATGACTGTAATTTGGCCAAATTCTCTTCCTCCGCACGCGTCTATGACAACGTCCATAAAACGGTAGCCGATCTGGAAGCGGGACAAACGTATACTTCGACGAACATGGAAGGGACTTGGAAACTGCTCTCTTTTGAGTTGACCTATGCAAGGAATTGCAATCCCGATGAAGCGGCAGACGCCGATTTCCCTGTACTCGAACCCACACTGTTGGGTGGCGGCCGGGGCGGACATGTCTATGCGACTTTGACTGTATCCCCCGCCGAGAATCTTTCGGGCGCATGGAAGGTGGTGCATAGCGCTCACAATTTCGATCCCACGCAGCTTTCCGAACAGGATAAGACCTTTGCGCCGGGCGAGAAATATAAGGTAGTTAAGCATCTCTGCACACACCTCGGGTGCGATGAAGCGGTCGTGCTTCTAAATTCGGCGGACTTTGACGGCCTCACGGTGACCTACAACGGCACGGAATTTTATGAGGAGACGATTGCGGAGCTGTTCAGGAAGCACTTCCTCGGTGACACGACGTTTGATTACTTCCATGTGGCGGCGGAGAATATGACCGGCGGCACGATCCAGGATTATAGTAACAGCGGTTATCAGGTGAAGGTGACGCTTGAGCGCGGCTACTTCCTCAATGGCGAAACGTCGAAGCAGTTCACCTTCACGGTGAAGAAGTTTGATATCTCGACGCTCGACAAGAGCGAGATTGAGAAAGCTATCGCGGCGAAGGGCTTCACCTATGACGGCACGGAGCAGAGTCTTACGAAAGAGGAACTTGAAGCGGCTTTGAAAGAAGCATTCAAGAGTGAAGTTTCGCACGAAGCATTTGTTTGGGCGAACAACACGAATGCGGGCACGAACACAGCGAGTGTGACGATCACAGGCAACAATAACTTTGAAGGCACGCTCACGGTCAATTTCTCCATCGCCAAGGCAAAGCTCACGGTGCAGGTCGTTAATAAGACCAAATCGTATGACGGAACCGTTTGGGCTGATGTTGACAAGGCCGTGGAGACGACAGATTTCACAATCACATCGGGCAAAATCTATAAACAGAAAGACGTTAAGGACGACATTAAGCT
>CANQWO010000050.1 GCA_947627565.1 uncultured Clostridia bacterium
GTCGAAGAAGCGGTCGAAGAGCCCGCCCCCGTCGAGGAAGCGGTCGAAGAGCCCGCTCCCATCGAAGATGAGCCCGCCGAAGAGCCCGCTCCCGTCGAGGAAGCGCCCGCGGCGCCCGTCGAAGAGGAGCTTGCGGTGGCGGTAGCGCCCGTCGTAGAAGAGGCGCCGGCCGCGGAGCCCGTTGCAGAGGCGGAACTCACGACGCGGTATAAGAGAAGTTTCACCGCTAAGGTCATCGAGAGCGAGGAAGTCATCAAGGAATACTATAGCCTCCTCAAGAACGAGATCTTGGCCTATACGAACATCGCCTCGCAGGTCAACTGGTCCAACGATCGCTTTGCCTACAACAACGAGACGGTCGCCAAGATCGGCATCCGCGGCAAGACGCTTTGCGTATACCTTGCGCTCAATCCCGAAGAGTTCCCCGAGAGCGTCTATCACCAGAAGTTCGCCGGCGACACCAAGATGTATGAGAAGACGCCTCTCATGATGAAGGTCAAGAGCAATGTCGCGCTCAAGCGCACGTTCCGCCTCATCGAGCTCCTCATGGAGCGCCTCGGCGCCGTCAAGGAAGAGATCGAATCGGTCGATTATGCTTCCCAGTTTGCGTTCCGGAGCGAGGAAGAACTGCTTGCCGAAGGCCTGATCAAGACCGCGATCGTCGAGAAATCGGATTTGGATTTCTGATGACTTTGGAAAGTACCATTCGAGAACAGACGCGGAGAGTCGGAAAACGGCTCTCCCGTTTTGTTTGATTGGCAATTATGAAACTACATATTTGTGACTAAGAGAAGGAGTGAACATTTGAACAACAAAAAAGCAACAAAACCGCAAGACAAGAATACCGCCATCGAAATGGCCATCTTGAACGGGCTCGAGGCCTTTCACCGCGAGCAAGAACGCAAAGCCGCAGATGCGGCTTCATCGGCGCAACCCAAGCGCGCCCCCCGCGGCAAGGGAAAGACCAAGGGCACGCCCGTGCCTACCATGTCCAAGACAAACCCCGCGCAGACGCCCCGCAAGCGGGAGCCTGCCGCAACCGAGAAACAGTCCCGCAAGCGCGAGCCTGCCGTAAGCGAGAAGCAATCCCGCAAGCAGGAGCCCGCCATAACCGAGAAGCAGTCCCGTAAGCGGGAGACGCCCGTCATCGCGGAAAAACAGCGCCGCGAACGGAAGAAGGGCAAGCGGCCCGTCAAGGTGCTTTTCTTCGGCGGCGTCGGAGAGATCGGCAAGAACATGACCGCGATCGAATACGGGAACGATATCATCGTGATCGACGCGGGCGTCATCTTCCCGACGGAGGAGATGCCGGGCATCGACCTCGTCTTTCCCGACATCACCTATCTCACGGCCAACAAGCACAAGATCCGCGGCGTATTTTTGACGCACGGCCATGAGGACCATATCGGCGGCGTGCCCTATCTCATGAAGGAATTGGAGAGCACCACGCCCGTCTACGGCACCAAACTCACGCTGGCGCTCGTCGATAACAAGCTTCGCGAACACCGCATGAACAACGTAAAATTGCTCACGGTGGCCCCCAAGGATAAGATCAAGGCGGGCGCGTTTACGGTGAATATCGTCAATGTCAACCATTCCATTGCGGGGGCAACGGCGCTTGCCGTCGAGACGCCCTATGGCATTATTTTCCACAGCGGCGACTTCAAGATCGACCTGACCCCCGTGGCGGGCAGTCCCATCGATCTCGCGGAGATCGCCGAATACGGCAAGCGGGGCGTCCTCTGCTATTTGGGGGAATCCACCAACATCGAGCGCCCCGGCTTCACCATGAGCGAGAAGGTGGTCGGGACGACGCTCGAACATCTCTTTGCGGAGCACGCGGACAGGCGGATCATCATCGCGACGTTTGCCTCCAACGTGCACCGTTTGCAGCAGATCATCGACATCGCCGTGCGCAACCGCCGCAAGGTCGCGCTTTCGGGCAGGAGCATGCTCTCCGTCGTCGACGCCGCGGCCAAGATCGGGGAGATCACCATTCCCGAGGGCGTGCTCGTTGACGTCGAAAAGACGAAGAACTACTTCGATAGAGAGATCGTGATCGTCTCGACGGGCTCACAGGGCGAACCCATGTCCGCGTTGACCCGTATGGCGGCGGGGGAGTTCAACAAAGTTACCATCGGCGCGAACGACACCATCATCATCTCCGCGAGCCCCATTCCGGGCAATGAACGCATGATCCACCGCGTCATCAATAACCTGATGAAGCGGGGCGCGGAGGTCGTCTATGAGAGCTTGGAGAAGATCCACGTTTCGGGACATGCCTGCCAGGAGGAGCACAAGATCATGCACTCTCTGCTCCGCCCCAAGTTTTTTATTCCCGTGCACGGCGAATACCGCCATCTTCGGCGGCACGTCCTCCTCGCGCAGGAGCTCGGCATGCCCGCCTCGAACACGTTTATCCCCGACATCGGAACATGCGTGGAATTGACCGACGAGAGCCTCCGGCAGGGCGAGAGTTTCCCCGCCGGCGCCCGCCTCATCGACGGGAGCGGCTTCGAGGACCTCGCCACGGGCGAAGTTTTGAAGGACCGCATCCGCATGTCGAGCGAGGGCCTGTTCCTCGTCTCCGTCGCCGTAACCAAGGGCATGGTGGTGGGGGAGCCCGTCATCGAGAGCCGCGGGTTTGTCAATGCGGAGGGCATCGACGAGCGCGATCTCATCGCGGTGGTGGAACGGGCCATCGAAAGCGTACCGCATTCGGCGGGGAAGGAGGAGCTCGCATCCGCCATCCGCCGCGCCATGAAGAACTATCTCTTCAAGAAGACCAAGCAATCGCCCATGATCGTTCCGATCGTCAACGAATTATAGGGAGAGAAAGGAGGAAGCAACCATGAAGAAGAACTGTACGCTCGCCTGCGTCCTATTGGGTATCTGCGCGCTGCTGTTCGCGGCGGCAGGCGTCGTCAGCTTCGTCTACGGGCAATACGCCCCCGGGGGGCTCAGCATGGTCATGCTGCTCGTCAGCCTCTGGGCGTTCGCGGGCTACATTTACAGGGAGAAGACGCGGGAACATTTCATTGCGCGGTACCATGTCCGCGACTATCATGGTGCGAAGGCCATTTTGGACCGCGCCGCCTCCAATCATATCCTCTATCCCTTCATGCGGATCGCGCTCAATCAGATGTATCTGCGCATCGCGCTCTGCCTCGACGATATCCCGGCGGCCGTAAAATATGCCGAGAGCCTTCGGCGGGTCGGCGGTGACGGCTGGAAATACAAGACCGCGTACTTTATGGTTCTCTTCAATCTCGATTGGGAGGACATCGCCGCGGCGCGCACGGAGTTTGAGGCCTTCCGCGCCGCCTGTTCGCACGCGGAGATCTATCGCGAACAGCTCGCCATCCTCGCCGTCATTTTCGACCACATCGACGGAAAGGGCGGGGAACTGCCCGAGAGCGTGAAGCGCGCGGACTATCCCATCCTGCATCGGATCGTCAGAAGGTATTGCTGATGTCGGACTTTTTTGCGCTGCGGGAGGCGGCGAAAACGGGGCGGGACCCCACGCTCTCCGACGGCGCGCTGGAAGTGATGTTGAAACGGATGCGGGAGGCGGCGGCCTCCCGCTATCTTGAGATCGGAGCGGGAGAGGGGTATACGGCGATCTCCGTCGCAAGGGAGACGGGGGCCGAGGTCATCTTGCTTGAATGCGATCCCGTCCGCGCGGCGCGTTGCAGAGAAAATTTTGCGAAGTTTGCGCCCAATGCGCGGTATACGCTGCACGAGGCCGACGCCGCCGATTGTCTGCCCCTGCTTGCGGGGCCGTTCGACGCCATTCTCCTCGACGGGCCCAAGGCGCAATACAGGCGATATTTTCCCGATTGCAAGCGCCTGCTGCGGCGGGGCGGATTTCTCTTTTCGGACGACGTGCTGCTGTTCGGGCGGGAGCGCGGGGGTCCGCCCAAGAAGCGGAAAATGCTCGCGGAGCATCTCCGCGAATACCTCGATCTTCTCATGGCCGACCCTGCATTTCAAACGGAGGTCTTCCGATTCGGCGAAGGATTTGCCGTCAGTCATTTATTATGAAATACGAACTTCTTGCCCCGGCGGGCAACCTCGCAAAACTCAAGCTCGCGCTCTATTTCGGCGCCGACGCCGTCTACCTCGGCGGCAAGGCGTTTTCCCTCAGAACGTTCGCCGATAATTTCACCGATTCCGAGCTCGCAGAGGGCATTGCCTATACCCATGCCCGCGGGAAGCGCGTCTATATCTGCGCCAACATCTTTGCGCGGAACGGGGATTTTGCGGGACTTGCGGCCCACGTCGCCTTGCTCGAAAAGCTGGGCGCCGACGGCGTGCTCGTCTCCGATCCGGGCGTCTTCCGCCTCGTGCGAGACGTCGCCCCCGCACTCCCCGTTCACATCTCTACGCAGGCCAACACGCTGAATGCGGCGTCTGCGAAATTTTGGCGCGAACTCGGTGCGACGCGCGTCGTGCTCGGGCGCGAGCTCTCTTTTAGAGAGATCGCCGAGATCCACGCGGCGGTGCCCGATCTCGAGCTGGAGGCCTTTGTCCACGGCGCCATGTGCATCTCGTATAGCGGACGGTGCTATCTCTCCGACCATCTCGACGGCCGTTCCTCCAACCGCGGCGCCTGTACGCAGCCCTGCCGCAACCAATATGCCTTGCGCACGGCGGACGGCGCGCTCTTGGGCCTCGAAGAGGACGAAAAGGGCACCTATCTCCTCAACAGCAAGGACCTCAATCTCAGCGCGTCTCTTGAAGAGCTCGCGCGCGCCGGCGTCTGTTCCTTCAAGATCGAAGGCCGCATGAAGAGCGAGTTCTATTTGGCGACAGTTGTCAATTGCTACCGCCGCATTTTGGACATGGGGTGGTCGGAATCGCTCTCCGAGGAACTTGAGACGATCACGCATCGGGAATACACGGAGGCCTTTTCCCACGGCGCGAACCATGAAACGGTCTCCGCGGCGGGCTCGCAGAAAGCGGGGAGTTGCGATTTCATCGGCATTGTGCGCGAGGCCGCGGCCGGGCGCGTCACGGTGGAGATGCGCTCGCGGTTCTATGAGGGCGACGCGCTCGAAGTGCTTGCCCCCGATGAAAATTTCCGCAAATGTTTTCGCGTTACGGATATGGTCGGCCCCGACGGCGCGCCCGTCTCCGACGCCAAGTTGGTGCAGGGGCTGTATACGTTCGGCTGCCCGTATGATTTGCACGCGGGCGATTTGCTTCGCCGCCGCGTTCAACGGACGAAATAGGGCGGAAAATACCCCTCGGATGGGGGGATAGACGCCGAACCCGATCGCGGGAACGTGACGTTCGCGCGGGAAAAAATTGCGAAAAATAAGGGGAAGGGCCCGCCGCTTCGGAGGAAGCGGCGGGCCTTTTTCGTGCGGAATTTCATAAAAATTAACGTTTTTGGGAGGAATTTGCTGCGTTTCAAAAAAAGTCCGTAAAAGTATACATTTTCGGA
>CANQWO010000051.1 GCA_947627565.1 uncultured Clostridia bacterium
ATTTTTCATGCATTTTTGTCTTTTTTCACAAATTGATGGGGTTTCTGTGAATTTTTCCGCGCAAAATAAGACCTCCGCCGAAACGGAGGCCTAAAATTCGTCTTCAAGACGGCCCGCCCGAGGGGGCCCTTGCATAAAGCAAGGGCCCCCACGGGCGGAGTGTGGCAGAGCATTGATAATCTAAAACAAATTATTTGCTTCGCTCATGAGGATATTCGACATGGGTTATATCTCGTTTTCAACATTGTCAACTTGAATAAATATCCGTCATTCGCGAAAATATCAGCCTTGCCGTTTTGTTTTGCGGTAATGGATAGAACATATCGGTTTAGTATATAGAATATCTTTGCAAACGCCTCGACATTACTCCAAACGATCTCTTTGGACTTTATTGAAAGCGGACGGGAATCCCGTCCGCTTTTTGCATAAAAGAGCCCTCGGACAAATCCGAGGGCTCTGTGAAGATCCGAAGCGTTCAGCAAACGACCGGCTGCCACGCAAAGGGCAACAGGTTCCTCGCCCTGACTTTTATGAGCTTCCCGTCTTCGTCGTTGAGGATCACCTTGATCTCGGGACAATATTCATACAGCATTTGCCGGCAATTCCCACAGGGCGGGATGACCCCGTTCAGCGCCTTTTCGTGGACGGCGACGATGGTATCGAAGTCCCGCTCCCCCGCCGAGATCGCGGCGCCCATCGTGATATACTCCGCGCATGCGCCGTGGATCCCGTCGCAATTGACGCCCTGATAGATCTTCCCGCTGCCGCACAGCACGGCGGCGCCCACGGTGTGACGGTAAACACCGTCGTCAAAATTTTCCTGCAAAACCGCAAGGGCGACCTCGATCAAGGTCTTGTCGATGTCGTTCAACGGAAATTTTTCCATGGTCAACTCCGCGGCTTTTGCATCGTCAGCGAGATGCGATTTTTCTTCTCGTCTACTTCGAGCACCCAAACGGTCACCACGTCCCCCACGGACAGCACCTCGGAGGGATGCCGGATATAGCGGTTGGAAATGCGCGAGATGTGCACGAGCCCGTCCTGGTGGACGCCGATGTCGACGAAGGCGCCGAAGTCGATGACGTTGCGCACCGTCCCCCTCAGCTCCATGCCCGGTTTTAAGTCTTTGATGTCGAGGACGTCGGTCCGAAGCACGGGCGCGGGAAGCTCGTCGCGGGGGTCGCGCCCCGGCTTCATGAGCTCGGTCGCGACGTCATTGAGGGTAGGCATGCCCGCGTTGCAGGCTTCGGTAAGCCGTTTTTCGCCGATCGCCTTCATGCGGGCGCGGAGCTCGGAGAGACGGCCCTCCTTCACGTCCGCTTCGGTGTAGCCGCAGAGCTCTAAAAGTTTTTCCGCGGCGCCGTAGCTCTCGGGGTGGACGGCGGTGTTATCCAAAACGTTCTTGCTCTCGGGCACGCGCAAAAATCCCGCGCACTGCTCAAATGCCTTTTCGCCCAGCTTGGGCACCTTCAAAATTTGCCGCCGCGTCGTGAACGAGCCGTTTTCCTCGCGGTATTTGACGATATTGTTGGCGACGCCCGCATTCAGGCCCGCCACACGGGAAAGGAGGGGCGCGGAAGCCGTGTTGACGTCTACGCCCACTGCGTTTACGCAGTCCTCCACCACGCCGTCGAGCGTCTCGGAGAGCCGCTTTTCGGGCATGTCGTGCTGATACTGCCCCACGCCAATGGACTTGGGGTCGATCTTGACGAGCTCGGCGAGCGGGTCCTGCAGCCGCCTCGCAATGGAGACGGCCGAGCGGAGATTGACGTCGAAATCGGGAAATTCCTTGGCCGCGAGCGGGGAAGCGGAGTAGACCGAAGCCCCCGCCTCGTTGACGATCATATAAGAAACGCCGCACCCATGTCCGAGAGAGGCGATCAGCTCGACCGTCATCTGCTCGGTTTCGCGGCTCGCCGTGCCGTTGCCGATCGCGATGTGTTTGACCTTGTCCTTCCGGATCAGCTCGGCGAGTTTTTGGATGCATTCCTTCTTCTGGCGTTCGCCGTAAGTCGGGTAGACGACCGTCGTATCAAGCACCTTCCCCGTCTCGTCGACGACGGCGACCTTGCAGCCCATGCGGTATCCGGGATCGAGCCCCATCGTCACGAAGCCCTTGACGGGCGGCTGCATGAGGAGCGGCTTCAAGTTGAGCGCGAACTGCCCGATCGCACCCTCGTTGGCCGAATCGGTGAGCATGGCGCGCACCTCGCGCTCGACGGACGGAAAGATGAGGCGGTCGTAGGCGTCTTCCGCGGCCGCGGTGACGAACTCCGTCGCATTGCAGCGGGGCTTTTTGACGGCATAGCGGCAGACAACGTTCAGCGCGGCCTCGCGGTTCATGTCTACGCCGACTTTGAGGATCTCCTCGCGTTCGCCGCGGTTGAAGGCGAGGACCTGGTGGCCCTGCACCTTGCAGACGGCCGCGCGGAAATTATAATAGTTGCGGTAGACGGTATCCTCGGGCTCCTTCTTGGCGGCGACGGACACGACGTCCGCACACTGCACGAAGAGCGCGCGGAGGTGCTTCCGGATCGCGGCGTCGTCGGAGATCCACTCGGCGATGATGTCGTTTGCGCCCGCGAGCGCGGCCTCCGCGGTCTCCACGCCCTTCTCGGGGTCGATGTACTTTTCCGCCTCGTCTGCGGGGACGGGGCAAGACGGCGCCTGCTCGAAGAGCAACGCGGCGAGGGGTTCGAGCCCCTTCTCCTTCGCAACGGTCGCGCGCGTGCGACGTTTTTGTTTATAGGGGCGGTAGAGGTCTTCGACTTCGGCGAGCGTCGCGGCGTTTTCGATGGCCGCCGCAAGTTCGGGCGTGAGTTTGCCCTGCCCGTCGATGGAATTTTTCACCTCTTCCTTTCTCGCCTCGAGATTGCGAAGATATTGAAGACGGTCGGCGAGGGTGCGGATGGTCTGGTCGTCCATGGTGCCGTGCATTTCCTTCCTGTAGCGGGCGATGAACGGGACGGTGTTGCCCTCGTCGAGCAGCGTGATGACGTTTTGCACATGCTCTTCGCTCTTTCCGAGCTCATCGGCAAGCGTCTTTACGATGGATCGCATAATTTACTCCTTGGCCTTGCGGCATTTTCATACCTGCCTATTTTATCATATCCGAAGAATTTTTACAAGGATTTTCCCACACAAAAATCCGAAGAAGGGGCAACGGCCTCCGCGCGGCGGCAAAAAGCCCGGGCGGTGCGGGGGAAATCTTTTTCCCGAAATGACCGCAAATTGTTGCAAAACACGGCGGGAAGTGGTATACTGAACATGCGACACAACCGAATAAGTTTCAATAAACGGCTACAACCTAAGCATAGGTGTATCCTCTTTTCCGTTTATTGAAATTCCGGAAAATTCGATTGTGTCGCAACAATATGGGATACTCTCTGCGGGCGTTCCATATTGGAGCGCCCTTATTTTTTTACAAAATTTTTTTATGGAGGAAACCTATGAATCAATGTCAACGTTGCGGGACTTTTTTCGAGGGGCCGGTCTGCCCCGACTGCGGAATGCCGCGCACCACGCTCTGTCCGCGGTGCGGCGCGCCGAATTATGCGACGGCCCCCGCATGCGGTTGCTGCGGATTGCTGTTTGCGCCTCAGCGGTATACGCCGCCCAAGCCGCGCCCCTCACAGCCGCTCTATGAGCAACCCGCGCCGCGCGCCGTGCACGCGCCGAAAAAACCGTCACCCGCCCCCGCGGCCGCCGTACAGGAGAAAAGCAAGTCGAGGCGTGTTGAGGTCACGGTAACGGTGATCCTGCTTGCAATCGTGATCGCGATTGTGGCGGTTGTCGCCTATTTCATTTCTCTTCATTCGATCGACGGAACCTATTATCGAATCGATAGCGACCACTATATTTATGAAGAATATCTCACCTTGGACGGCAGAACGTGGAAGGATGACGGCGGCGAAACGGGGAAATTTACTTTGAGCGGCAATAGCATTGTGATTAAGCAATCCTTGATGGGCGAAACGATCATATTGTTCACCGGGATTGTGGAAGACGGGCAACTCCGTCTCAGATTTATGGGGCAGGAACTCATCTTTGCCCAGCGTGGGAGATATGCCTCCGCAATTGCAGACGATCTTTCATTTGAGGAATATGGGAAAGGTTATGCTGTAACCGGGAGGGGGCAATGTAAAAATACGATTATTCGGATTCCCTCTTCTCACCTTGGTTTGCCCGTTGTTGCGATTAATTATTTAAGAGGTGATGATATCAAGAGCGTTGAAATTCCCAACAGCGTGACTGAGATCGGAGATAGGGCGTTCTCCGGTTGCAAAGGGCTGACAAGCATTACGATTCCCAACAGCGTGACCTCGATCGGAAAGAACGCGTTCTATAATTGCACCGGGCTGACAAGCATTATGATCCCAGACAGCGTGACCTCGATCAGAGAAGAGACGTTTTCCGGTTGCACCAAACTGACAAGCATTACGATAGGCAGTGGCGTGACTTCAATCGGAGAAAAAGTGTTTTCAGGTTGCACCAAACTGACAAGCATTACGATAGGCAGTGGCGTGACTTCAATCGGAAAGAACGCGTTCTACAATTGTAGTGGGCTGACGAGCATTCTTGTAGAACAAGGGAACCCCATCTATCATAGCGCAGGGAATTGCCTCATTGAAACGGCTTCGAGCACTTTAATTTCGGGCTGCAAAACGAGTACTATTCCCGACGACGGCAGCGTGACCTCGATCGGAGAGGATGTGTTTGATAGGGTTAGGGACACGACGACAAAATCAAAAATTTTATCTAAACAGCCATTAAGTAGAGCATGAAA
>CANQWO010000052.1 GCA_947627565.1 uncultured Clostridia bacterium
GTGCGCCTGAAGAGATTCGAACTCCTGACACACGGCTTAGAAGGCCGTTGCTCTATCCACCTGAGCTACAGGCGCATAACTTGACTCGTATCGAAGTTTCGCGCATCTCCGAATTTGCATTTGGAGCGGGTGATGGGAATTGAACCCACGCGACCAGCTTGGAAGGCTGGGGTTCTACCACTGAACTACACCCGCACGTTCAACGCTTGTACATTCTATCAAACTTTACGCAATCTGTCAACCGATTTTGGCGCCTTTTCTTATTTTTTTCTGATTTTTTTACAGGCCGACGCACCTCCCGCGCCTCAGTCCGGATTTTCCGCGCGCATTGCGCGAAGACGTGCGTCGATCGCTTTGTACGCGGCCGCCGCATCCTCGATCTCCATGACCGCGGATTCCATCGGACACAGTCCGTCCCCCTTTCGGTTGACGATCCGCCCGACGACGCATTGAGCTTCGACGGCCATACCATGTCCGCGAAGGACCTTAAGCGCAGGCTCTGAAAGGACCTCCGCATAGACGGCCGTGACGCCGAGAAGAACATAGAGAAAGGCGGCCGCTTTTCCGACGACGCGGTCGGCCGCGGCATACTCCTCGTATTTTATGTTGAAAGGAGATCGCATGACTGACCTGCAACGCGCCCGGTCCATGCTGGTCGCGCCCGTCACATGTGGTTTGGTCGGGGGCGAGACGTGCGTGACGAGAGCGCTCCGCGGCGTCGCACGGCACGACCCACTGTAAGATTTTCTCACTCAAACTGCTTGGCGACCTGTTTCAGCAGCTTTCTGATTTCAAGGTGCTGCGGGCAGGCCTTTTCGCACTTCCCGCACGCGATGCACGCCGAGGCCTTTCCGCGCCCCGCCGAGGTGTAATTTTGATAGTAGACGTCGCTATTCCAATCCTTGTGCCGCTTCTTTTGGTTCATACAGGAGAAGAGATCGGGGATGGAGATGTGCATGGGGCAGCCGTCCGTACAATAGCGGCAGGCCGTGCAGGGAATGAACTCTTCCTTGAGAAGCTCGGCGCGGACGGCTTCGATCGCGGCGCGCTCGCGTTCGTCGAGCGGACGGAAATCCCGCATGAACGAGACGTTTTCCTGCATCTGGGAGAGCGTACTCATGCCCGAGAGCACCATAAAGACGTTTTCGAAACTCGCGGCGAAGCGGATCGCATAGCTCGCATTGCTGCCGCCGCCGAGCCCGCGGAAGATGGCGTCGGCCGCCTTCGGCAGGTTGACGAGCGTCCCGCCCTTGACGGGCTCCATGACGATTACGGGCATACCATGTCTCAAACAGACCTCGTAGCAACGGCGCGATTGCACGCTCGGGCTCTCATAATCGGCATAGTTGAATTGCAGTTGGACGACCTCGAGCTCGGGATGATCGGTGAGGATCCCATCGAGCACCTCCGCCGTATCGTGGAAGGAGATGCCGACGTGTTTGATCTTCCCCTCTTTTTTGAGTTCAAACGCCGTTTCATAGGCGCGGCAACGCGTAAATTTCCGATAATTTTCCGCATTCTGCGCATGCATGAGATAGAAATCGAAATAGTCTACGCCGCACAGCCGCAGTTGCTTCTCGAAAAACGGGCGGATATCCTCCTCCCGCTCAAAGAAGGGATCGGTAAGTTTATCCGTGAGCGTAAAACTCTCCCGCGGATGGCGCGCGACGAGGCAATCCCGCAGAGCCGTCTCGCTCTTGCCGCCGAGATACCCGTGCGCCGTATCGAAATAGTTGAAACCGCTGTCGAGAAAGGCGTCGACCATGGCGGAAAATTCCGCGTAATCCACGTTCCCCGACTTCATCGGAAGGCGCATGCAGCCAAACCCGAAATTCTTTTTGACCTTTTCGAATCGCATTGTTCTCCCCATCTCCTGTTTTTTCCGACTTTCGCGTTTTGCCAACGCCATCCGACGCGTCCGAACTGCGATCGGGCTTGTCCGGGCCGCAATCCGCGAGGAATTGAAATAATTATACCATATCGGCCGCCATATCGCAAGTATTTTTTGAAAAAATGCACACTCTACCGTGAGTAGAGTCGCCATTTTTATCAGTAGAGCCGCCACCATGCAATCGGAGAGTACCCCGCGCGTGGAGTAGGTTGTAAAATGGCGCATATTGTGGTATGATAAGCACAGAAACAGGTCCAAAAGGAGGATCCATGTTCGATTACGAAATTTTTGTAGATTCATCCGCCAATATTCCCGAGCATCTCGTATCGGAGCGCGGGATCCGCGTCATAACGTATTACTTCAACATCAACGGGGAGGAGCGGCCCTGCTATCGCCCCGGCGTTGAATTTCGCGAGATCGCGAAGAAATTCTACGACGAAATGCGCGGCGGCTTAGAGGCCAAGACTTCGCTCGTCTCGGAGGGGCGCTTCATCGAAGAGCTCTCCCCCACGCTCAAGGACGGCAGGGACGTCGTGCTCCTCACCATCGCTTCGGGCATCAGCGGGACGTATCAGCAGGCGCTCGCGGCCAAAAAGACGCTCGAGGAGATGTTCCCGGAACGAAAAGTCTACGTCGTCGACAGCGCCAACGCCTCGCTCGGGCAGGGGCTCCTTGCCATAAAGGCGGCCGACCTGCGCGACATGGGCCAGAGCGCCAAGGCATGCTACGAATGGCTCAAAAACAATACGTATAAGATGAACAGCTACGTCACGGTGGAGGACCTCAAGTATCTGCGCCGCGGCGGGCGGATCTCCATGGCGGCCGCCGTCGCGGGGACCCTGCTCAACATCAAGCCGCTCATCCGTGCGGACGGCGGAGCCACGCCGAAGCTGGCGGTCTACGGGAAAGTTCACGGCAGGAAAAAGGCCATCACCGCGCTCGTGGAGGCGTTCGTGAAGAACGTCAACCGCCCGGAGGACCAAACGATCGCCATCGCGCACGCCGACTGCGAGGAGGACGCCCTCGCGCTCGCCGACATGCTGAGACAGCACGGCGCGAAGGACATCATCATCGAGTTCTACGATCTTTGCTCGGGCTCCCACATCGGGCCGGGGACGCTGGCGCTCTTCTTCATGGGGACGGACAGACGCTCGGACCCACAAAAGCGGGAAGCCGCGAACGCTCCTTCTTCCCTTCCCGCCACGAGTAAAATCTGAATCGACGATACAAAGCGCGCGCCTCAAAAGTGAACTTTTGAGGCGCTTTTCTTTTGTTTTTTGACGACCTTGCGCCTCGCGGCGCAGTCATCAAACAATTTTCCGAAGGGCAGATCGCGGACATGCCCCCGTCCGAAACCGTGACGGGCAAAAAAGAGGTCCCCTTTCTCCCCCCCGACGGGATATCTCTGTTGTACCTATGCTATGTGGGTGGATATCGACAATCTGAGATTTTATTCCTCAAAGTTGATTTCGGATTCCTTGATGAAGTTTCTATTGAGTTTTCTATCGAGCACGGTATCAATTTTTCCCATGTCCGTTTTTTCATATGTACAAATCAAAGTAACTCCCAAGTTCTTATAGATCGGCATTTTGAATTTTTTCGTTTTCGTATACTGAATATTATTCTCATTATAGCCCCAGTGTTCAATATAAACGTGCTTTCCATCACCAAGATAATTTGGCAAATAGAAATCGGGGTGCAAAACCTCCTTTTCTGTCGCTCCATACGGCAGCTCCCTTTCATAAGCGTGAGAAATCCCATGCTCAAAAAGATAGTTATCAATATCCCTTTCGGATTTGCTTTTAACAATATGTCCGTCTTTACAGGTATATCTTCCCTCGTAATTCTCATCAAGGAGCTCAACATTTGTGCCGTTTGTTATCCGAAACAAAAGTTCTTTCCCTTTATATTTATGATAGCAATTCGCACAAAAAAGAAGTCCGTCCGTCTGCTTACCGCACGTAATGCATCTCGACTTATTGTTTTCGTCGATCACAACGACATTATTTTGATCTTCATTAACGTGATTCTGTTCGTCGCCCGTCTCGCTTTCGGCCATTCCCTCTTCTGTTTCCTCTTGAACAACTCTTTCCCCTTTGCCGTTTAGAATATCAAGCATTTCTTCGGTAGTGTATTTCTTCCAGCATTTTAGACAAAAGGCATAGCCTGTCGTCTCTGCTCCACAAGCGACACACTGATCAAATCCTTCTATCGGAAGTTCTGTATAGACGGTTCTCTGACATTTACAGACTTCATCAGCCAAGTGCCACTGCCCGCAATCGGGGCATTTTACCACCTTCCCGCTTGCTTTCAAATCCAAATGTTCCTTGCAAAGAGGATAATACATATAACCGGGTTTCCCGCATATTTGACATATTTTACCCATAAATCATCACTCCTTTTTTCTTTGAATAAGATTATTGTATCATAATTTCAGGAGAAAAACAAGCGGTCAAAATACGCACATGGAAAAATAAATTTATAGAAGCGCAGAGTATAACCGCAAATTTTACTTTGAGGCACAACCGGGATATTTTTTCTCACAATACCGCGACCAACCTAATTCGAACCATCATCAGAGCGCCCAAAGAATTGCATAGCAAGATTTTAGGGGGAAAAGCCACGGGCGTTAAAGGCAAAAGGGTTGCCTTTCGGTAACCCTTTGCGATTCGCCTTGCGGCAACGTGGTGCGGACGGAGGGGGTCGAACCCTCACGGTCTCCCATTGGATTCTAAGTCCAACGCGTCTGCCATTCCGCCACGTCCGCCTATATACACAATTTGTCTGCCAACGTGCCGCCCATTGCCCCGCGACGCGTTGGACTTTTATTCTTTCAGGGCTCCCGCAAAAGTTCCGCGAAGTTTTGCGGGAAGAGGA
>CANQWO010000053.1 GCA_947627565.1 uncultured Clostridia bacterium
GCACAGGCGGCACTCGACGGCGAGGGCAAGTACATATTGACCGTTTCCGACAATACGACCATCAGCGCGACCTTCAAGGCACAACAATTCACCGTAACTGCGACGATTACAGGTAGTTCCGAAAGAGTTTCGATCACCCTTTCGCCCGAAGCTACGGACGGCAAATATGCCTATGGTACGAGATTGACTGTAACCGTGACGGTGCAGAGTACCCTGCGCGGGATTACCCCTGGGTCGTTCAAAGTCAGCACGGATCCGGACGCCGAGCTTGTCGATGGAGAGTATACCTTCACGGTTACGGGTGATACGACCATTTCCGTGACTATCCACGAGCATGAGTACAGCGAATATGAAGTGGATACGGACCGTACATATCACAACGCATACTGTGATGTATGCGATTACTACTTGCACGAATATCACATTAACATGCTTGTTATTAGTGCGACAACAGCTACTGATGAGACGCTCGCATGCTCGAAAGAATGTGGATATGTCGGCTCCAATCCGAGGAGCCATCAACTTAAAGGGGTAGATGACGGCGACGGAAATTGTCACCAAGAATGTCAGAATACCAGTCCGAAATGTGACTACAGGACTGAGTCGAAGCCGCACGATATGAAGTGGCAACGGCTTGATCCCGTTTCAGAAGGGCATAGCGGAGTCTGCAACAATTGTGGCTATACCGTGGAAAAGGAGGCGCATGATACTCTCGGTGAAGACGGTGCATGTTCTAAGTGCGGATATAAGGATTCCGGCGAACATACATGCAAGGACGAGAGTGCTGTTTTGGTGAAGGGTAGCAAACAGTTGACATTGACAGATTACAGGGACGGTTTGTGCGATGAATGCGGGCAACAGCTTGAGTCGCCCGTATGGGAAGCAAACCCATCCGGGAAGTTAACGCTTACAGCATCCTATCAAGCGGACGCCAATTACAAAAAGATTGTGGTTCCGGCGGAGATTCCGGGGGTGAACTATACGAAGGTCGCCATGAACAAGAATACAAACATCACCGATGTTATTATTCCAGGAACGATTTTCGTGGATAACCAGGCGTTCAGTGGCTGTACTGCATTGGAACATGCTGTGATTTTAAGCAAAGGTGATTCTACAGGTAAACTTCCTTCAAATTTATTCAAAGATTGTAGTGCGTTAAAGTGGGTTGTTGTCTCCGCCGAAGTCACTTCAATCAACGACACAGCTTTTAGCGGGAGCATTGCGGATGGTTGTGCAATTTACTTTATGGGTACATCGACAGCATGGTCAACGCTCATAAGTGGGTTGTCTACCAGCAAGGCTTCCTACGCGTTCCTTACGAAAGAAGGGACGACTGTACGTTATCTGAATGATGATGCTGAAGCCCAGGCCTGGTATTGGGGCGAGGATGAGGTTATCCCTCATGATGGGAAAAAGAGCATCTAAGATTACTCGTGAGACGGAATCGAGATGAACGGGAAAGGAGATGAGTCTAATGCTTTATTTAAATTTTGGATTTGAGGTTCAGCAATCGTTATGACACCATTAAAACCAAAATGGCGAAAATGATTTTATTAAGAACAGGGGGTGGTTCCGATGGAATAGGTAATTTGCGAAAGACGGCATGGTTGAAAGTTGGACAGTATCAATATTGCTCGGTGCGAAGGCACCAAAGCCCGGAGGGATACTCCGGGGAACAAGACCCAAAACGGGTATAAAAATTTGAAAAGGAGAAACCATAATGAAGAAGATTTTAAGCAAATCTTATTTGCTGACTGCGCTTGTGATCATGCTGGTTGCATGTCTCACCTGCGCGACTGTAATGTTCACTGCGCATGCGCAGGCCGCATCGACTTCTGTCGTGACGTTCACGTCATATACGACCGTTATGGAAGTAGACGAAGAATTTGAATTTGCGGCATTGGTAACAAATGAAGATGGTACTACAAGTACCGATGTAACTTGGTCTTCGGATGATGAAGATGTCATTTACTTTGAGGATGAGGGTATGGCGTATGCTGCCGCAGAAGGCACAGCGACCATCACAGCAACAGCTGCCGATGGCGCATCCGCTTCCGTCAACGTCCTTGTCTCTAACTCGGCAATCCGCGTCGAAAGCGTGACGGTCAGTCCCGAATCGCTGGAACTCGGTGTTGGCTGGCATACGAGAGTGTATGCAAGCGTGCTTCCCACCGATGCATACGATCAGGGTGTCCATTTCGCTTCGAGCGACACGTCGATTCTCACAGTGACCGATGACGGTTATGTGACTGCGGTTACAGCAGGCACGGCAAATGTGATTGCAACATCCAACGATGGTGGCAAGACCGCTATGTGCAAAGTGACCGTTATTGCAGACCTCATCGAGGCTCAGCTGAGCGAAGCAGACAACACCATGATTATCGGTGAGAGCAAGACACTTACAGTTACTCTTCCCGAAGGCGTGGATCTTACGGGGGCTGAGTACCAGTGGACAACCTCCGATGACGATGTGGCTTCGTTCGACACGAACAGAGATGAAGAAGGCACTCTTTCCTCGTGGAGCTTCGGCACGGTAGAACTCAATGTCATCGTGACCCTTGCAGACGGAACTAAGTACGGAGCAAGTGGTAGCGCATACGTCACGGCATCTTACTTCTATCTTGTCGGTATCCGCAACGACTGGACGACCTACACCACCGCTGAGGCGGCGCAGGAAGCCGGTATGCTTCTCGTTGAAGATGCGGATCATCCCGGCGTCTTCAGCATCACCCGCAACTTCTGGGCTTATGACAGCTTCCAGATCATCCACGGTGGTATCGACGAAGGTTGGACCACCAAGATTACGCCTTACTGGTACTATGCGGCAGGCTCGGACACCGAGTATGTTGCTAACACCGCAGATATGTTTGAAGTCAATGCCCTCGGCGACTATACGATCACTCTCGATCTTTCGAGCGGCCGTGCGCGTGTGTCCATCAACATGGTGGATCTCTATGTGACAGAGGTCGATCTTTCTCTCGCAGAGGGGCAGAACGGCTATCTCCAGAAAGAGGGCGACACCACGCTTCTCGACATCAAGACGCTTCCCGAAAACGCCATTGAGCCCACGGAGAGCGACATTGTCGTGACCGTATCGTCCAATGCAGAGGGCTATGCAACGGCGGCTCTCAGCGAAACCAATAACAAGCAGGTCATCGTGACGTTGCTTCAACCCTCCGAAACGATGATCACCTTCACCGTGGAAGTTAAGATTGACGACGCGGTAGGCGTGTATCCCATCACCATTCTCTCGGCAGACCAGGAGATCACGGCTGTCACGGAGATCGCTTTTGAGCAAGAAACATATCTCATCAACGTCAACAACGGCGGCGAGCCCTGGACGGTCGGTATCAAGGCGAACGTCAACGCGGACGCATCCGTGCAGGGCGTATACTACATGTCCGATGACGACAGCGTCGTTATCGAGTACGACGCGGAGGGCAATGCCTCTGCGAGAGCGAGCAAGCTCGGCACCTTCACCATCGAAGCGTATGCTTTGGGCGATACGAAGTACGTTGCGACCGCACAGGTGGTAGTATCCTCTTGGGTTCCGGATGCTGAGGCCAACACAACCGGCTTCTATCTTATCGGTATCCTCGGCGGTGTGCAGGTCAACAACTGGACTTCGCTTCCTCCCGAAGATACTACTTTGGCAGGCACCGATTTTGCGCCCTGGGCACTTGATGCGAAAGCACTCGGCACCGATCCCGAAACCTACAGCATCGTGGAATACAGCCGCACTTTCACTCTCAATGCGGGCGACCAGCTTTCCATCGCATTCCTCGGTATGAGCCATGAGTGGATTGGCATTATCAACAATGCTTACTTTGATGCACAGGCTTCCGATCCTACCATCACCCTTGACGGAATCAACATCCAGATCAACAGGAGGGCGATTTATACCGTCACACTTGATTTGAGCAAGGACAACCCGGTATTCACCGTCACCTACTTTGATGAAGCGGAGCCTATCCCTGTAACGACGTACCGTTACCTGTACATCACCTGGTCCGGCAGTTCCTGGAACGGTGCCGAATCCGACCGCGGGAACTTTGTCGCCCAGGTTGGAACGTTGACGTACATCGACGGCGTTTTGCAGAACCTCACATTGACGAGCGAAGAAATTGACTTCTACGCACTTGCTACCGCAAGAGATGTATGGCCTACGATTCAGTTCGTCATCTCGGATGACATGAACGGTGGTGACTACTTCATCAATGCGGAGTGGTACGGAACCAGTGCAGCTCCTGTTATCTTCGGCGGAGACGCATACAGCGAGAATCCCGGTACGGATGGCACTTTCACCAACAGTGGGTGCGAACTTTACTGGGTTGGCGCGTATGACGAGACGACGAACATGACCGTGACGTTCACCTTCACCTTCAGCGAGAGCGGCGCATTGACGGCAATCGACGTCAACTTCGTTACCCCCGCTGTGGATCCCGCCGAATAACTATTCGGCCCAATACTTTCCATCTTGCCGACTTCCATAACTCGCAGGGTCGGTAGAAATACTGACCCTGCGTATATGGGTAGCGCAATTTGCTAAGTGTCTGCGCCGGCAATCTTTGTCGGCGCAGTATTTGGCGAATAGCGAAATTTTTTCGTGGCAAGTGGAGGAGGGTGAAAATTATGAAGATGAAGAAAGTATTTCACAGATCCATGTTGCTTTTCTGCATCTCCCTGCTTGCCATTTCTCTCGCTTGTGCGTTTGC
>CANQWO010000054.1 GCA_947627565.1 uncultured Clostridia bacterium
TGCGCGGCGGAAGGGGGTACTCTCCACTCTCATATTGCTCTCTTTCTTACCCCCTCCCTCGGGAGGGGGGTAGGGGGGTGGGGTTCTCGCCGTTCCCTCGGTGCCCCTCGGCGTCCCCCCATAGGGGGGAAGCTGCCGAGCTTTGCGCGGCGGAAGGGGGTACTCTCCACTCTCATATTGCTCTCTTTCTTACCCCCTCCCTCGGGAGGGGGGTAGGGGGGTGGGGTTCTCGCCGTTCCCTCGGTGCCCCTCGGCGTCCCCCCATAGGGGGGAAGCTGCCGAGCTTTGCGCGGCGGAAGGGGGTACTCTCCACTCTCATATTGCTCTCTTTCTTACCCCCTCCCTCGGGAGGGGGGTAGGGGGTGGGGCTCTCGCCGTTCCCTCCGTATCCCTTGGCGTCCCCCCGCAGGGGGGAAGCTGCCGCGCTTTGCGCGGCTGAAGGGGGCATTCTCCATTCTCACGTTGTTCTTTCTTACCCCCTCCCCGGGAGGGGGTATGGGTGGGGCTCTCGCCGTTCCCTCCGTATTCCTCGGCGTCCCCCCGCAGGGGGGAAGCTGCCGAGCCCTGCGAGGCCGAAGGGGGTTCATGCCACTCTCACGTTGTTTTCTTTCCTACCCCCTCCCTTGGGAGGGGGTAGGAGGTGGGGCTCTTGGCGTTTCCTCGGTGTCCCTTGGCGTCCCCCCGCAGGGGGGAAGCTGCCGCGCTTTGCGCGGCGGAAGGGGGTACTCTCCACTCTCATATTGCTCTCTTTCTTACCCCCTCCCTTGGGAGGGGGTAGGGGGGTGGGGCTCTCGGCATTCTCTCCGTATCCCTCGGCATCCCCCCGCAGGGGGGAAGCTGCCGCGCTTTGCGAGGCTGAAGGGGGGAACTTTTCTGCCGGCGGGCCCCACTGTCGTCTCGGAGCGCGGACGGCCGGCGAGGTCGTCTTCGAAAAATTCGAAAAGACGGCAAAAAACATTTTACAAATCAAAAATCACATGCTATAATATAAATAAAATTTATATTGAAACGCCGAAAATCGCATTTTCGGTAAAATTCACTTATACTATGGTCATATCCGCAATCGCAACAGCAGAGGGCCGCGGCGGCGTCGCGATCATTCGCATGAGTGGCGAGGGCGCCCTTGCCATCGCCCGCAAGATGTTTTCCCGCACGGGCGAATTTGTCCCGAACAGGATGTATCCGGGCGAGATCGACGGCGGCGCCTTCCGCGACTATGGACTTCTCGTCTATTTCGCGCCGCCCAAATCGTTTACGGGCGAGGAGGTCGTGGAATTTCATTGCCACGGCGGCAGGGAGATCGCGCACGGCATTCTTCGCCGTACGCTCGCGCTGGGCGCCCGCCTTGCGGAGCGGGGCGAGTTTACCAAGCGCGCGTTTTTGAACGGCAAGCTCTCCCTTTCCGCCGCGGAGGGGATGGCGGACATGATCAACGCCGATTCGGAGGCGCAGATCCGCGCCGGTTATCTTCTCTACGGGGAAAAATTGGCGACGGAGTGCCGCCGGATGCAGGCCGCGCTTCGCACTGCGCTCGCGAGCGTCGAGGTGGACATCGATTATCCTGAAGAGGATCTGAATCCTCGCTCTCGCACGGAAATCGAGCATACCATGTCCGAGATCGACGCTTCGCTTTCCAATTTAATGAAAGAATACGCAGTCGGAAAGAAGCTCAAAGAGGGCATCCGCGTCGTCATTTGCGGCAGGCCCAATGCGGGGAAGAGTTCGCTTTTGAACGCCCTGCTCGGCTACGACCGCGCCATCGTCTCCGATCTCGCGGGGACGACGCGCGACACGGTGGAGGGCCAGCTCAGCATCCGCGGCGTGCTCTTTCATCTCACCGACACAGCCGGGCTTCGCGCTTCGGCGGATCGGATCGAATCCGAGGGCGTCCGCCGCGCCGAACAGGCCATGCGCGCGGCCGACGTCATCGTCTATCTCAAAGAGGGGGAGCCGCCCGCATTCCCCGCGGGCACGCCCGTCATCACCGTCGGCGCCAAGTGCGATCTCGTCAGGCGGGAGGGGTGCGATGTGCTCGTCTCCTCCAAGACGGGGGAGGGCCTTGAGGCGCTCAAAGACTTGCTCTATGCGCGCGGTTACGGCAGAGAGGGGGACGTCATGCTCATGGAGGAGCGGCACTATCGGGCCTTCGAACGCGCGGAGCACGCGGCCGCGGACGCCCTTGCGGCCGTCAAGGCGGGACTGCCGCCCGAGCTGTATGCCGAGGACCTGCGCCGCGCATACGCCGCCTTGGGTGAACTCACGGGCGAAACGGCTTCGGAGGACGTCGTCAACGAAATTTTCGAGAAGTTCTGCGTCGGAAAATGACCCGCGCGGCCTCGAAACCCGGAAAATCGTAACCCGGAATCGTAACCCGAAAAAATCATAACCCGGAATCGAAACTCAAAAGAAAAACTTCAAAAAAGAGAAACCTCGTAAGGAGAAGAAATGGTCAATCTCGATTTATACAGGGTATTTTACACCGTCGCGCGCTGCGGCAGCCTGACCAAGGCCGCCGAGGAGCTCTATATCTCCCAGCCCGCCGTATCGCAGGCCATCAAGCAGCTCGAGACGCAGCTCGGAACGCCGCTCTTCAACCGCATGCGGAAGGGCATGGAACTCACCGCGCAGGGCGGCGTACTCGTCTATAAGGACGTGGAAAAGGCGCTGAAATTGTTGGGCGGCGTGGAGGAAAAACTCGCCGAACTGCGCGAAACGGCGACGGGCACGCTCCGCATCGGGGCCTCCGCGTCCATTTTCCAGTATATCCTCTCGGGCAAGATCGTGGAGTTCCGCAACCGCTATCCGCAGGTCAAGATCGAGCTCATCTCCGATGTGTCTCCCAAGATCATCGAGTTTTTGAAGACCGACCGCTGCGACGTCGGATTTTTGAATCTTCCCATCGCGGACGACGATGAGATCCAGCTCGGCGAGCCCATCCAGATCTTGCACGACGTATTTGTGACGGGCAAGGCATTTTCCGATCTCCGCGGCCGCGAGCTCTCCCTCGGGGACATCCAGCAATATCCGCTTTTGCTCATGAAGGAACACACGGTGGCGCGGACGTCGTTTGAGAACTTCTGCCGCTCGTTCGGCGTGAAGATCTCCCCCTCGGTCGAGGTGGACAGTTGGGATTTCATGAAGCGGCTCGTCACGAACGGGATGGGCATCGGCTGTATTCCGCGGGAATACGCGCTTCGCCGCCTGTCGGAGGGGATTTTATACGAGCTCAACGTCCAGCCGTCGTTGCCGCTTCGCTCCATCGGCATGGCCATCCCGAAGAACAGCAACATGCAGTTTGCTCTGCGCGCCTTTATCGAGCTCTTCGGCGAGAACAAGGCGGTCGAACAGAGCTGACGGTTTGCTTTTGCGGGCGGATACGGCTTTTCATGCCGCTATTGCCCGCAGACGGCGGAATCTGCGGGGGACGTTCTTTTTGGGAGACGTCGGATGACGTTTGGGGGAAGCGCCGACGAGATAAAGCCGAGGTGGAGTTCTCCGAAAGCGGGAATTTTTTCTCTTAAAATTTTTCCTGCAAAACCTTGACAAAAAATACGATATAATTATAATATAATTATGGAAGCGATTATTTTTGAATGGGACGAGAAAAAGAATGCGACCAACCAAAAGAAGCATGGTATTTCATTTGAGGAAGCGAAGACCGTTTTTTATGATGAAAACGCACTTTTGATCGATGATCCGGATCATTCGCAGGAAGAAGAACGATTTATTATTTTGGGGATGAGTAGGCGAGCGAATTTATTGATTGTTTGCCATTGCTACCGAGAATCAGAGGAAGTTATTCGAATCATTTCTGCCCGCAAGGCGACGAAGAACGAAGCAAACGCATATGAGAGGAGGTGACATCATGAAAACAGAATATGATTTTTCGAACGCAAGAAAGAATCCTTATTTGCCGAAGTTAAAAAAGCAAGTTACGATCAATCTTGATTGTGAGACAGTCGATTATTTCAAAAAGCTATCGGAATCTATCGGGATCCCGTACCAAACCCTAATCAATTTGTATCTAACGGATTGCGCCAAGAGCCAAAAGAAGCCAAGCGTTTTATGGAGTTAATGCTCCGGCGACGGCGTCACTGAACGTCCGCGCCCGGCTCATCGGGACGGACGGCCAAGCGGAGCAGGAGAGCAGGATACCGCACCGGCCGCGGAGCCATGCAACCGAGGAGTTGCCCCGCGCAGATCTTGGCGACGGAAGCCCGACCGAACGCGCAGGGACAAGGCGCCGGCCGACGAGCGGAAAGAATTTTTTACGGAAAATGGGAAAAGCGGCCGAAAAGAGTTGCGTTTTTCCCGAAATTCGTGTAGAATAAGAGACGAAGCGTGCAGAGATGTCTGAGAGGCTTAAGGAGCGCGATTGGAAATCGCGTGACGATGGTGAATCGTCCGGAGGTTCGAATCCTCTTCTCTGCGCCACGAAAAGGCACCCGAAAGGGGTGCCTTTTTTTGTGGCGCAGAGAAGAGATATGAAGAGACGAGGCGAGGTTCGCCCGACCGAGGTTTCTATTTGTGCAACGAAGGTCGACACGAGGAGCGCAAGCGACGAAGTAATCCTCTTCTCTGTCACCGGGTGCCATTTTTTGTGGCGCAGAGAAGAGACATGAAGAGACGAGGCGAGGTTCGCCCGACCGAGGTTTCTATTTGTGCAACGAAGGTCGACACGAGGAGCGCAAGCGA
>CANQWO010000055.1 GCA_947627565.1 uncultured Clostridia bacterium
ACCGGCTTCCTCGGCGGGGGCGGGCTCCGCAACGGCTTCCTCGACGGGGGCGGGCTCTTCGACCGCTTCCTCAACGGGGGCAGGCTCTTCGACCGCTTTCTCGACGGGAACGGGTTCCTCGGCGGGCGCTTCCTCGACGGGAGCGGGCTCTTCGACGGCTTCTTCTACGGGAGCGGGTTCCTCGGCGGGCGCTTCCTCGACGGGAGCGGGTTCCTCGGCAGGCGCTTCCTCAACGGGCGTCTCGAGCTCGGCAAGGCGCTGTTCGAGCGCATGCAATCTCTCTTCGAGCTCGGCCTGTTCTTCGGCGCGCTTTGCTTCCTCTTCGGCGAGACGAGCGGCCTCTTCTTCGGCGGCCTTCTTCGCGGCTTCCTCCTCGGCGGCGAGGCGGGCGGCTTCTTCTTCGGCGGCCTTCTGTGCGGCCTCCTCTTCGGCAGCCTGCTTCTGCTTCTCCAAAAGTTCGGACAAACGCTGTTCTACGAGCTGATTGACTCTCTCCTCTTCGGCGAGACGGGCAGCCTCTTCTTCGGCGGCCTTCTTCGCGGCCTCTTCTTCGGCGAGACGGGCGGCCTCCTCTTCGGCGGCCTTCTTTGCAGCCTCCTCTTCGGCGGCTTTCTTCGCGGCCTCTTCCTCCGCGGCCTTCCGGGCGGCTTCCGCTTCCTCGGCCTTTCTCTGCTCCTCGAGGATATTGGCGAGCCTCTGCTCTACGAGCTGATTGACTCTCTCCTCTTCGGCCTTGCGGGCGGCCTCTTCCTCCGCGGCCTTCTTGGCGGCCTCTTCCTCCGCGGCCTTTCTTGCGGCTTCTTCTTCGGCGGCCTTCTTCGCGGCCTCTTCTTCGGCGGCCTTGCGCTTCGCCTCTACGAGTTCGGCGACCTTCTCGGCCAATCCCTCATAGTCAAATTCTTCTTTTTCATCCTCACGGAGCGCGGCCGCCTCTTCGGCTGCTTTCGCCGCCTGCTCCTCTTCGGCGAGCTTCCGCTTCTCTTCGACAAGGTTTGCGACCTTCTCGGCGAACTCGTCGTAATCGAATGTATCCGCGGCCTCATCGGGCTCCTCGGCTGCCGCTTCCTCCGCGGCCTTGCATGCTTCGCACTTGGCTTCGAGCGTTTCGGCTACCTTCTCGGCGATGGCTTCGACGCCCGCTTCGTCCACGGACAGATCGAACTCGTGCTCGAGCGCCGTCGCCACGCTCTGTGCGACCAAATCGTAGTCGATGAGCGGCAACGTCTCGAGGACTTTCTCCGCAACGACGTTCTCGTCGGTGACGGGAACCGTGGCGGCAACCTTGTCGGCAATATCGTCGGCGTCAAGCTGTGCGGGCAATGCGGTGACGACTTTGTCGGCCAGAAGGTCGTAATCGGTTTCGGGCAGGAGCGCCACGATCTTCTCGGCGAGGAGGTCGTAGTCGATGGGATCGGCGGGAGCCTCTTCTTCGGCGGATTCGTTCTTGAGATCGTTGAGTCTGTCGCCGAGATCGACAAAACCGCTGTTGAGCGCCGACAGGACCTCTTCCCGGAGAGCGCCGAGGGATTCGGACATCTGCTCCTGCGCGGAGACTTCCTCCGCGAGCGTCGCCTGATCGGGCTTGGCGTTGAGCGCCTGCTCGTTGAGCAATTCGAGAATCTCCTCCCTCATCGCCTCGATGGACTGCGCCGTCTTCTTATCGTTGACTTCGGCGGCTTCGACAAGGCGGTCCTCGATGTCTTCGACGCTTTCGACCACGCGCTCGGCATGGAGCTCGAGACGCTTGGAAAGTCTCGCTTCGAGCAACGTCAGACTGCCCGCCCCCATGACCTCTTTTCTGAGCGCGGCGATGCCTTCGTTGAGCTTTCTCTCAAGATAGACGGCCATCTCGTCGGTACGGCGGTTGACGGCCTCGATGATCGAGTTTTTGAACGCCGTGTTGTCGTTCTGGGTCGAATCGTAAATCGCGCTGGTCTGCTGTGAGAGGTAGCGGATCTCGCGAACGACGGAATCCATACTCTTGCGCATGCTCTCCGCCACAGCATCATACGACGCGGACTGCTGGGCAGCGCTGTATTGCATCTCCTTACTCACCGACTCCTTGACTTCGTCGATTTTCCTCGTCACACCGTTGTAGATGCCTTCGAGGATACGTTCATCGTTGCTTTTGAATTCAGACATTTTTCACCTCACAGCTTAACGCTATTTTTACTCATTTCCTATTCTACACCAAAATCTCGCAAATGTAAATATCTTTGCGCAAAATTTTTTTGTGAAAATGCAATTTTTTTTGTAAAATACGAAAAAGTAAGGTAAAATTTTCCGAAAATGGGGCAACCGTGTCCAAGAGGGACCCTGAAATTATTCAAAATACAGAAATTCAAAGACGCTTGTGCGCGCGGCCCCGCAATTCGAGGCGATGGCGGTTGAATACGACCCCTACCGTAAAACATGTCATCATCCAATATAAAAATAGGAGAAAGACGATGACGAGGCTGAGGGCGCCGTAGAGCCGTTCGGCGGAGGAGAACGTGAGGTAAACGGAGAACGCCGCGGAGGCGGCCAGCCAGAGCCCGCCCGTGATCAGACTGCCGAGCGCCGTGTCCGAGGGCCCGACACGGTATGGGCAGACGTAGACATTGAGGATCCATGCCGCAAAAAAGCCCATGAGGAAGAGCAGTACATAGAGCGCGGGGTACCCAAGCCATGGGTCGAGCAGGCGCACCGCCATCGCGCCCGCGAAGACGACGGCGCCCGCCGCCGCAAAAAATGCCAGAAGGCCGAACGTAAAGAGCAGCGCCGAGAGGCGCACCTTCCAGCCGTGCTTGGGGCGGTTGCAGCCGTAAATGATCTCCCCGATGCGGCGCAGATGGTAAAAAAAGCCCGTGCTCGACCAAAGCGTCGTTGCAAGAAACAGGATCCCGGCGCCGCGGGAGGCCTCCGACGCGTTTTCCCGCACGACCGCGATGAGGTCGCGGGCCCATCCGAAGAGCTCGAGCTCCCACAGCGCGTCCCCCGCCGGCGACTCGCCGAACAGGAGCGTCAGCCAAAACAGGAAGGGAACGATGGAGGTGATCAAAAAGAAGACGAGCGTTCCCGCAAGCGTCGTATATTTATATTGTGTGAGGACGGCATAGGCCGCGCGGACGCGGCCGAAAAACGTGTGTGCGCCGGCTTTGGTCTTCATCAAGCGCAGTATGCGCAAAACGGCAAAAAACACGTCTTCTCCGCTTTGGAAGGGCATATCCCGGACATGGTACCGCCGTCGGCGTTGCAAGGCGAACCTCATGGCCCGAAATCCGCCCCCAACCCCACCCATTCCCGAGGATGGGACAAAGCCTGACACAAAACGAGGGGGGCATGTCCGAGACTCCCCTCACCGTTTTATGGGAGCGCCGATCCCCTCACCCCTTTATGGGGTCCGGTCCCCCTTCCCCCGCTCCGCGGGTGTTTCCCGCCTTCGGGGACGCCGAGGCCGCCTTCCCCGCCTCGGCCACGCGAAAAAGGCACGGCGATTCGCCGTGCCTTTTCATGTCGTTTCGATTACTTCAGGATCTTGGAGACAGCGCCGGAGCCGACCGTTCTGCCGCCTTCACGGATCGCGAAGCGGAGACCTTCCTCGATTGCGACGGGCTTGATAAGCTCGACTTTCAAGGTGACGTGGTCGCCGGGCATGACCATCTCAACGCCCTCGGGGAGCTCGATGGAACCCGTAACGTCCGTCGTTCTGATGAAGAACTGGGGACGATAGTGGTTGAAGAACGCGGTATGACGGCCGCCCTCTTCCTTGGTCAGGACGTAAACCTGCGCTTCGAATCTCGTCGCCGTCGGAACGGTGCCGGGCTTCGCAATGACCTGTCCCTTCTCGATGTCTGTACGGTTGATGCCGCGAAGGAGCGCACCGACGTTATCGCCGGCCATCGCTTCGTCGAGCTGCTTGTGGAACATTTCGAGACCGGTGATGACGGTCGATCTGGGCTTCTCGATGAGGCCGACGATCTCGGCGGGATCACCGACGTGCGCAACGCCTCTCTCGACACGGCCCGTCGCAACGGTGCCGCGGCCGGAAATCGTGAAGACGTCCTCGACGGGGAGCAGGAAAGGCTTCTGGTCGTCGCGGGCAGGCGTAGGGATATAGCTGTCGACGGCATCCATGAGCTCGAGAACGCACTGGCACTCGGGAGCGGCAAGGACCTCCGCATCGGAGCAGCCGCTGGTCGCCTTTTCGAGCGCCTTGAGCGCGGAACCCTTGATGATCGGAATATCGTCGCCGGGGAAATCGTAGGAGGAGAGCAGTTCTCTCACTTCCATCTCGACAAGTTCGAGCAGTTCGGGATCGTCGAGCTGATCGGTCTTGTTGAGGAAGACGATGATATAGGGAACGCCGACCTGACGGGCGAGCAGGATGTGCTCACGGGTCTGGGGCATGGGACCATCGGTCGCCGCAACGACGAGGATCGCGCCGTCCATCTGGGCAGCGCCCGTGATCATGTTCTTGACATAGTCGGCATGTCCGGGGCAGTCGACGTGCGCATAGTGACGGTGGTCCGTCTCATACTCGACGTGCGCGGTGTTGATTGTGATACCGCGTGCTTTTTCTTCGGGCGCCTTATCGATTTCATCGTAGCGCATCTTCTTTGCCTGACCCTTGCAAGCCATAACCATGGTGATAGCTGCGGTCAAAGTGGTCTTGCCGTG
>CANQWO010000056.1 GCA_947627565.1 uncultured Clostridia bacterium
GGAACGAAAGGGGGTGGGGGAGTGAATCAAGTTCACGAAATTCTTTTTATGAGAAGCTCCCTGCGGGAGGCATATCAAGGGCAAAGAATTTCCGTGAGGGGTGGAGCGCCGCAATTCTCGCTCAACAGCCCGGTGGGCTGTGAGCGGCGGCGCGACATGAGCGGTGGCCTCCGCGAAGGAGCCGCAGGCGGTCCCTGCCGCCAAGGTGTCGCCCGGCTCAAAGCGCAAATCAAATCTCCTCCTCCACATCACAAAAAAATCTCCGAGCAGGTGTTTGGAATGAAAATGTATTTCGAAAATAAGATCATGACTTGGCTGGATTCGTTCGACGTCTTCGATGAGATCGGCAGAAAACTCTTCCGCGTCAAGGCGAACGCACAGGGCAGAAAACGGCTCAAGGTCTACGACCTCGGTTTCCGCGGCAAGAGCGTCGCCACCATCAAGAAGTGCGAGGAGAACTATCCCGGCGTGGAAATCAAGCACGGCACCAAGTTCGTCTCGGTCGTCAACCGCTTTCTCTCCAATGTCCAACGCTTTTTTGACCTCGGCTTTTTGGGCTGGTGCGCAAGAGGGGACTTCGAGCACGGCAATTTTTCGCTCTTCGACGCGAATGACCGCACGATCGCGTCCGTGCGCGTGGAGGAGAAGCTCAACCGCGTCATGCGCTGTATTGAATCGCTGCCCGAGTTCTATCTGCATTCCCTCACCTTCGCTCTCGCCATTGACGTCCAAGTCTCCGACCCTACCCCCAACCTCTCCGATGTCTCCGATCCGCTCCTTGTACTCAATTAAATCAAAATTTCCGCTAAATGCCGTAAAACATCTCCACTTTGAGCCGTCTGAAAAAGTTCTTCATTGCACCGTTATCCATGTAGTTTCCAATCCGGGATATGCTTTGGGTGATATTTGTGTTCTTCAGTCGTTTTGGTAACTATCATGTTGGTATTGCCACCCTTGGTCCGAATGGAAGATAGGGTGTGCTCCCTGCGGCGGCTTCAGATGATAATAATGTACTTCTTGCAAGACGGGATATCTTTAACAAGTATTTTCAGAGGAATCTCTGCCTTAGCTCCAGAACCACTTGCGCTTTTGGCCACTCTTTTTCTCTTCCGCTCGTACTTAGGCATTTAGGTATTGCTTCATCTCCGCAGCCGTTTTTTTGCAGGAGAAAAAATAGAAAAATGCGCAAATCTTTTGACGACAGCAATTGTTTTCAGTCCTCTTTCCGCTTGCGCGAACGAGGGAAAGGAGCCGACGGTGAATCCAAAACCACCTATTGACACGCCAGATAAGCCAACACCTGAAAATCCAACACCTGAAAATCCAACAAAACCAGGCGATAACGATAAAGACGATAAAGATTATGAAAAGCAATTTGCAAATGCAACTGCGGATTTTATGGAATTTGTTGAACTTTTGGAGAATGAACAAAATTTTAAATATCAAGTAGAAAAAACAACACAACAAATATAGTATATTTTGATGGAAACAAAGCAAAATTTGACGAGAACGGTGAGGTTTATTTTGTTGAGAACAGCACAGAAGGAAATTTTGTTTATCGTCAGCAGAATGAAGAATGGAACAAATCTGAAAGCGATATAAACCTGCAAAACATGCAAAATCAATTTCTTGCTTTCTTGAATGGAATAGATTGGTTAAAACTTGAAAATGGAAGTTTGTATGGCGTTTCAGATTCACAGAACATTGTTTTGGAATTAGACAAAAACATCAATGTTTTATCTATGTCTGTTGCCAATGAAGAAAAAGTTGAAATAAGTGATGTTGGATTTATTAATATAACCTTGCCAACAATCAAAGAGGAAGAACCTGTGGAAGAAGAATATGTGGTTAAAGTTGAAAACGGGGTGACAACTTATAATTATCCTCTGCTTGCAAAGGCGATTAAAGAGGGGTTGAATGAATGCAAGATATTAGATAGGGCTTTTAACACCACTTGTGAAGTAATTGATATTCCATATTTAAAAATTGGAGAACAGGTTGTTTTTGGAGTGTATTATACAAGGAATATATCCAAAAGAATTTATGAATTTGCTATGTCAGATAAAAACTTAAAAGAGTCAAAAACATACTCACAATTAATAGATTTGTTTAACACAGATCCTCAAGTGATAAGTGCATTTAGCGGTTCAATAAGTATGGGGGTTGAAACATCAACTATTGAGAATGAAAATCAAATAATGACCAAAGCGGAAAATATCATCACAAAACTTGTAAAAGACGGGCACCAAGGATCAAGCATAAACAGAAAGGTGGAAGGGAAAAAAGAACTTGAAGACGCAAAAATTTTATTCGCTTGTAAAGAACCAACCTTTAGGCCGAATGCTCCAACCTTTGCTTATGATATGGGGCTTACAAACACTTCTAAATATTTGATTTTGGTTCAATGCAAAAACAAGGATATAACATTATTACAATTGGATATGGGTGTTGCTTGGACTTCGGATGGAGAAGACCTTTATTTAATTAATGGAAAATTAGATAAATATATTATAGTAAATTATAAGGCGCAAACATTAAATGCCGAAAACGCTGAAATTTATGCAGATAGGGCATAATTCTGCTTTTCTTGTCATGCCCCCTTCCAAGGAGAGGAGGGGGGGGCATTCTTCTGCACCTCCATCTTCGGCGTCTCCCCGAAGGGAGCTTTTATGCGAAGAGTGGGAAGTGGCATCCTCCCTGCATTTTGTCGAACGCGCGAAGATTTTCCCGTTTCCGAAAAAATTTTTTTCAATTTCCCCCCAAAACGGGGATAATTTTTTGGGAAAACTCTATGAAAACGCTCAAAAGTATGATATAATGGGCTCGTGGGATATTCCAAGAAAAAAAAGAAACGCCTGCGCAGCGCGATGGCCGTCGCGCTCTGTTTTGTTGTCCTCGTCCTCATCGTCCTGACCCAAAGCCGCGGCCTGTATGCGGGGGAGATCAACGAAGACAAGGCGTATACGTCCGTCATGTCCGGCGTGGAGGGGATCGCCGCCGCAGACCCGCGCGTGGTGGATATGGCCATGCTCGCCTCGCACAACGCCAATACCTATGCGCTCGAGGAGTACGCGGGCATGAGCGGCGAGGCGGATACCCGTGCGGCGCGGGCGCTCTATCGGTCGGCGTGGGGCATTCTGTATCGCTACACGAAGAACCAGGTCTCGGATATCTACGACCAACTCTGCCAGGGCGTGCGCTTTTTGGCGTTCCGCTGCTCGTATCACGACGGCGTGCTGTGCGGGACGCATACGGTGGTAGACGGCCCCATGCGCCCGTATATTCAGGACGTCATACGGTTTTTGCAAAACGCCGCGGGCGAGCTCGTTGTCCTCGATTTCTGCTTCCGCGAAAGCGAGGGGTGCTGCGTGGCCGACGCCGCGAGCGCGCTCTTCGAAATCGAATACAACGGGTCCACGCTGCGCGATTTCATTCCCTATGAGAGCGTTCCCCTCGGCAAACTCACCTATAACCGGGTGACGGACGGGGGCACGCGCGGCGGCGCCGTCATCCTGATGGACATGACCGCCCTGCACGGCGTGGATAAGTCGGTGACCAAAGCGGGCGAATACGCCAAAAAAGTATATATCCCCGGTTGGGGGAAGGAGCGGATGCTCACCAACCAATGGTATAACCGCATGTCGGTCTCGGGGATCGCGGAGGGCATCGCGGCGCAGTGCGAACGCATGCAGAAAAATTTCGCGAAATACCAAAACGGCTTCCGCGTGATGCAGATGCAGGCCTCGCCCACGCTCTCCGATCCGTTGGAGACGGCGGGGGCATGGTCGCTCGTCTGCAACGCAAGGAAGCACAATCCCGAGGTGCTCGCCAATCCCGACTTCGATCGCTGGATGCAGTATATGCCCGTCGTGTTGTGCGACTCGGTCACATCGTCGAGCGGCGGCTTCAACCAAAACGTCAACCAAAAGATCACGTCCTATAACCGCGAACTCGTGAAGCGGCTCCTCGCGGAGACCGCATAGCGTCCGGCTTCCGCACGGGGCGCGCTTTTCGGTCACGCCGCGCGGAAAAATTTCATAAAATAAAAAAGAAATCTTACATTTTACGGTAAAATCGCTTGCAATCTTCGCGGGAATGTGGTATATTTATCAAGCAATCGGAAGTTTAGCTCAGCCGGGAGAGCACCTGCCTTACAAGCAGGGGGTCATAGGTTCGATCCCTATAACTTCCA
>CANQWO010000057.1 GCA_947627565.1 uncultured Clostridia bacterium
TATGTTTGGGGAAAGGTTAGAGATTATTATGTAAATGTAACCTATCCCGACACAACCTATCTCTATTTATAAAAACCCAAGGAGGAAATCAATATGAAAAAGAAATGGTTGGTAGTTGTTTTATCTGTTCTGTCCGTTTTGGCGGCGCTGGCCGCATTTGCGGCTTGCAACAGCACGTCGGGCACCGTCTACGGAACGCCGGATAATATTGCCTACGACGGGCAATGTATCACATGGAGCAAGGCGCAGGTGGCAGTCATCGGAAAAGCCGCCGATTATTACAACGTTACGATCAACGGCGGTGAAAAACAGCGCTCGAACTCCACGACCTATTCCTACGCTTCGACGGATACCTTTGAAGTGACAGTGGCGGCTGTTTTCGACGGAAAGGAACGAACTTCCGCTTCCGTCACGTTTAAGCCGCTCGCGCCCATCGAAGAAGTGTTTGTTGCGGACGACGGTTCGCTTTCCTGGAATGCAGTTGCGGGCGCAAACGCCTATTCGCTCACGGTCAACGGACAAGCCGCAACCACAACAGATACCCATTACGCGCTCTCCGCAGGGAGCAACCGCGTAATGGTAAAGCCGATCGTCTCGGGTGATCCCACGTTCTACTCTTCCTGGAGCAAGGAAGTGAGCGCAACGGTGTATAGCGCCCCCGCCAATATCCGATACGACGGCACCGCGCTTTCGTGGACGGGGAATGCCGTAGAATATCTTGTGACAGTAAACGGGGTACCCATGTCCGAAACGGTGCGCGGAAATTCGTGTCTGTTCAGCTCCGAAAACAGCGATTTTACGGTGGAAGTCAAGGCCGTCGGCAATCACACGACTACATACGACAGCGCGGCCGTTTCCGAAGAGTTTTATTATCTCGACCCCGTGACGGATCTGGTAATTGAGGACGGCATCCTCAAATGGACGGCGATCGCGGGCGCGGAGGGCTATAAAATCAAGATAGGCAGCGTGGAACAGAGAGAGATCCTGACGCAACCGGAGTATACAAAGCTCACGCCGGGGAAATCGCTGGATGTTTCCGTCATACCCGTAAATAATTCCGGAAATTACTTTTCTGCTTGGTCGGGCGTGAAGACGGTTTATATTCTCGAAGCGCCTGTCCTGCAATGGAACAACGACCTGGAACTCGACGGAGATGCCAACAACAATATCACTTGGAATGCAGTGAGCGCCGCGGGCGGCTATACGGTTCGTCTCATGAAGGACGGCGTTGTGCAAAAGACGGAGGCGATCTCCGGCGGGCAGGTCTCTTTTGCGGAAGCCTACCGCGATGTGGGCGTGTACACTGTGGAAGTGAAGGCGAACGCGGAAAGTGAAAATTACTATGATTCCAAATATTCCGCGTCCATCACCGTAGAGCGCCTTGCCGCACCGCGTGCCGCAACGCAGAACTACATTCTCAGCGATCCCGACAATCTTGCCGCGGGCTTTACCGTCAACTTTATAGGCGTGAATGGGGCAAGCGGCTATCAACTCTATAAAGACGGCGTGCTTTTGAATGGAAAATATACCGCAAAAAATGCGGCGCTGACGGACACGGGTGTCGTGGAGTCTTCCAACATGTCGGAACAGAACTATACCTACATGGTGCGCAGCATGGGCGGGCGCAAAAAAGTTTCCGGCAGGGACTATATCACGCTTCCCTGCCTCTCCGAAAGTGCCTTGTCTTTTAATATCAAAGTACAGGCAACGCCCCAAAATCCCGAGATGAGCGGCTACGACTTGACCTGGGATTCAATGGCGGGAACGAACGGCTACACGGTTTCCTATGGCGGGACAAATGTTACGGCTTCCGCGGAGCACTTAAACCTTAAAACATTGAAGGCCGGCTCCTATTCCGTTACGGTCCATGCGAGAGGGAACGGGAGCAATGTTCTCGCCTCCAACCGCTCCACGCCTGTCGCGATCAAACGGTTGGAAGCGCCTACCAATATCCGTATTACGTCGGAAGACGGTGGGACTCTGCAATGGGACCATGATACCGATATCTCGGGATATTCGGTTTTTCTCGGTTCATCGCAAACGGCTCTCGAGATAAAGAGCTACAATGATATGTATCAGTTTATCGATACGAATGGTACGACTTTGAGCATGGTGGCAGTCGCCAACAAATACAACGAGGATCATACGCTGTATTATATGTCGTCCGAAAATTCTCCCACGCAACAATTTATCCGTCTTGCGGCGCCGGTCTTCCCCGAGGGGGCGGTTTCAAACAGCGCCGAACTTCTGTGGAACGTCCCCGGGAATATCAATACGTCGGAATACACGCCCACATATCGCCTTTATTCCGATTCCAATGGCTCGGTCCTTATCAACGGCGGGCAACTGAACGGTACGCGTTACAATATCGAATATCTCGAAGGCGGCCAAGAGTACAGTTTCTATGTGAAAGCGATCGGAAATGACACGAAATATTTGGACAGCGAGCTTTCCGTCGTTAAAAAAGTTTTCAAATTGGAAACGCCTGAGATCAGGATCCAAGACGGATGCTATGTTTGGGCGGGCATATCCCACGCGACATCCTATATTATGACGATCGACGGGGCGAAGGCGAGCGATGAATTTCACATCGAGGGCAATGCATATTCCTTCGTGCCGCGCTATACTACCCCGGGAGAGCACATCGTAACCTTGCAGGCGGTCGGCGACGGTAGAGAGTATCTCGACAGTAAGGAATATCGGCTGGTGCAGAAAGCTAAAGTTTTACAATCTCCTATCATTTCTTATCAATACTCCGCCGACGCAGTCGTAAAGGGAGGCACGATCGATGTAACCGTCACGACGCCATCGCCGAATGCAAAAGGCTACCAATATGAAGTTGGGGGCGTATCCGCCACCTCGTCGCAGCTTACATATAAAAAAGTGGTGGACGCCACCGGAACGTTCTCCATTCGTGTGAAGGCGCTTGGAGGATCATTTGATGAAAATGATGTCTATTACATTGATTCTCCCTATACCGGAGGGACAAGCGCAGACAGAATTGTTTTGCTCGGAACGCCGAATTATGACAAGTTTGAATTTTATTATGGCCAATTCCGTTGGGGAACGGTTTCCGGCGCGTTCGGCTACGACTATCAGATCGCCTATGACGACGAGGATTATGGCGAGCAGATCCTGCACACTTCCCAGAGTATGATTGATCCTATCAAGAACTATACTTCCCATCGCAAGATCAAGATCCGTGTTCGGGCGAAGGGAGGGAATAACGGCAAGACCGTCACATCGGAGTGGATCGAATTTACCTGGACAAATCCCAATTCATAAAAATCATCGCGGTTCCCGTTGCGAAGATTTTCGCAACGGGAACGTTTATCATTGAGGAAACATTATGATCGTGAATATTTTCGTCGCCTTTGTTTTGCAGATCCTGTTTCTTTTCGGCCCGATTTTGCTATTCGGCTTTTTGATCGCGTTGTGTAACCGACGTTTTTATGCCAATTTCGGGAGCAAAAGCAGAGCCGTTTGCTATGTCACAGGATGTATCGGAACGCCGTTGCACGAACTTTCCCACGCCCTCTTTTGCTTGATTTTCGGACATAAAATCGTCGAAATCAAATTATTCCGGATCGGGGCGGAAGATGGGACTTTGGGATATGTAAAACACACCTATAACCGAAAGAATTTCTATCAGCGCATGGGGAATTTTTTCATCGGAATTGCACCCATTGTTGTGATCTCGGCAGTTCTTTTTTTGCTTGCATGGCTTTTGATGCCGTCCATGACAGAGGAGATGACGAGTTCCATTTCCGGGATTTCTATTTCCAAAGGGATCGGGGCGTCGTTCTATAACTTGTTTCATGCGGTAGGCACATTCTTCGCCTATGCGACTTCATGGCAATGGTGGGTCTTTGTGGGACTTGGGATGTTTCTCGCTTTGCACATGACGTTGAGCGGCGCAGACATTCGGGGGGCTTTGAGCGGCTTGATATTTGTGTTGTTATCGTTCCTCTTTGTCGATATAATCCTTGGTTTGATCCATGGAACGGCTCTGGATATTTTTACACAGTGCGTCATGAGCGCCGCGAGCTACTTGATATGTTTTTTGAGCGTAGCATTTCTCATTGTTTTATTGGCTCTGTTTCTTTCTTTTCTGTATTCTAAATTGCGG
>CANQWO010000058.1 GCA_947627565.1 uncultured Clostridia bacterium
AAAGCACTACAACACATTCTATTCCTCAAGATGTAGAAAAGGTAAATACAAAGGGCTACTGGCAAAACATATCAGCACAAGAAAGACTGTGTTAAAAAAAGCACGGTATAAAATGAAGTCCGCATTTTATCAAGCATCTAAAGACATATTATGAAAAAAATTCTTCTGATCGCGACGGGAGGCACCATCGCGTCCAAACCGACCGATCGCGGCCTCGCGCCCGCGATTCCGCCCAAAGAGCTCCTCGCCTTTGTGCCCGAACTCAACCGGATCGCCGACGTCACGGAAGTGCAGCCGTTCAACCTCGACTCCACCAACGTCACGCCCGATCATTGGCTGCAGATCGCGGCCATTATCGAGGAGAACTATCAAAAATTCGACGGCTTCGTCATCACCCATGGCACCGATACCATGGCCTACACCGCGGCCGCGCTCTCCTATCTCATTCAGGACAGCCCCAAGCCCATCGTGCTCACGGGCTCCCAGAAATCGGTCGCCCTCCGCGATACCGACGCCCGCAACAACCTCCTCGACGCCTTTTCGTTCTGCGCCGACGGGGAGGCCTTCGGCGTCCGCATCGTGTTCGACGGCGACGTCATTTTGGGCACGCGCGCCAAGAAGACGCGGACGCGCAGTTACAACGCCTTTTCCAGCATCGACTATCCGCCCATCGCACGCATGCGCGACGGAAAACCTTTCTATTTCATCCGCGAACCCCGTCCCGCGGGCCCACGCTTCTACCGCGCGCTCTCCGACGGCGTCTTTGTCCTCAAATTCATTCCCGGGCTGTCCTCGGACATCTTCGACTATCTCGATACGCATTGCAGCGCGCTGGTAGTGGAGTCGTTCGGCACGGGCGGCCTGCCCGAATACGGCGATTGGGAGGCGCGCCTCACGTCCTTTTTGCAGCTCGGCAAAACGGCGGTGTTTACGACGCAGGTCGAGCGGGAGGGCAGCGCTCTCGATAAATACGAAGTCGGCGGCCGCCTCAAAGAGCTCGGCAGGGTCCTGGAGACCGGGAGCATGACGCTCGAGGCCGCCGTCTGCAAGCTGATGTGGCTGCTCTCCTTCGCGGCGGACGACGAGATCGAATCGCTCTTCTATCTGCCTGTCATGCACGATATCCTATGATCGCCGCGACGGCGTTTCCGAAAATTTCCTCAGGAGGTTTCTTATGAATCAATATCCCAACGTCTTCATCTTCGATCATCCGCTGATCAAGCACAAGGTCTCCATTCTCAGAGACAAGCACACGGGAATGAAAGAATTTCGCGAGCTCATCGAGGAGATCACCACGATCATGACGTATGAGGCGATGCGCGACGTCCATCTCGTTCCCGTGGAAGTGGAGACGCCGCTCGAGAAGACGCTGCAATTCCGTCTCCCCGAGGAGAGCGTGGCCATCGTACCCATTCTGCGCGCCGGCCTCGGCATGGTGAACGGCGTCCATAAGGTGTTCCCGACGGCCCGCGTCGGACACATCGGCATGTACCGCGACGAAAACACGCTCGAACCGCACGAATACTACTTCAAATTGCCCGACGGCATCGAGGAGAAGACGGTGTTTGTCGTCGATCCCATGCTTGCGACGGGCGGGTCGGCCGTCGACGCCGTCGCCGCACTCAAGAAGCGGGGCGTCCGGCAAATCAAGATGATGTCGATCATTGCCGCGCCGGAGGGGCTCGAGGCGTTCACAAAGGCGCATCCCGATGTGCCCGTCTACGTCTCCACGCTCGACCGCTGCCTCAACGAACACGGCTACATATTGCCCGGGCTCGGGGACGCGGGCGACCGCCTCTTCGGCACCAAATAATTCGGAACTTCGAAGAGAAACCGAGAAGCCCGTCCGGCGTTCGCCGGACGGGCTTCTTATCAAATGTTCAATCGCGCTTAGACGCAAAACGGCCATACCATGTCTGCGATCGGTGCGCAGAGAGCGCATCTTTATGCGCGCGTCCGACCTCAATCGAGCGGCGCGAGCTTTGCCGTGAAGTGCCGGAGAATGGGCGGTTCCTCCACGATCTTATATCCCTTGATCTCTTTGGCCCGCTCTTTGATGTTGAGGAGGGCGTCGGCGATCACGTCGAGATGCGACTGCGTGTAGACCCTCCGCGGGATGGCAAGGCGCGTAAATTCAAATTCCGCCTCGAGCTGTTTGCCGGTGTCGGGGTCGTTGCCGAGCATGTAGGACCCGATGTCGCAGGCGCGGATCCCCGCTTCCCGATAGAGCTCGATGGCGAGCGCCTGTGCGGGGAACTGGTAATAGGGGATGTGGGGGAGCAGTTTTTTGGCGTCGACGAACACGGCATGTCCGCCTACGGGGCTCTGGAAGGGGATGCCGCCCTCTTCGAGCCGCCCGGCGAGATACTCCATCTGCCCGATGCGATAGCGGAGATAGTTTTCGTCGACGCCCTCCTTGAGCCCGATCGCGAGGGCCTCGATGTCGCGGCCCGACATCCCGCCGTAGGTCACAAAGCCCTCAAACGAGATGGTGCGCTGCTTGATGAGCTCGAAGAGCGCCTTGTCGCGGCAGCCGATGAGACCGCCCATGTTGACGATCGCGTCCTTTTTCGAGCTCATCGTGAAGCAATCGGCCTCTTGGAACATCGCTTTCACGATGTCCGCGATGGGGCAATTTTTGAATTCCGTCTCGCGCTGTTTGACAAAATAGCTATTCTCGGCATAGCGCGCCGCGTCGATCATGAGCGGGATGCCGTATTTGTGCGCCACCGCGCTCGTCTCGCGGATGTTGGCGACGGAGACGGGCTGGCCGCCCGCCGAATTGTTGGTCACCGTCATGATGATGACGCCGATGTTTTCCGCCCCCAGGTCATGAATATACTGTTCGAGACGGGGGACGTCCATATTGCCCTTGAAATCGAAATAGGTCGTCGTATCGAGCGCCTCGGGGACGACGCAGTCGATGGCGCGGGCGCCCGCGAGTTCGACGTGCGCGCGCGTCGTATCGAAATGCATGTTGGAGATGGCATATTTTTTGCCCTGCAGAAGAACGGGGAGGAGCACTTTCTCCGCCGCGCGGCCCTGGTGGACGAGCTGGACGTAGGGCATGCCGAAGATCTGTTGCGCCGACTCTTGGACATGGTAGTAGCTGCTTGCGCCTGCATAGGACTCGTCGCCCAGCATGACGCCTGCCCATTGGGCGGAGCTCATCGCGTTTGTGCCGCTGTCCGTGAGGAGATCGATGTAGACGTCTTCCGAAGCGAGCGAGAAGACGTTATAGCCCGCCGCGGCGATTTTTTCTTCGCGTTCCTGCCGCGTCAGCATTTTGAGCGGCTCGACGCTTTTGATGCGGAACGGTTCCGGGATATAGATGGGTTTCAAAATATGCCTCCTTATCAACTTTTTCCGATTCTATTATACTATGGCTTCGGGCGGAAGTCAATACCCAAATTTTGCGGAACGGAAGAGGAGGGCGAGCCGTCCGGGCGGCGGGAAAATATTTCGGAAAAATTACTTTTTCATGCAAAAACAGTTGACAAATGTCATGGATTCCGTTAAAATGAATAAGCTATTCGGTGCATACCGAATCATATCGCGGGGTAGAGCAGCCAGGTAGCTCGTCGGGCTCATAACCCGGAGGTCGCAGGTTCGAATCCGGCCCCCGCAACCATATGGCGATGTAGCTTAGTTGGTTAGAGCGATCGGTTCATACCCGATAGGTCAGCGGTTCGACTCCACTCATCGCTA
>CANQWO010000059.1 GCA_947627565.1 uncultured Clostridia bacterium
ACGCCGCCGTGATCTTGTAGTTGCCGACTTCCGACCACTGCGTTGCCTCTGTGCTGAGCTTGATGGCCGCCTTGATTTCGTCGTCTTCATTGTTCTTCACGCCTTGGAGCGTCACGCTGAGCGCACCACTTTCCGACGCGCCGTATTCTTGGCTCGCACTTCCGATCGTGACCGTAAGGCTTGCCTTTTCAATCTCGAATTTATCCTTTCCGTCAATGGTAGTGATCTTGTAGTTTCCCGCACCCGTGCCGACAAGGATTGCGGTTAATTCGTAACTCCCGGCGTTCCACGTCCCGCCTTTGTTGGCGAAGTCGAGCGTCACACTGAGCCCTTTTTCCACGTCGCCCGCAAAGAGTTCCGCCGCATTCTCGTTGCGCTCGGCCGTCACCGTGTACTGCTTCGCTTCCGAGCTGACCGCGGGCATGGTGCCACTGTACGTCGCCGTTTGCTTCCCAAGCGTCATCGTGATCTCAAGCGCCTCGATCGTGAGCGTCGCCAGCTTGGTGTAAGTGTACTCTTGCCCGTCAAGCGTCGCCGTGATCGTCACGGTCACCGTGTATGTCCCAACGTTCGTCGCACGCAACTTGCCTTCCTCGTCGTAGCTCGTATGCGGATCATATTCCTCAATGGTTTCCAATCCCGTCAACGCGAGAGAGTGTTGCTCGCCGTCATATGTCGCCGTCACGTCATCAAAATGAATACCCCTGAACAACGGCTCTACAACGATATATTTCCCGTCCTTTGTAGCAACCGAGTAATTTTCGGGTTCGGTGCCGGTGTATTTGACCGTGATCACATAATTGCTTCCCACCAAGGCTTTATTGGCGTTGGTAGTAAGAGCGATCTTTGCCTCGTCCAAGAGATTGCTTTCGCCGTTCACATAACCCGAAATTTGATAAGTGAGAGCGACGATCTCCTCATCCTTGGGCGACTGCTTATCATCCGCTGTAATCGTGAGCGTCGCCTTGGCTACGCTGAACGTGGCCGTCGTCACCTCGCCAAGCTGATAGTTCTTGCACGCCTCGGTGAGCGCAACCGTCACGGTGTACTCGCCCGCGTTCTTCACCGCAGTATCTTCTTTCACGTTGTGCTTGTAGGAAACCGTATAGTCCCCCGTGTCAAGCGTAAGCGTGCCCGCCTTGACCGTGAGCGTTACCTTGCCTGTTTGATCGGTTCCGTCATAGGTGAGTTGGCCGCTCGTCACCTTCACGCTTGTGATCGTCGCTTTCGCGATATTGAAGTGGACCGTCACCGTACCTGTAAAGTTGCCGCTTGCCGTGAGCGTGACTGTGGCCTCGCCCGCGCCCGCGTTCGTGTTGTTCTGATATTTATCCGTCGTGAACTTCTCAAACTGCGTGCTGAGCCCCGCATGGTCTGTGTCGCCATATCCCGTCCACTCGACCTCGATCTCGGACATGGTAGGCTTCTTTTCCTTCCCGTCGTAGGTGTAAGCCGTCGTAACCTTGAACGTCGCGCCATCGATGCTCTGCTTCTCAACAGTGTACTTTGCGCTCACGAGCTTGACTGTGTAGTTCTTGAGCGCACCGTCCGTCGCTTCAAAGTTATCCGTGACTTCCGTCCCGCCGTTCTTCAGTGAAACCGTAATGTCGTAGCCGGTCGCCTGATAATCCGCCCATTGATCGTGGCCTTCCGACTTCAGCTCGAAGAGTTCCTTCAATGCTTCCTCGGTGTCGCTGCCCTTGAAGCCCTCGATCCCAAACGTGAGCGCGTTGGGCGATTGACCGTAAGTGTGTTTCTGTTCCTTCGTCACTGTGAGCGTAAGCTCCGCCCGCGTGATCTTGTAGGTGCCCGGCGTCACCGTCACAGTGTAATTGGAATTGGTGGCCTCGCCCGTCACGGTATAGTCGCCTACATCCTTGCCCGCGTTTTCGACCGTGAGTTTGAGCCCGAGGTCGTCGCTGTTGTAAATTTTGCCGCCGTCCGCCGCAATCGTGAAATCTTTGCCTTGCGCTGCCTTGTCAACATCAGCCCAAACGGTTCCGTCATACGTCTTGGTCTTGTCAATGACTTCCACAGTCAGCTTTGCCTTCCCAATGGAGAAATTGACCGTGAGCGTGCCTTCAAAGTTACTGTTGCCTGTGATCGTCACACTCGCTGTGTTCGTGCCCGCATTCGTGTTGTTCGCCCACTTAATTCCGCTGTACGAAATGGTTCCTTCAACGTTCGCCTTCTTCAGCGCCGCGTTCAGAAGCGGCACGAGTTCCGTCGCGTCGTCGAGCTTCTGCTCCGTGCCGTCATAGGTGAAGTCCTCCGCCTTGATTGCACTTTCAATCCCGCTCTTGTCGAGCGTCGAGATATCAAACTTCTCCACCGTGAAGGTGAACGTGCGCGATGCTTCACCGCCGTCGCCGCCGACAAAATACCCGCGGTCAAGCTCCACCGTCACGTCGTAGCCACTTTCGGCGTATTGCGTAATCGAGCCGCTATTGTTTTCAACTTTCACCTCGAAATAATTGAGTAGACCCGCTTCAAGGAAATACTTTCTGAAAATCGCCGCGATTTCTTCCACAGAGAACTCCGTGCCTCGATATGTCGCGGCAAACTTTGCGGCTTCGAAGCCTTCCATGTTCAGCAATACGACGCCTGCATCGCAACCAAGCTCGCTGCAAAGATGCTTGACTTCTTTATATTTCGCTCCCTTGAAGTCCTTGTCGTCCTCCGTAAGTTGATCCCAATTAAATTTGTGACCGGGCAGGCCATCGCCCACATGCTCCACCTTCCACGAGCCTACCATGCCTTGACCGGACTCGCCGAATTTCAATTCATTATTCATTTCGCCGCCCGGCACGGTGGCGTATTTGATGCCCGAGAGCGTAAACGCCGTGCCGCCCGTCGCGGTGTAAGTATGTCCTGCTTCGAGATTGCCAAAGCCGCCATGCACCGCATCCCACACCCTCGCCGTCGTGGTATAAGCGAAGTAAGAATTTTTCTCTTCCGAACCATCGACGATTTTTCCTTTTAAATTTGCACCTTCTTCGATTATGACCTGACCTATTCCCGAAGTTTGCACAATTCCGAGCATTGTTACATTTTTTCCACCCTGTGCATTAAAATCGCCTTGTTCAAGATCCCATGTTATTCTTTGTGACTTAATTATAAGGGTGCCGTTGACAATGAGGTTGCCGCTTTGCGAATAGTCCGCGGCCTTCAATTCGGCCGCCGTTGGATAGTATTTATGCGCCAAAACAGGCGAAACAAGACTATCGAAAATATACGCATCGGCATTGAGCGTGAGTGTGGCTCCCGCTCCAACCGTTACGGAGGCTCCGGGCAAAATCTCAAATGCAGATCGCGTGGAATATTGGTTATAATCTTCCTCTGCGCCTTCTTGCGCTGTTCCGGCGTTCAGTTTGATTTGGAAATTGTAGGGGATCGCAAAAGCAACATTATGGGTAGGTACTGTAATTTCCATGGCAGAAAAGCTCATATAGCTGAACGTTGCTCCACCGGTAAATTCCATTGTTGTCTCGCCAATATCCGCTGTGCAATTCGAATAGCTTGTTTCATTGAAGGTATTACAGGTTACAACCTTCTTGGGATCATAAGTCACCTTTACGCTACTGCCCTTATGAAGCATGATGAGCGTTTCTCCGCCTTTCCCATCGATTCCCTT
>CANQWO010000060.1 GCA_947627565.1 uncultured Clostridia bacterium
CTTGCTTTGAAAATCAAACGGTTTGGGACAATCAACTTGATTACATAACACGCCGCTGTGGTGGAATTGGCAGACGCGCGTCGCCGCAAGCTCCGCCGTGGAGCCCATTGCGCAAGCGCAAAGGGCATGGGTGCTCCGCTGCGGCTCCTTTTCCCGCAAAAATACTTCGTCTTTTTGCGGGAGCCCTGTTTTTTAAGTCCCTTGCTTTGAAAATCAAACGGTTTGGGACAATCAACTTGATTACATAACACGCCGCTGTGGTGGAATTGGCAGACGCAAGGGACTTAAAATCCCTCGGTAGCGATACCGTGTCGGTTCGAGCCCGACCAGCGGCACCAAAAAAGCGCCCATTTGGGGCGTTTTTTTGGTGCCAAGGGAGGGCGGAGCCCGCGCGAGGCGGAGCAAAAGCCATGGAGCCGCAGGCGAAGATACCAGCGGCACCACGACCAACCTAATTCGAACCGAGTTAGGTTGGTCTTTTTCTATGCAAAAAGCGAGGACAAACAGCCCCTCGCTTTCTTTGGGACAAAATTACCGCTCCACGAAGTTGACAGATGAGAAATTTATTTTATCCAACTTCAAGATAAACCAACGTTGAAAGGGGCTCACCGCGTTTCCCGTTCCCGGAATCAGCTCTATCTCATATTCCACCGTCAAAACGTCGCCGTCCAAATGCATCTTGGAGATCTTTGCGGGGCGGACATATTCTATCGAAAACGTATAAACGATGAGCATTTTTTCCGAGAGATTCACATCCAATTCGGCAATATCATCCCAAAATATCTTTTCATATTCCGTTTCGTCGGAAACGATAAAAGTCCTTGTTTTGGGATATTGCTTGTCATCTTCGACATCGGAAAAGCCTGCGACCCTGACAGGATTTTCGGTTTGAAAATCTTCCCTGATCCATGATACGGCATTACCATAAAGTTCGGTATGGTAAGGCAATTCTTCGGAACAGCCAACAAAAAAAATTGATAAAACAATTCCCATAAGCAATACACCAAGAGACAACAACTTTTTCATAAAACACCTATTACTTATATAACGTTTCAAAACGGCAATTTTCTCACTTCTGCGCGAAATTTTCGTTTACATAATACGATTATAGCATAGCGCCGTAATAAAATCAAGCCCGAACGGGTAAAATCAAAATGGCACTTTGGCGGGCGCTTGACGAAAATGAGCACGCCGCTACGCGGCGCGCTGAGGGGAGATCGCAGACATGCCCCCTTCGTTTTGTGTCATGTTGTTCTCCTCTGATCGAGGAAACAGTGGGGGACGCATAGAAAAAAACGAGGACAAACAGCCCTTCGCTTTCTTTGGGACAAAATTACCGCTCCACGAAGTTGACAGATGAGAAATTTATTTTATCCAACTTCAAGATAAACCAACGTTGAAAGGGGCTCACCGCGTTTCCCGTTCCCGGAATCAGCTCTATCTCATATTCCACCGTCAAAACGTCGCCGTCCAAATGCATCTTGGAGATCTTTGCGGGGCGGACATATTCTATCGAAAACGTATAAACGATGAGCATTTTTTCCGAGAGATTCACATCCAATTCGGCAATATCATCCCAAAATATCTTTTCATATTCCGTTTCGTCGGAAACGATAAAAGTCCTTGTTTTGGGATATTGCTTGTCATCTTCGACATCGGAAAAGCCTGCGACCCTGACAGGATTTTCGGTTTGAAAATCTTCCCTGATCCATGATACGGCATTACCATAAAGTTCGGTATGGTAAGGCAATTCTTCGGAACAGCCAACAAAAAAAATTGATAAAACAATTCCCATAAGCAATACACCAAGAGACAACAACTTTTTCATAAAACACCTATTACTTATATAACGTTTCAAAACGGCAATTTTCTCACTTCTGCGCGAAATTTTCGTTTACATAATATGATTATAGCATAGCGCCGCAATAAAATCAAGCCCGAACAGGGCAAAATCAAAATAGCGCTTTAGCGGGTGCTTGACGAAAATGAGCGCGCCGCGCAGCGGCGCGCTGAGGGGGGGGGATCGCAGACATGCCCCCTTCGTTTTATGTCATGGTGTTCTCCTCTGACCGAGGGAACAGTGGGGGACGCATAGAAAAAAACGAGGACAAACAGCCCCCGCTTGCTTTGTATTCCGCTGAATTGAAATTTAGTCCAACGTTTTGAAAAACAGAATCACATCGTGCCCTTTTTGATTTTTGTAAATATAATTATCCGTTTCAAACCCAACTTTGTGATGAAGTTTTATACTTGCGATATTATCGGCGCGTACTTGCTGATAAACAAGTTTATATCCCTTTTCTTTGCAAATATCAAGTGCCTTGTTCATGGCAATCGTACCGTATCCTTTTCTGCAATAACCCAAAAACAACTCAATGCCAATGGAAACAACACTCTTTGAATGTTCATATAATGAAAGAGTACCGACAACTTTTTCAGCCTGTACGATTGCAAACATTTCAAAGTATTTGCCTTGATAGTCAAGCGAATTCCAATCTCCTATCATTTTTTCGATTGCCTTTATCGGCATATTCGGACAATAGAATTTTTGTAGTGATCCAATATCCTCTGAATTTGCAATGAAGTTTCGCAGTACGCATTTTTCCATATATTCGCTTATCAATAAATCTTCCGCTCCCTTATTTTTTGCGCCAATGGCTATGATATTTTGCTCTGCTTTTTGATCATATCGTGTTTCATCAAGTCTTTCCCCGGACAAAAGTTCATTTACGCTAATACCAAGCAGATTACAAAGCGGCAACATCAAACTCACCTCAGGCAACCCGCTACCCGTTTCCCACTTTGAAACTGTTTTTTCGGAGATATTCAAACTTTCCGCAATTTGACGTTGCGTTAACTTTTTCTCTTTTCGGGTCGCTTTCAAAAATTGTCCGATTTTGATTTGTTCCATAACGCGTCACTCCTTATGGTTCCATAGTAGCACATTGTTTCTTCTAAAACAACCCACGGTCCGTAGAGTTGGGAAAAGTTATTGAAGAGGCATTCAAACCGCATAAACAATTATATCATAACTCTAAAATCAAGATCAAGTCCGAACGGGTAAAAGCAAAATGGCACCTTGGCGTGCGCTTGACGAAAATGAGCGCGCCGCTACGCGGCGCGCCGAGGGGGGGGGATCGCAGACATGCCCCCTTCGTTTTATGTCAGAGTGTCACAGCCCACCGGGCTGCTGAGCGAGAATTGCGGCGCTCCACCCCCTTTCGGCCTCATAAAATTCGGCCACTTTCCCCCATGGATGGGGGACAGCGAGGGAAGGCGTCCCCCCGAAGGGGGGAAGCTCCGCCGAAGGCGGTGAAGGGGGAAGGGAAGCTCCCGCGGAGCGAGTGAGAGGGAAGGAACCCCCACCTCAGTCACTTCGTGACAGCTCCTCCCCAAGGAGGCGCTCTTCTCGGTGTTGCTTCTTGCCCCCTCCCTCGGGAGGGGCAAGGGGGTGGGGCGTTTCACGAAGGAATGATTCCGGACATGGGTATGGGAAATGAGGCCAAAAATCCTATTTCGCTGAAAAAACAAAAACCACGCTTTTTGTTTTTTCCCCCAATTTGCGCTTCGCGCTTGTTGTCCGATGAAACGAATCG
>CANQWO010000061.1 GCA_947627565.1 uncultured Clostridia bacterium
GAAATATTTCCAAGATGACCCGTATACCGAGGTTTTGGGCAACAATTCCGCGAAGTGGTCCTCGAGTAGCATTGTCGAAAAGGTGGCCGAGCTGTATTATAATAAGGGCAGCGAGGTGTGGGGCGAATATGACATCGTGGCCGGCGGCGGGTATCTGAAAACGCGCAGTCCCTACGATCTTGCGGCCGGGAAGGTGACGTATGCCGACCTCTTCTCCATTTTGCCCTTCGATAACGAGATCGTGTTGGGGAAGATCAAGGGGCGGGATCTGAAGTCCAAATTCCTCAGCGCGAGCCGGAACAAAAATTATCACGTCTTTTCCTCGATTTCGTCCGCCGACGTCTCGGACAACGCGGATTATTACATCATTGTCGATAGCTACACGTCGACGTACCGCTCCAACAACATTACGGAGGTCGCGCGGCTGGGCGAGGGCGTCTACGCGCGGGACTTGCTGGCGCAGTACATTTCCGACGGAAATCGGGCGTGACCGCGGTCTGTCCGCTGATCCTCCGCAGGCTTGGTTTCAAGGACATAAAACGGCACTGAGACGGAAGACGCGGGTACCATGTCCGAGGGTAAGCCTTCGGAATCGCCAAAAGCAACCCAATAGAAAGACGAAAAGAGCAGGGGAACTTCCTCTGCTCTTTTTTTCACCCCCTGCCCCTCCTTGGGAAGGGGGCAAGGGGCCGTCCTATGCGACCGCTTACATGGGGGCCTTGTGCCGAAACGGCTTAAAACGTCAGGCCGTTCAGCCAAGTTTGAATGGCATTTTGCGTAGTATTTCCTGCAAACCGCGCGCCCGCAAGCCAATTTGCGTCGCTTGCGAGGGCCTGAATTTCGGGAATGCTTGCGGCAATTCCGCTGCTCCCCGAGGTGCAGAAGGGCACGATGGTCTTGCCCGCAAATTCGTAACTTTCGAGGAAGGTATAAATGATCTTGGGCGCTTTGCTCCACCAGATGGGATAGCCGAGGAAGACAACGTCGAAGGCACCCATGTCCGAAATGGAGCTTGCAATTTGAGGGCGGGCGGTGCGGTCGTTCTGTTCGTCATTGGCGCGGCAAGAGGAGCTGTAATTGAGGTCGGCGGCGGTATAGGGGACCTCGGGCACGATCTCATGGAGCGTTCCGTTCGTTGCGGCTGCGATCTTCTCCGCAACGCCCTTCGTCGTTCCCGTTGCCGAGAAGTAGGCGACGAGGATATGACTTGTTTGCGTGCCCGTGCAGACGATCTCCACATGTTCGTTGCCCATGTTCCAATATTTCGACGACGCCTTTATGAGCGAATCCCATTCCTCGGAGGTGCCTTTGTAGACGATTTTTGTAATTGCGCTGTCGGAGATCGCGTATTTTTCAATGGAAGTGACGGTCGTCGGAATGGTGAGCGTCGTCAAAGCGGCCCTGCGGAACGCCGCCACGCCGATCGTTTGCACCGTTTCGGGAATGACGCTTTTGTTGCTTCCGCGAAGGAGGGTGTGCGTCGTAAGATCGATGAGGCAATCCCCCGCGCCCGAATAGCGCGTGTTTGCCGCCGCGACGGTGATCGTATTTAGGCCGCCGCAGTTGTTGAACACGTCGTTGCCGAGCTCCGAAAGCCGGGCGGGGAGATAGATGGATCGGAGCGCGCTGTTGCCCGAAAAGGCGTTGTTGCCGATTTTTTGAAGGTTGCTGTCCGTGCCGATGTTCACCGATACGAGGGCACTCTGATTGTGGAAGGCATTCTTGCCGATCTCCGTGACTGAGTCCGGTATGGTCACGGAGAGGATCTCCGACTTGTGCTGTGCATAGCCGAACGCGCTGTCCGCAATGCCGACGACGGGCGCGCCGTTGTGCTCCTCCGGGATCACGATATTTGCCGCCTGCCCCTCGTCGCCCGTGACGACGAATCCGTCGCCCTTCTCGGAAAACGTGAGCGTCATCGTGGGCATGGGTGCCTCGTTTGCTGTCCAATGCGCGTAGAGCGTGATGTTTTCGTTTACGCGGTCGGTCGAAAAATTCCACCTTTCCGCGTTTTCTTCTGCCGACTTATACCACCCGTCGAAGTCGAAATTTTCTCTCGTGGGAGAAGCGGGCGCGGCGACGGGATTGCCTGCGAGAACGCGCCGGCTCTCCACATTGCTTCCGCCCTGAGAATCGAACGTGACGGTATAGTAGTCGCCGTCCTCTTGATTCGTATCGTTTGTGCCGCAGGCGGAGAGCGCGAACGCAAGGCACAGCACGATCGCCGTTACAATCAATACAAATTTTTTCATGATCCGCTCCCTTTCCGCAAAATTTATACGGTCTTTCCCATCCGATAGGCCTCGGCGAGCTCGGGCCTCCCTTCGACGTCGCCGACTTTGTCCACGCCGCCGCAGAACACATAGTTCGTCAAGGTCGCCTTGTCATAGCACACGAGCCAGCCGTCGAAATTCGCGAACGTGCGCATCCTGGCGTCGTCGCTGTCCTCCGCCGCCGTATAGAGCAGATAGACTTCGCGGAACCGATAGTCGTCGGCATACATCGGATTGCACCTGTCGAGCAGGGTCTTGAGCTGTCCGCTTACGCCATAGTAGTAGACGGGCGTTGCGAACACGAGGACGTCCGCGCGAAGCATCTTTTCGCGGATCTCGTTGACGTCGTCGTCAATGACGCACCGCTTCGTCTTTTGGCAGACAAGGCACCCGCGGCAAAAGGCGATGGTCTTGTCGTGCAGGGAGAGCAACTCGACCTCGTTCCCCGCATCGCGTGCGCCCTTCGCAAATTCCTCGGCAAGCCTTGCCGAATTGCCCCTCGTCCTGAAACTTGACGAAATCACCAAAACGTTCCTCTTCATAAATCTTTTCCTCCGAAGTTTATTGCAAACTTATTTTTACCGCAATGGGGTCGCTTTCCGTGAGAATTTCCCGGATTTCGCGCGCGGAGCCCTGCATTTTCCCGAGCTTCGTATAACTCCACGAATTACTGCCATAGAACAGGACGATTTGATTGCCCGAATAGAGAATGACGTCGCCCGCCTCCGTCGTCATCTGCCGATCTTCGCGGGGAAGGGAATGCCCCAAACTTCCGACTTTTTCAAACCCGCCGTAGTCGTGCGCGGTGTAGGCAAGATCGCCCGCTTTCAAAAGTTCGACGAGCGCCGCCGTCGCAGCATTTTTTTCGAGTTTTACGGAAATTTTATGGCTCCCGACCGTCAAATAGATCGTATCCGTCATTTCTGTCTCCTGATCGTTTTCGTTTGTTGTCTCCTGTGCGATCCCGTTTTTCCCGCAAGCGGAGAGAGCAAAGGCAAGGCACAGCATGATCGCCGTTAAAATGAATACAAACTTTTTCACGGTCCGCTCCCTGATAAACGCAATCATTTCATCTCTTTTTCCCAACCGCGGACGATCTGCAAGCCGAGCGCGTCGGCAAGTAGCGTTCCCCCGAACGTTCCGTCGTTGCCCCAAGCCCATGCGCCCATAGCGATTTTGGGCAGTTGTAATTTTTCGTTTGACATTTTATACCCCTCCGTTCCCAAGACAATTTTTTTCGTTTTCTCCGTAGATTTTACGGAGAAGCCGC
>CANQWO010000062.1 GCA_947627565.1 uncultured Clostridia bacterium
TTTGGATCAAAATCCTCAACTTTGGACTGCATGAACTCCATAAATCCGGACTTTGTCCACTCGGGTTGCATGGGATAATCGTCGCTCATCATTACCGCCGTAGACGGTATCCACATGACATTATAAGTACCCACATCCTTATGCGTGAACGACGGGATCATTTCGGGAATGAAGAGCTCTTCAAGTTCCCAAGTCTGACCATCGTTGGTCTCAAATTCAACGACCCAATTCACCGTGATGTCTTCATTCTTATATGTATAAGTATAAGTAAGGAATCCTTCCTCGGTCTCGGCCTTTGTCGCGCCTTCTGCTTCAAGGTCGACTTTCGTAAATGTCACGAGCAGTCGTTGAATGTTCCATTCAAACGTCACTTCGCCTTGCTGCTTGCCGCCCTCAAACGCGTAGTTTGCGAAACTCTCCTCGTTGAGCGTGAGCAGGAGCTTCTCGACCTTGTTCTCAAATTCACTTACCGTGATCCGATCCTGTCCCGCAGGAAGTTGCGCAAGCTCTTTCTTCTCAAAGATCGCATCGGTGAGCGCATCGTCGGACTCGACCGTGATGTTCTTGAACGCCACCGTATGCTCTTTCATGTTATAGAAAGGAGGATTTTTCGCATCGTAGGCCTTTCCATCGACCGTCCATTCAGCAGCCGCGGAAATTACCTGCTTCGCGATCTTGACGATGAACGTTTTGGACGTCACGAAGTAGCCCGTGGATGGATCGGTCACGACAACGGTGTAGTCCCCGCTCTCGGCAACCGTTTGGAGCACGAGCTCGGCATCCGTTTTATCCTCCAGCTTCGTGGTGCCCTTATACCATTGATATGTATATTGGGTATCTTCGAACGCGCCGAGGACGTCGAAGGAGAGCGTATGCGTCGCGTTTGCGGAATAGGTGGCCTTGAGCTCCGCACCCTCATTGCCGTCTACCTTCTGCGTGAGCGTGAAATCGGTGACGGGCACGAGCACAACGTCGGTATCGGGCATGGCCGCGAGATAATTGGTCTCAGTCTCGCTCACATACAGCTTGCCGCTCGCGGCGTCGAGCCAGCCGAGCACTGCGTGGCCTTCGATCTCAGGGAGATCGGAGAACATGGCGACCGTCTTTCCGTTGACGCCTTCGGGCAGGAAGCCCTCGCGGACAACTTCGCCGTTGACCTTATAAGAGACCTTGTGCAGGTGAGGAACGCTGAGTTCGACCGAGAGATCGAAATCAAACGGATCGTGCGAACCGACGACGATCTCCACGTATTGGTTCCAATCTTCGGAGATCCAACCGCGGCCGATCAAATAATCCATCGCCTTCCCGATCGCACCGACGACGTCGACGGTGTGATGCCCCGCATAGGAGAACTTGCCGTCTTCTTTGTAGAGGCCGACGATCGAGCCGTCTTTGAAGGATTCGGGAACGTGATGATAGAGTTTCTCGACAAAGTCGAGGAATTGGTCGTAATATTCTTCGTAGGAACGGAGATCACCGATATAGCCGTAGATCGTGCCGTTGACGTCCTTTTCGGGATCATTCAGAAGTTCGCGAATGGTCTTTGCGTCATAGGCGTCCCAATCGACTTTCTTCGCGAATTTGAGGAGAGCATCTGCGGCCTTCGTGACTTTGGCGGGATCCTTGACCAGCTTGCTGAAGCCGGGGATGGTATCTTTCAGCCACTGCTCGACTTCTCCGACCGTCATTTCGGAGATCGGCGAAAGCCTCTTTGCGAAGAAGCCATACACCTTATCGACGAAGTCGTAGATGTCCTGCTGCACAAGCGGACGGCCGAGGGCCTCCTCGAGATATTCGCCGCAGAAACCGTTCAGGTATTCCGCGTCCATGAACTGGGCGAACCAGTGCTTATAATCGACGCTCTTGAGGAAGTTCAGCACTTCATCGAACGAATAGTTCGTGACCTTCCCATACATTTCGTCGACCGTCATCCCGAACACGGAGAAGACGAGATTCTTCTGCTTATCGGTGAAGCGGGTGGACTCGGCGAGCTTCTTGAGCGCACGGGTGACCGTCTCCGACGTCCGCACCTTGATGCTGATGCTATTTCCGTCTACGACGACGTCGACATGGCGGGCAATGAACGCGGCCGCATTCTTGATCGCCGTGGTGTCGCCCTTGAACCCGAAGGTAAAGGAAAATTCGATGTCGCCGAACGTCGTCTCGATGACGATGCTATCGACTTTGAAGAACTCCTTGAACTGCTGCTCCGTGTAGTTGGCGAGTTCACCGGGTTTGGGAAGACGCCCGAGCAGAGAGCGAAGCGTGGAGAGATTGACGCCGTTCTGGCCGTCTTCGCCGACTTCATTGGCATAGAGCGTTTCGCCGTCGATCTTGATGGCAGTGAACGCGCCGACGATCTCGGGAACCGTGATCTGGGGCACACCGCCGGCATCGACGGCTTCCTGCACGATCCCGCTGAGCCTGCCGCTCTCGGGATTTTCGGGATCATACTTCTGCTCTTCGTATTTATTGTTGAGCTCCGCTTTCTGCGTTTTCAACTGTTCCGCTTTTTGAGGATCGGTCGTTTCGAGCTCATCGATTTGATCTTGAAGTTGTTTATCTGCGTTATCTTTCGCAGAGGTGACAACTTCCTGGATCGCACCGGAGACCTTCTTCTGCTCATCTTCCGTGAGCTCGCCGCCCTTGTGTTCGACATAGGAACCGATGGCGTATTTCAAGAGGACGTCGTATTGGCCGTCGAGATATTTCTCAAGCTCTTCGGGCTTGCTGAGTTCCTCATGAATGCGATCTCTGAACTGCTGCAAAAGTTTGCTGTCGCCCCATACGTCCGAATAATCTCCGGAGGGAACAAATTCCCCGGGATTAAAGGAGGAGGGCAAATTCTCGCCGCCGGCCAACATGACAATGTTGGAGAGGTTTTGATTAAAGCTATCCAACTCTTCCATGCTCACGCCGAGGATGTTTGTCATGAAGATGGTCTGGACTGCTTCCATGAGCTTGCCGGAAAGCAACTGCAGATCGCCGCGTTCCCCGTCGAGATACTTCTTGTAATCGCCGT
>CANQWO010000063.1 GCA_947627565.1 uncultured Clostridia bacterium
CGCCGCTCACAGCCCACCGGGCTGCTGAGCGAGAATTGCGGCGCTCCACCCACGGAAATTCTTTGCCCTTGATATGCTTCCCGCAGGGGGCTTCTATATGAAGAATTTCGTGAACCTTTTCGTGAATTTCGTGAATGAATTTACTCCAACACCGCCTTAATGCGTCTCACGCCGGCCGACGAGGACTGTTCCTTCACGATCTTAAAGTGTCCCAAAACGCCCGTGTGCTCCACATGCGGGCCGCCGCACATCTCCTTGGAAAAGTCGCCGATGGAATACGTCTTGACCACTTCGCCGTACTTCGAATCGAAGACGCCGACAAAGTGTTCGGCACGCGCCTCTTCGAGGCTCATTTCGCGATAGACGACGGGAATGTCCTCCCGAATCTTTTCGTTGACCAGATCCTCGACTGCCTTGATCTCCTCGGGCGTCATGGCGCGCTCGAAATTGAAATCGAAGCGCATGCGCTCGTCGTTGATGTTGGACCCTTTCTGATTGCAGTCGGGCGAGAGCACGGTCTTGAGCGCGGCGTTGAGGAGGTGGGTGGCGGTGTGATACTTCACGGCCATCTCGGAATGACTCTCGAGGCCGCCCTTGGCCTCGCCCTTCTGGATGACGCGGCTCTTCTCGCGATGCTCTTCAAACGCCGCTTCGAAGCCGGCCTTGTCCACGGTGAGGCCCTGCTCGGCCGCAAGTTCCTCGGTGAGTTCGAGTGGGAAGCCGTAAGTATCGAAGAGGCGGAAGGCCTGCTTGCCGCCGATGACCGTCTCATCGACGTAGGCGGGATTTTGTCTCTTCATGAACTCGTTCTTGCGCGCGATGCCCTGGATGCACTTGTCAAATTCGCGCATCCCCGTGACCAAAGTCGCCTCGAAACGCTCCGTCTCCTTCTTGATCTCGTCGAGGATGTAGTCCTCCTTTTCGAGCAGGAGGGGATAGGCCTCATTATAGACCTCATGGATATAGATCTTGGCGACGTCCGAGAGCACCTCCGAGGAGACGCCCAGCCTGCGGCAATAGCGAATGGCCCGCCGCATGATGCGGCGCAGAATATAGCCCGCGCCGACGTTGGAGGGCACGATGCCGTCTCTGTCGCCGATAAGCATGACCGTCGTGCGGGTGTGGTCGGCGATGATGCGCATGGCGCGGCGATCCTCCCCGCCGTCTGCATATTTCTTCCCCGAGACCTCCTCGAGCTTTTGCAGGACGGCCGTGAAGAGGTCGGTGAGATACGCGTCGTCGAGGCCGTTCAGAAAGAGGAGCATGCGGTCGAACCCGAATCCCGTGTCCACGTTCCCGCGGCCGAGCGGCTCATAGCCCGTCTCCGTCTTCTTATACTGCATATAGACGTCGTTGCCGATCTCGACGTAATCCGCGGGGAAGACGGGATCGGGTTTTTCGGCGTCGAGCGGATAGAACCACTCGTTGTCGGGGCCGCAGGGCGTCCCCACGGTGCCCTCGAGCTCCCACCAGTTGTCCTCCTTGGGGAGATAGAAGACGTGCTCCGGCTTGATGCCGAGCCCGATGAGGAGGTTTGCCGTCTCCTCGTCGCGGGGCGCGGAGGCGTTGCCCGCGAAGACGGTGGTGCAGAGCTTGTCTTTGTCGAGACCGAAGACCTTCGTAAGGAGTTCGAACGTCCACGCCGTCTTCTCCTTTTTGAAGTAGTCGCCGAGCGACCAATTCCCCATCATCTCGAAGAAGGTGAAGTGGGAGGCGTCGCCGACGGAATCGATGTCGACGGTGCGCACGCACCCCTGCACGTTGCAGAGCCGCGTCCCCGCGGGATGGGGCTTGCCGAGCAGGTAGGGCATGAGCGGCTGCATGCCGGCGACGTTGAACATGACGCCCGTCGCGCCGTCGCCGATGAGGGAGACCGCGCCGATGTCGGTATGCCCCTTGGATTTGTAGAAATCCAGCCAAGTTTGTCTGAGTTCTTTCCCTGTGATTTTCATGATTGATCCCTATATTTGAAAAGATTTTTATTTCTCGATTTGATGCGGGCGGAAGTCTTTGTGAGGGGTCGATCGCAGACATGCCCCCTGCGTTTTATGTCATGCGGTCTGCCTATGGTCTTTCCCCACCCCTTTGAGTCCCCCTCCCAAGGGAGGGGGTGGAGCTCCTCCCCCGGGAGGAGCTAAAACCACGCTCTTTGTTTTTTCCCCCAATTTGCGCTTCGCGCTTGTTGTCCGTAAGCTGGGCGATGCCTTGGCGGCAGGGACCGCCTGCGGCCCCTTCGCGGAGGCCACCGCTCATGTCGCGCCGCCGCTCACAGCCCACCGGGCTGCTGAGCGAGAATTGCGGCGCTCCACCCACGGAAATTCTTTGCCCTTGATATGCCTCCCGCAGGGAGCTTCTATATAAAGAATTTCGTGAACTATAATCTTCTGAAAAAACAAAAACCACGCTTTTTGTTTTTTCCCTCAATTTGCGCTTCGCGCTTGTTGTCTTTGATGGCAGACATGGGTGTGGGCGAATCGCTCTGAGATGCACTTTCTTAACCCCTCACGGAAATTCTTTGCCCTTGATATGCCTCCCGCAGGGAGCTTCTATATAAA